>NZ_KV787380.1:0-160282 GCF_001807075.1 Corynebacterium sp. HMSC14B06 | reverse complement strand
CTATCTTTCACTCTTTTTCACGCACTTTCACGTACTTTCACGGGTATTTTGCGCCAAAAATGAGCCAAAAAAGAGCCACTTATTGCACGTTGAATCCTGCGTTAACTCCTGGGTGAATCTGTTTTTGGGCATAAGAAAACCCCGCCACTATCGATTGAGTGAACGGGGCAGTGCCATGGCGGGGACTCGCACCCCGCGAATGTGGCTACTCCATGGCTTTTGAGTCCGATGATTTCAACAGGCGAGCATACGCTCTGAAAACTTCTTCATCGCCATCGGAGTACTCGGAAATCCCGCTCAACAAAGCTTGCCGCTGCTCTTCTGTGATGGAGACTCGAAACTCAGCGATGTCTTCTGCAAGATAGGTGCTGCGACTGCGTAGCGGCGCAGTGTCGCGGTTACTTCTGATTTGCCGCCGCGGTCGCCGATGCGGGCGCGGTTGATAAACGGCACGAATTGTACCGCGCCGAAGTTGTGCTGCAGACACTCGCTCAACTGCCCGGTCACGCATTAAAACTGCCGAGACGGTTTCCGCTTCACCAGCAGCCGTTCAGTGTGCAGCAAATGCATTCTGGTGAAGCGGAAGCCGTTCTTTTGCAGCAGGCATCCAACTGGACTCTGGCCAATTGGCGTCATCAACAAACGAAGCCCGCTGCTACAGGTTATCCACCGCGTACTGAGCTTCCTCCGGAGTAAACTGCTCGCCGTATTCCGACGTCAGCTGCTCGTAAACCGCATCCGGGGACATCGCCATCGAATCCTGGTAGATTCTCGCCTTTTCCAGTGCGTTCTTATTCCAGTCCGCATCGAGATTGTCCATTGCATACTGGGCTGCCTCCGGTGAGAACTTCTCGCCGTACTCCGAGGTCAGCTGATCATAAATACCGGCCTTCGACATGTGCATGCGATTCGCGTAAATCTCTGCCTTGCGGAGAGCATTCTTGTATTCGGTCGGGACCTTCTCATCCTGCTTTTGCTGCTCCCCCGTCTGACCTTGCTGCTCATCTACACCTGCCTCGGAAGACTCAGCGAAATCGGCATTCTCAACAGTCCCAGAATCAGCCGCAACGGCAGTCTCCGAACCAAAGAGAGATGCAGCTTCAGAATCGGAACCCGACTCAGTGTCACCGCCACCAGTCAAGCTGGCCGCCACAGCGAGGACCACGACAGCGCCCGCGGCAATACCACCCCATTTGAAGCAGCCACCCTTCTTCTTTTCTTTCGGAGCCGGAGGCATCTGCCCCGCTGCCGACGGACCCTGCGGGTAGGGCTGCTGGCCGAGCGGATCCTGCGGGCTGTGCTGGTAGGACTGCTGCCCCAGCGAATCCTGCGGATTCTGGGAGCCGTACGGATTCTGGGAGCCATACGGGTTCTGTGGACTCTGCGGGTTCTGGGGGAAAGTGGAATCGGACATCGTAAGAAGCCTCCTGCGTAGAAGTTGCAATAAACGAACAGCTCTCTGTCGTCAGTTGGAACTATCCCAGGAACTCCGGATTCAACTTTCCGCACTACACAAATATTTTCGATTCGCGAACCATAAGGCACCACTGAAGGTAAGAAAAAACCAGGCCTCTACCCCATAGAACAGGGCTTGGAACTGGTTAATCTCTTTAAAAACTAACCTTCAACCCCGGCCAGCGCTTACTCAATATCGGCAAATAATATCGCCAACATTTTCCAAACCAATAGAAGGCCAAAAGCGGCCAAAGCATGGAGCCCCTCCAACGACAGCCGCCCATATGGAACCCGACAGCACATAGACACCCCACCGAAGGCACTTCCTAACAAAGATGCTTCCGAGCAAGCTCGATGCACACCTTCATCACAAACGACGCAGCTGAGTAGCCCTTAACACAAACGATGCCATGGCAGGACTCGTCGAACTCGGCAAAAGCCGGGGTTCCGGCATCACGCCCGCGGCCGCCAGCCCCACGACACTTCCCAAATCCCCGCTCCCCCAACCGCAAAGATTTTATTTTCCACCCCACTGTCCATATAATGAGATACCAATCCCGTATAGCAAGACTGGTTTAGTTTTTACGCACACCACTACGTATCACCTGCCAAGCTTTGCTCCCGGCTTTACGCACTGCCCACCAGCAGCTCACGCCGCGGTCGAGTTTTCTCAAAGTACAAAGTACTCAGTACTCAACACGTTTTGGACTGTCATCATGCCTGCTGCGAATTCCCCCTCTAGCTCCTCCGCCCACACTGCGAACGCGAACTCCGCTAAGACGCCACTTCACGCAGTACCGGAGGACACCGCCCCCACAGATCCGTCGACCATCACCGATGCGGAAATCTTTGAGGCACACCGAGGCGGCAAGCTCCGCTCCCACTCCACCATGAAGCTCGAGACAATTCGCGACCTCTCCATCGGCTACACCCCAGGTGTCGCTCGCGTCTGTGAGGCCATCCACGAAGATCCGGCTCTGGCCCGCACCTACACCTGGACCGGCCAGAACGTCGCAGTGGTTTCCGACGGCACCGCCGTGCTTGGCCTTGGCGACATCGGGCCCAAGGCCGCGCTACCGGTGATGGAAGGAAAAGCCCAGCTCTTCGAGCAGTTCGCCGGCATCTCCGCTGTGCCAATCGTCCTGGATACCCTCAATACAGAGGAAATCATCCAGACGGTCAAGGCGCTGGCGCCGTCGTTTGGCGGAGTGAACCTCGAAGACATCTCCGCGCCTCGCTGCTTCGAGATCGAGCAGCGTCTCGACCAAGAGCTCGACATCCCCATCTTCCACGACGACCAGCACGGCACCGCCATCGTCATCGCCGCCGGCCTGATCAACGCCTGCAAGCTGACAGGTCGCAGCTTCCAGGATCTCCGCGTGGTCATCTCCGGCGCTGGTGCCGCTGGTGTCGCTGCGACGAAGATGCTGCTGTCCGCTGGCGTGTCCGACATCGTCGTCGTCGATTCGCGCGGCATCATCCACCCGGACCGCGAGCCACTGAGCGACATCAAGCAGTGGGTCGCCGGCATGACTAACCCACGCGGTATCACCGGCTCGATCAACGATGCGCTTGTCGACGCTAACGTGTTCATCGGCGTCTCTGCCGGCCGTATCGGCGAGGATGCGATTAGCCAAATGGCCGCTGACCCGATTCTGTTCTCGCTGGCCAACCCGATTCCGGAGATTCCGATGGAAGTCGCCCGCAAGTACGGAGCCGTCGTGGCCACTGGCCGCTCGGATCATCCGAACCAGATTAATAATGTGCTGGCCTTCCCGGGTCTGTTCCGTGGCGCACTGGAGGCGGGTGCCAAACGGATCACCGAGGCCATGAAGCTGGCTGCTACTCAGGCCATTGCAAATGTTGGCGTAGAAGACCTGAGTGCCGACCGCATTATCCCGTCGGCGCTGGATTCGCGCGTCATGCCGGCCGTGGCGAAGGCTGTCCGCGATGCTGCGCTGAGCGACCCGGCCTCCGGCGCGGTCGGCCCGCTCGACGTCACTGGCAATGGCTTTGCTGCAGCTGAAGCGAACTAGAAAACCGGCGCTGACTATTCCCCGGGAAGTCTGAAAAGTGTGCGGTTTTCCTGCACCAGCCTAAGACGCAGCTGAATAGGGGTACCGAATTTAAGGTATTCCTGTGCCTAGGTAACATATTCAGATATGAAAAGACCCATCGCATTGGCGGCTGCCACGCTGACTGCGACCTTGTTCTTAGGGCTTACAGGCTGCGTCACCAATGACGAAAGCGGTAACCCCGAGGGCTGGTCAGAGATCAAACCGGCAGCGGTCCCCGAACTGGCGAAACAGGTCCCAGCAGATCTTCGTAAGCGCGAAGTATTGCGCATCGGCACCAACCCAACATTCGCCCCGGCAGAGTTTAAGGATTCCGCCGGTTCCATCATCGGATTCGACATTGACCTCATGCGGGCCATGGCCAGCGTCCTGGATCTGCGGCTGGAAATCCAAGAACAGGATTTCGCACTGATTCTGCCGGCCCTGTCGGCCGGCGCAGTTGATGTTGGTGCCTCCGGCTTCACCTCAAACGAGGAGCGCCGCAAGACCTACGACTTCGTCGACTACCTGGATACCGGCCTGCAGTGGGCACGTCGCCCGGGCAGCGACGCCAGCTCCGACAACTACTGTGGCAAAACTGTCGCTGTTCAGCGCAATACCGTCGCTGACATGGAGGACCTGCCGGTAAAGAATCAGGATTGTCTGGATCGCGGTTTGCCACCAATTAACAAATTGGCCTACCAGGATGCTGGTACCGCAGCTACCACCGTGGTGCTGGGGCGTGCTGACGCGCTGGCAGCTGACTCACCAGTCAGTGCCTACGCGGTCAATCGTTCTGAGGGCAAACTCGAACTTGCCGGAGATATCTACGATGGTGCCCCGTTCGGCTTCGCTATTCCGAAGGATTCAGAACTCGGCCCAGTACTCCAGCAGGCGCTGCAGTACCTCATCGACAACGGCCAGTACAAGCAAATCCTGACCACATGGGGTTTGGAAGACGGTGCTTTGGAACGCGCCACTATTAACGGAGAGGAACTTTAAGTGAGCGACTCATCTGCGTCTGGCGCCCGCTACGAGGCCACACAGGCGGAACTCAACGAAGAAATTAAGGCCAAACCGCTGCCGCACCCGGGTCGCTGGATCACCGCAGCAGTGCTGCTTGTGCTCTTCCTGTGGTTCATCATCGGTGCCGCCCGCAACGAGGCCTACCACTGGGATGTTTACTTCCAGTACCTGTTCGACACACGAATCGCCGCTGCCGCTGGCTGGACCATTGCACTAACGGTCCTGGCCATGCTCATCGGTATCGTCGGCGGTGCCATCGTCGCCGTACTCCGAATGTCGGACAACCCCGTGCTGTCCACTGTTGCTTGGTTCTACCTGTGGGTTTTCCGAGGAACTCCGGTCTACGTGCAGCTGGTCTTTTGGGGCCTCCTCGGCACTATCTACTCGACGATTGACCTGGGCGTTGCCGAGGTTGATCTCAGCACTGTCCTGTCCAATACCTTTGTGTTAGCGTTCGTCGGTCTCGGCTTGAATGAGTCCGCATACATGGCTGAAATTGTCCGTGCCGGCATCCAGGCTGTCCCGGAGGGCCAGACCGAAGCATCGAAGGCACTGGGTATGAGCTGGTGGCAGACTGTCCGCCGCACCATCTTGCCACAGGCTATGCGCATCATCATCCCGCCGACGGGCAACGAGTTCATCTCCCTGCTGAAGACCACTTCGCTGGTCATCGCAGTGCCGTTCTCGCTGGAACTCTACGGCCGCTCCACGGACATCGCCAATGCGCTGTTCCTGCCGGTGCCGATGCTGCTTGTCGCCGCCACCTGGTACTTGGTCATCACATCAATTCTGATGGTCGGACAGTTCTACCTTGAGCGCTACTTCGCCCGCGGCGCTACCCGTCAGCTCACCGCCCGCCAGCTGGCCGCGCTTGCCGACGCCGAAGGTGTGCCGCTTGCAAATGCTCGCGTTGTCGATAAGGACGAAGAGCACTTCTACCGAGAGGATCCGCAGTAAATGACTACCAAAGATTTGATGGTTGAGGCGCAAAAGGTTCGGAAGAACTTCGGCCGTCTCGAGGTCCTCAAGGGCATCGACCTGGAAGTTCCACGCGGTACGGTTACCTGCCTCATTGGGCCTTCGGGCTCCGGTAAGTCCACACTGCTGCGCTGCATCAACCACCTGGAGAAGGTCAATGCCGGCCGTCTCTACGTCGACGGTTCCCTGATTGGCTACCGCGAAAAGAACGGCAGCCTCTACGAAATTTCCGCCGCAGAAGCTGCCCGTCAGCGTCGCGATATCGGCATGGTGTTCCAGAACTTCAACCTGTTCCCGCACCGCACGGTGCTGGGAAATATCACCGAGGCACCAGTGCTGGTAAAGGGCGTCTCTCAGGAGCAGGCTGAAAAGCGTGCCATGGAGCTGCTGGAGACTGTTGGTCTGGCTCACAAGGCCGATGCCTACCCTGTTCAGCTCTCGGGCGGTCAGCAGCAGCGTGTTGCCATTGCTCGAGCCCTGGCCATGGAGCCGAAGCTAATGCTCTTCGATGAGCCGACTTCCGCTCTTGACCCCGAGCTCGTCGGTGAGGTTCTCAACGTCATGCGTGGTCTGGCCGATAAGGGCATGACCATGGTCGTCGTGACGCACGAGATGGGCTTTGCCCGCGAAGTCGCCGACCAGGTCGTGTTTATGGCTGACGGGGTGGTCGTGGAGAAAGGCACCCCGGATGAGGTGCTGGGTAATCCGCAGCACGAGCGCACCCGCAACTTCCTGTCTTCGCTGTTGAAGTAACAGCAAGCCTAAGCGCCAAAAGTTGCGGAGATTCCGCGAAACATAGTGACTGCCGCGCCGGTAGTCGCCAGAATGACCGCGAGCTTTCGGGCTTGCACAATGGGCACTCGTCGGGAAACGCGAGTGCCCAAAAATATACCCACAATCATGGCAACCAAACACAGCGGCCAGAGGATAACCGGTGTGGTGGCGAAGACAGATACGTCACCGCTGATTTCCTTGAACAGCAAGGACAACGCGCCGGAAACAAAGAAGAGCGGTTGCAGGGTGGCTGCAAATGTCTGCGCTGGCCAACGGGAAGCCTGTGCGTAAACGGTAATGGCTGGGCCCGCAATGCCGGCCAGGGTATTCATAAAACCGCCGGCCACGCCTGAGGCAACGGCGTATTGTGGGCCGTCGACACGCATGCGCTGAGGCATAAAGGATGTCACTAGCAGCGCGAGTAGCACGAGCCCGCCGACCAGAACCTGGAGTGGCCCGCTGGGCGTGTTGTGAACCACCCAGGCGCCTGGCAGCGCACCTAAGGCCATCACCGGGCCAATCAGCCAGAACTTCTTCCAATCGACGTTCTCTCGCACCGAGATGGTCTGCATGATCGCATTGACCGATGCGAGCACGTTAATAATCAAAATTCCTGCTACGGGACCTGCAACCAGTGAGAGGACCGGACCTCCCAACAGTCCGAGTCCCATACCGGCTATTCGCTGCATCAGAGCCCCGATGAAAATCGTTGCCACGATAAAGACAAAAGCCCACACTGATAACTCCATAGGAGGGAGTTTACAGCGTGGGCTTTTTGGCTTTTCGACGGGCGGGGTCGCCGAGGATCCGTCGTAAAGCGGAAACGTTAGCAGACTAGATGACGCCCTGAGCCAGCATTGCGTTAGCGACCTTCTTGAAGCCTGCGATGTTGGCACCGAGCACGTAGTTACCCTCGTGATCGTACTCAGCGGCGGTGGTTTCGCAGTTCTTGAAGATGTTGGTCATGATGCGCTTCAGGCGCTCATCGGTGTAGGAGAAGGACCAGGAATCGCGGGTAGCGTTCTGCTGCATCTCCAGAGCGGAGGTAGCAACACCACCGGCATTGGCAGCCTTGCCCGGCGCAAAGTGGACACCGTTGGCCTTGAAGACCTCGATAGCCTCCGGAGTGGACGGCATGTTTGCGCCCTCAGCAACGAAGCGGCAGCCGTTGTCGACCAGCAGCTTGGCGGACTCGCCATTGAGCTCATTCTGAGTTGCACACGGCAGTGCGACATCAGCCTTGAGCTCCCAGATGTTGCCACCCTCGTGGAACTCAGCGCCCTCAGCCTCAGCGACGTACTCGGAGACGCGAGCACGACGAACTTCCTTGATTTCCTTCAGCAGCTCGACGTCGACACCGTTCGGGGTGGAGACGTAACCGGAAGAGTCAGAGAAACCGACGACGGTAGCGCCGAGCTCCTGAGCCTTCTTAATGGCGTAGATGGCGACGTTACCGGAACCGGAAACGATGACCTTGGCACCGTTGATGTCAGCACCGTTGGCCTTCATCATCTCTTCAGTGAAGTAGACACAGCCGTAACCGGTGGCCTCGGTACGAACCAGGGAACCGCCCCAGGTCAGGCCCTTACCGGTGAGAACGCCGGACTCGTGCTGGTTGGCCATACGGCGGTACTGACCGAACAGGTAGCCAATCTCGCGGCCGCCGACGCCGATGTCACCGGCCGGGACGTCACGGTACTCACCGATGTGGCGGTGCAGCTCAGTCATGAACGACTGGCAGAAGCGCATGATTTCTAGCTCGGACTTGCCCTTCGGATCAAAGTCGGAGCCACCCTTGCCGCCACCGATCGGCAGGCCGGTCAGGGAGTTCTTGAAGATCTGCTCGAAGCCCAGGAACTTAATGATGCCGAGGTTCACGCTCGGGTGGAAGCGCAGACCACCCTTGTACGGGCCCAGCACAGAGTTGAATTGAACACGGAAGCCACGGTTGACCTGGACCTTCCCCTGGTCATCGACCCACGGCACGCGGAAAATGATCTGACGCTCCGGCTCACACAGACGCTGAACCAAGCCGTAGTCACCGTAGTGTGGGTCCTTTTCCAGGACGACCTTCAGCGACTCCAGAACTTCTGCCACTGCCTGGTGGAACTCCGGCTCACCGGCGTTTCGGGTGAGAATCTGGTCATAGAGTCCCGAAACCTTCTGCTCGATATTCAAAATAAACCTCTCTGCGAAACCATTATGGCGCCCACGAAGAACAAACCGTCAGCGGTTGTAAACCACTTTCCGGTTGCCGTAACTCGGTGGCACAGGTTGTGTGCACAAGGACTGGGCAACTGTAGATATTGAAGCGGACATAATTATACAACGGCATATTGCTGGGAAAACTCGTAGCGATTCGCGCTACACCCGTTGGCCAAGCCAATCACTGACTCTGTGGAGGCTTACACTTTTCACGAATTAGGTAGGATATTACCTAAATACGGCAACATTCCAGGGATACGTCGCAACAGATTCGAGCATTTCGTCGAACTCACGCAGCACTGGGTCCGGGGGCAATTCTGCACGCGGAGTCAGTAGCTCAGAGAGGTCCATAGCGAGTTCATTGAGAGAACCGCCGTGCTGATCGAAGCTCAAGAGATAACGGAATACCTTCCTATCCCCCAACGGCTCCTTCGGGTTCTCACGCTCCCACTGCTCCACCAACTGCGCGTCCGTGTCCGCCGACGCCACCGAAACATCCACGTCACTAATTCGCCCGGCGCGGTCAAACTCACTCAACTTGGTACGAAATGCCTCGGCCAGCGCCTCCGATTCGGTCGGCTTCACCAGGCAGTGAAAAACAATCTTCGACATAACTTCACAGGCTAAGCCACGCGAGACGGCCAGACAATAGCTAACCGTCGTCAAGCCCTGTCCCCCTACGTTGGCGCGCCGACCGGCAGCAAAGACGTAGTGTTGGACTTATGCAGGCTTTCAGCAATCCCCTCATCACGCTTGCCGACGGCACGGTGAAGCAAGTCAATCCTTTTTCCGGTACCCAGGTGTGGACAGTCCCAGGTCGTGGCAATCGGCCGTTGGGAATTAAGCACACGGATCCGCAGCCATTGAGCGAGGAGGATTTTGGATCCCGCGACTCCTTTGGCTGGAACAACCTGCTGCAAACCCCGCCTGAGAAGGCCCGTGTTGTCCTCGACGAATCGGTATTCGGCGGCTACAGCACGGTGACCGGAGTACTGCCCGACCAGCTCTTCGACACCACTGCGGAGTTCCGTCGCGTGCCCAACCTGTTCGAGATCGTCTCCTATGACTATTGGTCGGAAAACTATGGCTTCGAGCCCGACCGCGAAACTCAGCAACGTATGGAGGCCTACCTCGATGACCCGAAGGGCCGCGAGCACGTGCTCAACATCATTCGCACGCGATACCGCGCCGCTGGACGCAGTGAAGAGGAAATCAACGCGCTTTCCGACGAGGAATTGCTGCGCCGCGCCCCAAGCTATTTCGCCGGCGGCCACGATGTGATTGTTGCCCGTCGCCACTTTGTCGACGCCGCTACCCACGATAACCAGCTGGCTTCTTCTGGCACATTGAGCGTTGCCGAGCACCGCGCACTCATTGCGTTTACCGTCGAGTCGATTGCTGACCTGTACCGACGGAACCGCTACGTGCGTTATGTGGCCGCTTTCCAAAACTGGCTGAAACCGGCAGGCGCAAGCTTCGATCACTTGCACAAGCAGCTTGTGGCCATCGATGAGCACGGCGAGCAGCTCAAGCGCGAAGTGCAGGCGGTGCGCAAGAACCCGAATATCTACAACGAATACGCAGTGGACTATGCGGCCCGCCACAACCTGGTTATTGCGGAAAACGAGCACGCGGTGGCTTTCGCAGGATTCGGACACCGCTACCCGACGCTGGAGATCTTCTCGAAGTCGGATGTCTGCGAACCGTGGCTGCAAACCCGGGCTGAGATAGACGCAATGTCGGACCTGATTCACGCATGTCATGCCGCTGCCGGGCCCACCATTCCGTGTAACGAGGAATGGCACCACCGCCCTGTCGATTTGGATGCCCGCATGCCGTGGCGCGTAATGATTAAGTGGCGCACCTCAAATTTGGCCGGTTTTGAAGGTGGCACCAAGATTTATCTGAACACCATCTCCCCATGGGATCTGCGCGACCGCGTTGTCCCGGAGATGTACCGTTTACGGGAGACCGGAAAGATTTCGGACAGCATTCACATTGCGACCGAGTGCCAGTGCCAGCCAAACTCGCTGAAGTACAACCCGCTCGTCGAAGACGGGTCGCGACTGTAGTTCTCTGGCACAGAGTAGAGAGAAGTTAGGAGTCTTAATCCAGGTGAGCAACAATGAAGCACGACTGAGCCGCATTCGCGACCTCATCGCCACTCATCGAGTGCCATTGGACAGGCAGTGGGAAATCTACCGTTACCTGCACCAGCACCCGGAGCTATCTCAGGCGGAGGAGAAAACTGCCGCGTATCTGGCCGGTGCTCTTCGCGACATGGGCACTTACACGGTGTATGAGGGAATCGGTGGTCACGGCCTCGTTGGTGTCATGGAAAATGGCCCCGGCCCTACCGTGCTGTTCCGCGCTGATATCGATGCGCTTCCGGTGTTCGAGGAAACAGGTGTGGATTTCGCTTCCTCTGCCACCGGTACCGCCCGCGATGGTTCTGCCACCGCCGTCATGCACGCCTGTGGCCATGACATGCACATGACGGCCGGTCTTGGTCTGGCTAGCCTGATGGCAGCAACTAAGTCTGAGTGGTCGGGTACTTTCATTGCCCTGTTCCAGCCCGCCGAGGAACTAGCCTGTGGTGCACAGGCTATGATTGACGACGGCCTGGCAGACCTCATCCCCACCCCAGATGTGTGCTTCGGCCAGCACATTGTTCCCGGCCCCGCAGGTCAGGTAATGACCATGCCCGGCCCGGCACTTGCTGGCTGTGACACCATTAGCATCACGCTGACAGGTCGCTCCGCACATGGATCTATGCCGCACAACGCCATTGACCCGACATACTTGGCTGCCGCAGTCGTTCTGCGCTTGCAAGGAATTGTAGGGCGCGAGATTCCTCCCCACGAGTTTGGTGTTTTGTCCGTCGGCACGCTGCAGTCCGGCAATTCGAATAACACAATCCCTGGCCAGGCCAAGATTGTGCTGAACATTCGCTACTACTCCAACGATGTGCGCGCGAAGCTCATTGCGGGCATTGAGCGCGTTGTTCGTGGCGAATGCCTGGCTTCCGGCACTGAGGTTGAGCCTGTGATTGAGTACTCCGATCACGGCGAAGTCACTGACAATGATCCGGAGGCGTTTGCCACGATTCGCCCGGTCATGGACGCTGTGCTCGGCGACGATTCCACCGACGCTGTGCCGTGGACCGCATCGGAGGACTTCTCAGACCTGCCGCGTGGACTGAACTGCCCATATGTCTACTGGACCGTTGGCGCCACACCTCGGGATACGTGGGAAGCCGCCGTTGCTGCCGACCGCGTGGTCGAAGACGTACCGTCGAACCACATGCCGACATTCCTCCCGGATTTCAAGCCGACGGCTACCTCCGCAACTTCTGCCGCCGCTGCCGCCGTGCTGTCCTACTTGGCAAAGTAAGGGTCGTTTGCCGGCCGCATTCCACCGCGCACCGCGCAAAGATCCTCACCGAACAGCCCAACAGCCCAGGTCGAAAGGCTCTTACAAAAAGCCGGTAAGCCCCAAAAGGACTTACCGGCTTTTTCAAACGCGCCAGAGAGCTAGCGTGCGTCCTCACCAATGACGTGGACATGAATCATATTGGTATTGCCCTCATTTCCTGGAGGGGTACCAGCAACAACGACCAGCGTGTCGCCAGCGTTGTAGTTTTCCATGGTCAAGAGCTGCTCATCGATGACCTGCATGATCTCATCCGTGCTGTTAACCTCGCGCACCAAGAAGGTCTCCGCACCCCACGTCAGCGCAAGCTGCGAACGAACCTGCTGATTCGGAGTGAATACCAGCAGCGGCAGGCGAGAGTGCAAGCGTGCCACACGGCGAGCGGTATCACCCGAGGTGGTGAAAGCAACCATAGCGCGGGCATTCAAGCGCTCACCGATATCGCGAGCTGCGTAGGAAATCACACCACGCTTCGTGCGAGGCATGTGGGTCAGCGCAGGAACTTCCCCCTCGCGCTCAGCGGCGGTGACGATGCGAGCCATGGTCTTAACCGTGGACTGCGGGTACTTACCAACCGAGGTCTCACCCGAGAGCATCACGGCATCTGCGCCATCGAGCACAGCGTTGGCCACGTCGGAGGCCTCCGCACGAGTCGGGCGCGAGTTCGAAATCATGGAGTCGAGCATCTGGGTGGCGACGATGACCGGCTTGGCGTTCTCGCGGGCAATCTGAATAGCGCGCTTCTGAACCAGCGGAACATCTTCCAACGGCACCTCAACACCAAGGTCACCACGGGCGACCATCACGGCATCGAAAGCCAGGATGATGGCCTCGAGAGACTCGACTGCCTCTGGCTTCTCCAGCTTGGCGATAATCGGGACACGACGGCCAACCTCATCCATGACCGCATGGACCAGTTCGACGTCGGAAGGCGAACGGACGAAGGACAGCGCGATGAAGTCGACTCCCAGCTTCAGAGCGAAGCGCAGGTCGGCGATATCCTTCTCCGACAGAGCCGGCACCGAGATGTTCATCCCCGGCAGGGAAACACCCTTGTTGTTCGAGACCGGACCGCCCTCGATGACACGGCACACCACATCGTTGCCATCTACCTCGATGCACTCCAGGCCCACCTTGCCATCGTCGACAAGCAGGCGATCGCCCGGACGGGCATCGTCAGCGAGATTCTTGTACGTGGTGGAGACGCGGTCGTGCGTGCCTTCGACATCGTCGACGGTGATGCGGACAATCTCGCCGTCAGCCCAATACGTCGAGCCTTCCTTAAAACGACCGAGGCGAATCTTTGGTCCCTGCAAGTCGGCGAGAATACCGACGGCATGTCCCGTAGCGTCGGATGCTTCACGCACCCAGTGGTAGTTCTGAGCGTGGTCCTCATGCTCACCGTGAGAGAAATTCAGGCGGGCAACATCCATGCCGGCGTTGACCAGCCCGGTAATCCCCTCCAGCGAAGCAACTGCTGGACCGAGGGTACATACAATCTTCGTTCGTCTAAGCACGGCCTCCAGCCTAGTCCCTTAACGGGCTATGCGTCAGTTGGAAGCACTGTGAGCTTCAGCAGCCTCGCGCTCTCCCCTGACTTCAGCTGCGGTTTCGCGGCTCTTGGCCCGCAGAATCCACAAAGCAATGACAGCGCAGAAAAAGACCACGAGCGACGTGATGTTATTAATACGCACACCGAATATCAGCGTTGCGTCATCGACGCGCATGAGTTCAATGAAGAAACGCCCCAAAGTGTAGGCCGCGACATAGAGCGCAAAGACGCGCCCGCCGCCCATCTTGAACTTTCGGTCCGCCCACACAATGACCAGACAGGCGAGGACGTTCCACACCATCTCGTAGAGAAACGTTGGATGCACCACGGCCAGCACTTCGCCTGTCGACGTTCCGGTGACAGGGGTAACCCGACCAAACTCATCAACTCGTTGGTAAATTTCCAGACCCCACGGAAGTGACGTTGGGCCACCGTAGAGTTCCTGGTTGAACCAATTGCCCAGACGCCCAATGGCCTGTCCAAGGATGATTGCGGGTGCGGCCGCGTCAAGAACTGGCGCAAACGGCACCTTCCGCCACTTAGCAACCGCCCACGCGGCTAGCACTCCCAGCGCCACCGCGCCCCAGATGCCGAGACCACCATTGGTGATTTTCAGTGCATCGGCGGGATTGGCGCCGGGGCCGAAGTACTTCTCCCAGTCGGTGGCGACGTGGTAGAGACGGCCGCCGATAATGCCCGCAGGAATAACCGCAATGGCAATGTCGAGGACTAACTCCGGGTCTCCACCCCTGGCCGCGTAGCGGCGCTGCATCCAGTAAATGCCGACGAGTACGCCAACCAAGATGGAAATCGCGTAACCGCGCAGTGGTAGCGGTCCTAACTGCCACACCCCCTGCGGCGGAGAGGGAATGTTGGCCAGATACGTGGTTGCAGTCTCAGCGAGAACAAGGGTGGAACTCATAAATGCGCTAGCTCTCTCCTCGTACGCCCGCGGCGAGTTCACGGGCGAGCGTTACCAGGTCATCGGTGCTCTTCATCGCGGCCTTGATCAGTGCCGAGCCAACGATTACGCCATCTGCAAACTCGGCAATCTCCGCGGCCTGTTCTCCATTGGAGACCCCCAAACCGACGCACACCGGTGTATCGGTGACCTCGCGCGTGCGGGCAACCAACTTGCCTGCGGCCGAGTCGACGCTGGCCTGGGCACCTGTGACACCCATGTGGCTGGTGGCGTAGACGAAGCCGGTCGACGCAGTGGCAGTTAGCTGCAGACGCTCGTTGGTCGATGACGGGGCCACCAACATGATGTTGGACAGACCATTGGCCTCAGCTGCACGCTGCCATTGGCCGGCCTCCTCCGGGATGAGATCCGGGATAATGGTGCCACGACCACCAGCGGCGGCCAAGTCCTCGGCGAAACGCTCCGGACCATACTGGAGAATCGGGTTCCAGTAGCTCATAACCACACAGGTACCGCCGTGCTCGGTGACTTCGCGGACCACGCGCATAATCTCACGGGTGCGGAAGCCCGCATCCAGAGCCACGTTGGCGGCATCCTGAATGGTTGGGCCATCCATCATCGGGTCGGAGAAAGGCAGGCCAACCTCGATGATGTCGGCGCCAGCGTCGACAATCGCCTTGATGTTCTCAATCGACTTATCGGTGGTCGGGAAACCCGCTGGGTAGTAGCCGATAAATGCTGCGCGGTTTTCCTCACGGACCTTGTCAAAGACGTCACTCAGACTCATTTAGGACTCCTCCATCAGATCAAACCACTTAGCAGCGGTGTCGACATCCTTGTCACCGCGACCGGAAACATTGACAATAATCAGCGGCTTACGGCCCAGCTCTTCATTCAGATCACCGCTGATGAGTCGGGCGGCAGCCACCGCATGTGCGGACTCGATAGCGGGCAGGATGCCCTCCATCCGAGTCAGGTCCTGGAATGCCTGCATCGCCTGGGTATCGGTCACCGGCAGGTAGGACGCGCGATCAATATCGGCCAGGTACGAGTGCTCCGGGCCCACGCCCGGGTAATCCAGACCGGCGGAAATCGAATGAGACTCTGTAATCTGACCGTCCTCGTTCTGCATCAGGGCGGCGAAGGAGCCCTGGAACACACCCGGATTACCGGCGGCCGAAATCGGTGCTGCATGGCGACCGGTCTCAACACCGTCACCGCCAGCTTCAGCGCCAATCAGTCGAACCGATTCATCATCGATGAAGTGGTGGAACGCGCCGATCGCATTAGAACCGCCGCCGACACAGGCCACGACAGCGTCGGGAAGCGAGCCGGTTTCCGCGAGGATCTGCTGGCGTGCCTCGGCGCTGATGATGCGCTGGAAGTCGCGCACCATTGTTGGGAACGGGTGCGGGCCGGCTGCAGTGCCGAAGCAGTAGTAGGTGTCATCGGCGTGTGAAACCCAAAAACGCATGGCCTCATTGATCGCGTCCTTGAGAGTCTTCGAGCCAATCTCGACCTCGATAACCTCGGCACCAAGCAAACGCATGCGAGCGATATTAAGGCGCTGGCGGATTGCGTCGACCTTGCCCATGTAGATACGGCAGTTAAGGCCGAGCAGCGCACAGGCAGTCGCGGTTGCGACACCGTGCTGGCCGGCACCGGTCTCGGCAATAATGTTCTTCTTACCCATGCGCTTAGCAAGCAGAACCTGACCCAAGACGTTATTAATCTTGTGGCTACCGGTGTGATTCAAATCCTCGCGCTTTAGCCAGACGTCAGCGCCGATATCAGCGGAAAACTTCTCCGCGTAGTACAGCGGCGAGGGACGTCCGACATAAGTACGCTGCAGCCGGTCGAGCTCATCGAGAAAATCCTGATCAACGCGGGCCTTCGCGTAGCCATCGGTGACCTCACCGATAACGGCCATCAGCGCCTCCGGCACAAACTGGCCGCCCCACTTACCCCAGTGCCCAATGGCATCTGACTCGTGGTTCGTTGTCTCCGCGATAACCTCACCCATCGTGGGCAGGCGGTCACCGCGGGCATCATGATTCTTGAAATCTTGGTCACTCACAGTTATCTATTGTGGACTATCCCCACCCGTTGCGGGGACATAAGGCCTAAGAAACTGTGGCGTGCCAGCACAACAGGTGCGACACGCAACCAAACTAGGCGCAGATCGCAGCGCGGTACAGCTGCTTATCGCAACTGCGGTCTATCACTACTCGCTGCGGAGTGTCGGGTGGACACCGGCGGCAACGAGACGTCGGCAAGCCTCACCCGGCTTGCCCGCGGTAACCAGGCCCTCGCCCACCAGTACCGCGTCGGCGCCGTGGGAGGCGTAGTAGCGCAGTTCCTCCGGCCCCTTGACACCGGACTCTGCCACCTTCACAACATGATCCGGCAACATCGGCGCAAGGCGTTCGTACACGGAGAGATCCACGTCGAGGGTCTTTAGATTGCGGGCGTTGATGCCGAGGATCTTGGCACCAGCGGCCTCGGCGCGCTCGACCTCTTCTTCGGTGTGCGCCTCAACCAGAGCGTTCATGCCAAGCGACTCGGTGCGATCCAGCAGGGATTCCAGCGTCGGCTGATCCAAAGCGGAGCACATCAGCAGCACCAGGTCGGCACCGTGTGCGCGGGCCTCATGGACCTGGTACGGAGTGACGATGAAATCCTTGCGCAGCACTGGAATGTTGACCGCGCGGCGCACGGCATCGAGGTCGGCGAGCGAACCGCGGAAGCGGCGCTCCTCAGTCAGACAGGAAATGACAGCCGCGCCACCCTGCTCGTACTCTGCCGCCAAGACCTCCGGCGAAGGGATGTCAGCCAGCTCTCCCTTCGACGGAGAGGCACGCTTGACCTCTGCAATCACCTGCACCCCGGGCTTAGCCAGTGCCGCCACGGCATCAATCGGCGACGGCGCCTTCAGCGAGAGCTCCTTGATTTCACCGTAGGAAATCTTGGCTTCCCGAGCAGCGAGATCTTCCCGCACGCCCTCAATAATCTTGTCCAGAACGTTAGCCACGGCCTTACTCCTTATCCAGATCCGTAGGATCTACACCGGCATCCAAAGCATCCCACAGAACTCGACCCGACTGTGGGTCTTCCTCCAGGTCCTCGGCGATACGCTGACGGCGTACCTCCGGGGTCTCATACGCGCTGGACTTCTGCTTCTTCACAGTACCCGGTCGACGCACCAACAATACCGCCCCGACCAGCGCCAATGCGCAGCACAGCAAGGCCAGGGATGGCCCCATCGCATGCACTTCAATCGCTGAGATCTGCGCCCAGTCTGCCACAGTCACCGCATCACTGGCGCGTTGTGAGGCGCTTCCCGACGTCAACAAATCCAGTGCCCGCTGGGAATCCACCCCGTCTTCTCCGCTGGCAAGCAGAGTCATCGGAGTCCACGACGCCGCAACTGCGAGCAGCGCCGCGAGGCCACCGACGATACGGCGCCCCAGTGAGCCCAAAATGGTGGTGGCAAACAGTGCAGCCACCATTGCCAGCGCAATCGACGTCAACTCTGGAGCCCAGACTGCGCCCACCAAATCTGTGGTCGCTGGACCGGACTTGTCATCAACAGTATCGACCGTCAGCCACGCACTACGGCTGCACAACCACATTCCCGCTGCGGCCACACCAATGAGGCCACCGGAGAGCATCGTTGTCGACTTCATCGAAAACCTAGCTCCTTTCCGCTGGGACTAGTGTCTCAGCTGCCGCGACAGCTCGCAGCACGGCCGCGGCCTTGTTGCGGGTCTCCTCATCCTCTGCCACCGGGTCAGAGTCACTGACAATTCCGCCGCCAGCCTGAACATAGACCGTATCGCCCTTCTTCACACCTGTGCGGATGGCAATTGCCTGATCGGTATTGCCCCGGAAGTCAAAGTATCCAACAGTGCCGCCGTAAACACCCCGACGCGTGTCTTCGAGCTTGTCGATAATGCTCAGCGCGGAAGGCTTCGGCGCACCCGACAGCGTTCCCGCTGGGAAGGTGGCCGCGAACGCGTCGACGGCAGTGGCGTCGCTGGAAAGCTCGCCGGTGACCGTAGAGACCAGATGCATAACGTGACTGTAGCGCTCAATATGACGGAAGTCGTGCACAACAACACTGCCTGGGCGGCAGACACGTCCGAGGTCATTGCGGCCAAGATCAACGAGCATCAGATGCTCACTATTTTCCTTCTCGTCTGCCAGCAAATCAGCTTCCAGCGCATTGTCCTGCTCCACCGTGGCACCGCGCGGACGTGTGCCCGCGATGGGATTGGTGATGACCTCACTGCCCTGAACTGCCACGAGTGATTCCGGGGAGGAACCGACAATTTGAAAAGCGGTAGCGGAGAAGTCCTTGGTTGGAACGTTGACCAGGAACATGTAGGGCGACGGATTGGAAACCCGCAGGATGCGGTAGATATCAAATGCTGACGCCTGCGTGTCCATCTCGAACCGCTGCGAGAGCACAATCTGGAACGCATCACCAGCTCGGATGTGGTCCTTGCAACGCTCAATACGATCCATGTGGTCGTCGGCGGCGCGCTGGCGACGAATCACCGGCTCTGGGAAGCTAATTTCCGCCGGACGCAGATCAGAGGACCCCGACAGCCGCTCCACCATCGCATTGACCCGATCACAGGCGGTGTCATACGCCTGGTCAATCCGCTCATCCGAGCCGTCCCAGTTCACTGCATTAGAAATCAGCCACAGCACGCCCTCGTGGTGGTCAAAAGCAGCCAGGTCCTCCACCAGCAACTGCATGAGCTCAGGAATCTGCAAATCATTGTCAGTGGTATCCGGCAGCTGTGGCTCGATGTAGCGGACAATGTCATGCCCGAAGTAGCCAACGAGACCAGAGGTGAGCTTGGGTACCGAGGCATCGTCGGCAAGCGGAAGCTCCGTGTGCAGCAGCTCCAGCGTGCGACGCAGAGCATCCAACGGATTTCCGCCCTCTGGCGCACCCGACGGCGCATTGCCAATCCAGGTTGCCTCCCCCGCATCATCCACCGTCAGCGCAGCACGACTGCCGCAACCGATAAATGACCAGCGCGACCACGACTGCCCCACATCGGAGGACTCCAGCAAGAAAGTGCCGGGACGATCGGCCGCGAGCTTACGGTAGGCCGACAGCGCCGTTTCGCCGTCCGCCAAAACCTTGCGAACCACGGGCACGACCCGATGGTGTGCAGCCAGTTCACGAAAGCGCTCACGCGTGGTCATGGTGATACGAGTCATAGCCGCTATTGTGCCACGCACCCCGGATTGCACATCACTTAACCCCGGACTTCACCGGAGGTGGGCGCGCTTGACGACGAAATCCCCACCTCGGCAACCCGGATCGACTGATTAGCCCTCGAACACGGGATGCACGTCAAAGCAGCTATGCGAGCCAGTGTGGCATGCCGCGCCGTCCTGCACTACCTGCATCAGCACGGTATCGCCATCACAGTCCAACGCCAGCGATGTCACGGTCTGGAAATGGCCACTAGTAAGCCCCTTAATCCAGTACTCGGACCGGGAGCGCGACCAGTAAGTGCCGCGCTTGGTAGCGATGGTGTACGCCAGCGCGTGGGAATCCATCCATGCCATCATGAGCACGCGACCAGTGGATTCTTCCTGCACAATGGCCGGAATCAAGCCGTCAGCGTTGAACTTGGCGATGTTCGCGATATCTGCTGGGAGCGTGTACTCACGCGGATCGTCTCCGGCGCCGTGAGCTGCAGCGCCCGGGGCTAGACCAGTCACTGGCGCACCTCGATCCCCTCGCGGGCCATCTCTTCCTTAACCTCAGCAATGCTGACCTCGCCGAAGTGGAAAATGGATGCGGCCAAAACCGCGTTGGCACCGGCGCGCACTGCCGGGGGGAAGTGCTCTGCCTTGCCCGCACCGCCAGAGGCGATCACCGGGACGTCGACGGCAGCGCGGACTCTCTCCAGCAGCTCCAGGTCGAAGCCATCCTTGGTGCCGTCGCCATCCATGGAGTTCAGCAGAATCTCGCCGACCCCGAGCTCCTCGCCACGGCGTGCCCACTCGACGGCGTCAATCCCGGCCGAGCGTGAACCACCGTGCGTCGTCACCTCGAAGCCCGACGGCTGCGGCGTGCCTCCCTCGGGAACGCGGCGGGCATCCACCGACAGGACGACACACTGCGCACCGAAGCGGCGCGACAGCTCGCTGAGCAGTTCCGGACGTGCAATCGCAGCGGTATTGACACTGACCTTGTCGGCTCCGGCGCGAAGCAGTTGGTCGACATCCTCGACGCTGCGCACACCACCGCCGACCGTCAGCGGAATGAAGACCTCACTTGCGGTGCGACGCACCACGTCGAGCATGGTGCCACGGCCATCCTTGGAAGCCGTGACATCCAGGAAGGTCAGCTCATCAGCGCCCTCCTCGCCATAGCGGCGAGCCAGCTCCACCGGATCGCCGGCATCACGGAGATTCTCAAAGTTAACCCCCTTGACGACCCGCCCATTGTTGACATCCAGGCAAGGAATCACGCGTACTGCCAGAGACATAGTTTTTAAGTTCTCCTCGTGTTAGCTCAAAGCTGTGGCTCGACGGTTTGCGCAACCACCCAGCTCGGGACGTCGCCCACGGTTTAGCTCCGGAAAGTCTCCGGACGACCCAGTTGGTCAATAATCGACCGCAGCGTGGCATGAACATCGCGAGTTCCCGCCAGCACGCCTACGGAATCATGCCGCCAAGGATTGCCCGCCAAGTCTGTGACCACGCCACCAGCTTCGGAAATCTGAAGTACACCAGCTGCGTTATCCCACACATGCGGTGAGAAAGTCACGGTGCCGCCGAATGCCCCCATCGCGGTGGAACCCAAGTCCACTCCGACAGAGCCAGTAATTCGGATCGTCGGATAGCGTTCGCCCACCTTTGACAGCAGCAGTTGGCGCCACTTGCGCGGGAGTGTGCCGTCGGTACTCGCGATGACGGACCCGAAGGCAATCGAAACCGGGCGGCCGGCCTCGGCGTCGATGTTGACGCGACGGCCGTTGACGAACGTGCCGCTACCTTTAGCTGCGGTAATACGCCGGCGTAGCAGAGGCATGGAGGTAATACCAACCACCGGCTCCCCCTCATGCATGAGTGTGAGCAGCATGGCACACAGCGGAAAGCCGTTGGAATAGTTCGTGGTGCCGTCAATCGGATCGATGACCCAGGCGGTATGTTCCTCGGGGACTTTGCCACCGAATTCTTCGCCGTAGACGGGCAGGCCAGAATACTGCGTGAGGAGCTGGCGCAGACGACGCTCAATTTCCAGGTCGGTCTCCGTCGCGAAATCTCCGCGCGGCTTCATGACAACCGGGTCCGCGCCCACCTGCTGAGTGAACAGGCCTTCAACCTCATCGAGCGCCGCTTCAGCAATAGCGAGCATCGCCCGCGGTTCCAGGGCATCCATACTTTTCTAAGTCCTTCATCCGCCGTCTCAGCCGGGGTGCCGTTTGCTCGTTAACGCTTTCGCTTGACGACGTCTCCCCGGCTCGGCCACGAAAGTGTTCTCTTTAGCCGCGAGCTACTGCCAGGGCCTCTTCCAGGGTGAAACGCCCTGCGTAGAGCGCCTTACCCACAATTGCGGAGTCAACGCCCTCATCGACCAGTGTGGCAATAGCTGCAATGTCGTCCAGGCTGCTGACACCACCGGAAGCGACGATTGGAGCATCGGTAGCAGCGGCGACCTCGCGCAGCAGTTCCACATTCGGCCCCTGCAGGGTGCCGTCCTTGGAGACGTCAGTCACCACGAAACGGGATGCACCCTGAGCATCCAGGCGCTCCAGCACCTCCCAGAGGTCACCGCCGTCGGAGACCCAGCCGCGGCCACGCAGGCGCCACTGCCCCTCTTCGTTAAGAACATCCAGACCAATGGCTACACGGTCGCCGTAGTTGGCGATAACCTCGCGGCACCACTCCGGATTCTCCAGTGCGGCGGTGCCAATATTGACGCGGGCACAGCCGGTGGCCAGCGCAGCCTCGAGCGAAGCGTTGTCACGGATACCGCCGGAGAGCTCCACCTTCACGTCGAGCTTGCCCACCACGTCGGCAAGCAGGTCGTAGTTCGAACCGCGACCGAACGCGGCATCGAGGTCGACCAGGTGGATCCACTCAGCGCCTGCGTTCTGCCAATTCATGGCAGCTTCCAGCGGTGCACCATAGGAAGTCTCGGTTCCAGCAGCACCCTGAACAAGGCGCACAGCCTGGCCATCGGCTACGTCTACAGCGGGCAGCAGGGTCAAACTCATGGGGGCTCTACTCTCTTCGACTTTTGGGCGTTGTGGCGATTGTCACCACGATGCTTGTTGCTAGTTATCTCAGTATAGGTGGTCTAGGTGGCGAAACTCCGTCACCTACCAGGTAGTGCGGTTAGGGCAGATACTACCGATTGGGCAACTACAGCGTGTCCACCCAGTTCTGCAGCAGCTTCAACCCTGCTTCACCAGACTTCTCAGGGTGGAACTGCGTGGCCCACAGCGGACCGTTCTCCACGGCTGCGATAAACCGATCGGATTCGTGGGCAGACCACGTCACCAGCGGCGGAGCGATGCGAGAATCCGTATTAAGGTCCCACTTGCGCACACCGTAGGAGTGGACGAAGTAAAAACGCTGACCCTCCAGTCCCTTAAACATCTTTGAGCCTTCCGGTACTTCAACCGTGTTCCAGCCCATGTGCGGCAGAATCGACGCCTCGAGACGCTCGACAGTACCGGGCCATTCACCACAACCCGGGGTGCCGGTGACAGCTGCGGATGCGTCGGTCTCCGCTGCGTGGATGCCGTCGGCGTACTCGACGCCGCGGTCAAAGAGCACCTGCATACCGACGCAGATTCCCATCACTGGTCGACCACCTGCGAGTCGAGAGCCGATCAGGCGCGGCCCTTGTACTCGATGCAAACCCTCCATGCATGCGGCATAGGCGCCGACGCCGGGAACGAGCAGACCATCGGCCTCCATCACGGTCTTCGGATCGGCGGTCACAATAACCTCGGCACCCGTGGTGGCCACAGCGCGCTCAGCTGAACGCAAATTACCGGAGCCGTAATCAAGGATGGCAACGGTCGGGGTCTTCGTCGAAGGTGAGACTTGTTCCATAGTTGGACATTTTAAGGCGCTGGGAATCGATGTTTGCCACTTACCCCAAGAAAACTGCCTGGATAGGCAGAAGCACTGGTATACAACTACCGAATACTTTGGTAAACTCAAGGTTAACAACAGGTTAACTAAGTTATTGATTTATCCCTAATACCCCTGATTACTTTTTCACAGAGAGGCTCCGACGCCATGACTACCGCATCCGTTCTTAGTAAATCATTTGCCATTGTCCGCGAGGACCTTCACCGGCTCTACGGTGCAGCCTGCGATGCTGCGACCATCGATTCCATCCTCGACGATGTCATTGCAGAGCTGTCCAACTCTGCGAAGGTGACTAACTTCCTCCCCGTCCTCGCCGAACGCGAGGCCACCGAACGCATCAAGGCCGCGAGCGGATGCAAGGACTTCGCCCCGCGCCAAGAGATTCTCTTTGCCGATAGTCGCGGTTCCGGCCGTAGCCAGATTGCCACTGCCCTGGCCTACCACCTGGTTGGTGACGAAGTCTTTATCCGCACTATCGGCCTCAATCCAGAGGATGGCCTGAACCCTCGCGTCGTCGCGGCTCTTCACGACCGTGGCGTGGACACCTCACGCCTCACCCAAAAGGCGATTACTCCCCGCGTTTCCCACCGCGCCGATGTTGTCGTGCTCATGGGCATCGACGAGACACCAGCAGTCCCCGGCGACCGCTACGTGGAATGGGATGTCGCAGATCCGGACAGTCTCACAGACGATGAGCTGCAGTCGCTTATCGACGATATCGAAACCCGCCTGCGGGCTCTCTTCACCGAGATGGACGTCGCCGTCGCATAAACAGGCACGGCTGACCCCACACCGGGGGTTGCATCTAATAACCAAAAGAGTGGCTGCGCAAGAACTTGCGCAGCCACTCTTTTTCAAACGTCTCTTTGTATGTAGTTACTTCTTCTTGCGGTCCCGAACCGTCAAACGCGTCACTGCATTCTTTGCCGGGCGGGCAACACGCACAGCGGCCTCCGGCGTACGACGCTTCACGGCATCCCCCAGACGACGCAGCGTAGCGCGGGTGTTCTGGTACTCCGCCACGCGGTGCTTTCCGATGATTCGGTCGAGCACCGCACCAATGAGGCCAACTGCCAGCAGAGCTGCCGCAAAGGCAAAGACAGCCGGGTACGGACGGAGTGCAGCCGCGGCTACGGCTCCCAGAACGAACGAGCCGATACCAGTGCCCGAGTCAAAGGACATGTTCCAGAAGGCACTGGCCTCAGCAGTACGGTCACGCGGCAGGCGGGCAAACATCAGCAGCAGAGCCTCATTTTGCACTATGCCGAAGCCCGCGCCGTAGAAAACGGCCGCAACCAGCAGCAGCCAGGCCGACAAATCAAAGAGAACCACGCCGGACATCATCAGCAGACCAATAAAACCACTGATCAATGCCGGAATCAGCAGAATTCCAGCCTCCGACTTCCGGTCGGCGTAGATTCCTGCGAAATAACGGAACACCATCTGCGCGCCACCGAGAACAGACAGCGACAGGCCAGCCACAACCGCACCGGAGACCAGATCGATTTCGCGAGCTGCCGGGGCAAGGAATGCGGAAATACCACCAAAGCCCATCGCAATCGTGCAAATTGCGAGCGCGGGAATGGCCACCAGCTTCCATGTGGCAACGTGCTCAACGGGGCTCGGCTGAGTTGCTGCAGATCCGGGCACAGGATCGCCGACGTCTTCCTTGCCGCCCTTGCCCTCCTTCGGCGCTGGCTTAATCTTCGGGATAAAGAGTGCCATCAACGAACCGACAAGCGAGATGACGGCGCCCAGGACATAAACAGGGGTGTAAGAACCCGTCTTGTCCGCAATGATTAGTCCTAGTGGCAAGAAAATGAGCTCAGATAAACCAACTGCCACACCGAGAACGCCAGAGGCCTTACCCAGAAATTTCATTGGCACTAGCTCGGCAATCAATGCGGACTCGGCGACAGTCAACGCACCGAAGCCCATACCGCGGAGAACCGCAATGATGAGCACCAAAGCAGCATCGGTGCCAAAGATGTGCAGAATCGTCGGCAAGCCCAGAAACAGACCTGAAATCAGCATGGTCATGCCGTAGCCAAGACGGCGACACATACGTGGAGTCTGCGTCTGTGTGAGAACGGTAGCGGCCATAAAAACACCGGTGTAGGCACCGGCGAGCGAGGTTCCACCGCCATCGTCAAGAATTGCCTGCGGAATGACAGGCATGAGGAGTGACCAGCCACCGAAGGCGGCCATCACGGCGACTAGCGTAGGTACTAGTCCGGGCGCTTTCCACATGCTGTCCAGTTCGTCCAACTGCCTGCGGTCCATCACCCGGGACGCCATTTACTCCATCACTCCTATCAACCACAAAATTGCGCCGGCGAGCGCGATCACAGATAAGAGACCAAGGACAATTGTTCCGACCCTCGATCCGGATTTATAGAGTGACCATGTTCCGCCCACCAGCAGACCAGCGACAATGAACAAAAAATAAGTGCTCAGCGTCGATGCGGTAGACACCTGCGCTAAAAGCACGTCTACAGACGTTGTTACCATCGATTCCCCTAAAATGCCAGCTAAGGCGGATTTTCCGGTTTCCTACAGTGGCCGTCTACTTCAGCTGCGACCTACAGAGTGCCCTTGGTCGACGGCACACCGTGGACGCGCGGGTCGTCCTCGACGGCAGCACGCAGGGCACGGGCCACAGCCTTGTACTCAGCCTCGGTGATGTGGTGCGGATCGCGCCCGTAGAGACAGCGAACATGCAGCGCAATACGGGCATTTAGGGCGAAGGACTCAAAGAAATGCTCGTTGATAACCGTTGCGTAGTGACCACCAATGACGGCAGTCAACATCTGCTCTGGTTCGCCAGTGCCAACGAAGTACGGGCGACCAGACACATCAACCACTGCGTGTGCCAGCGTTTCATCCATCGGGATATAGCAGTCACCAAAGCGACGAATACCAGACTTGTCCCCCAACGCCTGGGCGAAGGCCTGCCCCATCACAATGCCGGTATCCTCCACCGTGTGGTGTGCATCGACCTCGGTGTCGCCGTTGGCGTGCACAGTCAGGTCGAAGCTGCCGTGGGAGCCGAAAGCGGTCAACATGTGGTCGAAGAACGGCAGACCGGTCGAAATATCGGTCTTGCCGGTGCCATCGAGATTCACCGAGCAGACGATGCTCGATTCGCGGGTGGCGCGCTCGACACGGCCAACGCGCTCAGTGCGCTCTGCCTCCAGATGGTCCTTATCACTGAAGTGCATAAGTCAGATCTCTCCTTGTAGTGGGATGTACCGGCAGCATTTCGCTTAAGCCAGCGCGGTCGCTGCCAATTTCTTGGCCGCCGCCAGCAGCGCATCATTTTCGCTGGGCAGACCAATAGTGGCACGGAGACGACCGGGCACGCCAACATCGCGGATGAGTACTCCCTCATCCAAGAAGCTCTGCCATGCCGTCGCGGCATCGGCGAAGCGCCCGAAGAAGACGAAGTTGGAGTACGAGTCAATCACGTCGTAGCCATAGCTGTTCAGGGCGGCTACGACGCGGTCACGCTCGTCGGCAAGCTTTGCGACGGTCGACAGCGTCGCATCCGAGTGGCGGAGTGCAACCGTGGCTGCGGCCTGCGTCAACGTCGACAGGTGGTATGGCAGACGTACGAGCATCACAGCATCAATAAATGCTGGGTTAGCAACGAAGTAGCCGAGGCGGCCTCCGGCGAAGTCGAAAGCCTTGCTCATCGTGCGGGAGACAACCAGCTTCGACGGGAACTCAGCCAGCAGCGTTGTCGCCGACGGCTCCTCAGTGAACTCGGCGTAGGCCTCATCGACAATGACGATGCCCGGCGCGGCTTCAATAATGCGGCGCAGGTCAGCGAGCGTGGTCAGGTTGCCAGTCGGGTTGTTCGGAGTCGTGATGAAGATGACGTCAGGACGGTGCTCGGCAATGGCCGCGAGCGCACTATCCATGTCGATGTCGAAGGTCTCCGGGTCGCGGTCGATGCCGATGAACTCCGTCTGCGTGCCGGACGAGAGGATCGGGTGCATCGAGTAGCTGGGCACAAAGCCCATTGCGCTGCGCCCCGGCCCGCCAAATGCCTGCAGCAGCTGCTGGAGAATCTCATTGGAGCCGTTGGCGGCCCATACCTGGTCGACGGTGATGTCCACGCCGGTCTGGCGGGTGACATAGTCGGCGAGTGCGCTGCGCAGTGCTACTGCGTCACGGTCCGGGTAGCGGTTGAGGTCAGAGGCGACCTTCTCCAGTTGCGCCACCAGGTCGGCGATGAGGTCATCGGATGGCGGGTACGGGTTTTCGTTGGTGTTCAGGCGAACATCGACGTCGAGCTGCGGGGCACCGTAGGCTTCCTCGCCGCGCAGTTCGTCGCGCAGTGGCAAATCTGCCAGCGCCAACTTGGCTACTGACGGCTGTGGCTGATTCTCAGGCTGGTTGCTCATTAGTTGTTCCCCTTTTCTGCGCCATTGCTCTCAGAGCCGAGAAGCGTCTCAAAGCGGGCACGGATGGCCTCGCCGTGCGCTGGCAGTCGTTCTTCGTTGGCCAGGACTACTACGCTGTCGGCAACTTCCTTCAACGCGGCCTCGTTGTAGTCAATCATGTGGACCGACTTCAGGAAGGTGTGCGTTGACAGGCCCGAGGCGTGGCGGGCGGTGCCGGAGGTCGGCAACACATGGTTAGAGCCAGCCGAGTAATCGCCCAGCGGCACCGGCGAGAAGCGACCGATGAAGATTGCACCGGCATTGGTAATGCGTTCGGCATCGGCCTGCGCGTTTTCGGTGTGGATCTCCAGGTGCTCAGTGGCGTAAGCATCTGCAACCTGGATGCCAATATTCATGTCGTCGACAAGCACGATGCCAGACTGATCGCCGGTCAGCGCCTCACGAACGCGGTCGGCGTTCATGGTGACCTCGTACCGGTTTTCGACCTCTCGGTCGACGGTGGCGGCGAAATCGGCGTCGTCGGTGATAAGCACGCTGGCGGCCATGACGTCGTGCTCAGCCTGGGAAATCAGGTCGTAGGCGACGGAGACAGGATCAGCGGTGTTATCTGCGAGAATGGCAATTTCGGTCGGGCCAGCTTCGGCGTCGATACCGACGACCGAGCGGCACAGGCGTTTGGCGGCGGTAACGAAGATGTTGCCCGGACCGGTGACCATGTCGACCGGCTCGAGGCTCTCGTTTTCATCGCCGTATGCGAGCAGTGCGACAGCCTGTGCACCACCGACGGCCCACACCTCGGTCACGCCAAGCAGCTTGCAGGCGGCCAGAATGGTCGGGTGCGGCCAGCCGTCGTTGTCGGCCTGCGGCGGAGAGGCGACGACGAGGGACTCCACACCCGCTTCCTGAGCTGGGATGACGTTCATCAATACGGACGACGGGTAGACGGCGTTGCCCCCGGGGACGTAAAGACCGACGCGCGAAACCGGAATCCACTTCTCGCGGACAATGCCGCCGGGCAGAATTTCAACAGTCTTATCATTCGGCTTCTGAGCAGCGTGGAACGCGCGCACACGCCCGATGGACTCCTGCAGAGCAGAGCGGACATCGTCTTCCAGCGCAGCTTCCGCGGCATCGATAACCTCCGCTGGAACGCGCATGGATGCCGGACGAATACGGTCGAACTTCTCGGAGTATTCCATCGCCGCTTCCACACCACGGGCTGCCACGTCATCGACAACGGGCTTGACCGTGGGAATCATCGAATCAACGTCTGCCGCACCACGCGGCAACACTCGACGCAGAGTGGCGGTGGTGGGAGTCTGACCGCGAAGATCAATAGTGGACAACATAATTAATTAGTAACCGCCTATTCGCACGATGGATTCATACGTGAGCACTTCAGAGTGACAAAGAAATGACAACAAAGTATTGAAAATCTGGGTCAAAGCCAAAGACTTTATCCACGGTTTTCGCTACTATTCGCCCTTAAAGGCACCCTTGAGTATGAACTAAGCATATCTTTCTCACGTTAGGTTCATACCGATTGCCCCATTTAACCCCTCATACTGTGGCGCAAGTTAGCTCCGCCACAGTGACCCATTACAGTGTTAAGGAAAGTAGTAACCAGTCGTAGAAAGGTCAGCTGTTGAACCAGGAAGGAAACAGCCCGGATTTGCCGGAGCTCGTCGCAGCCTATGCAGACGCGACCGCAGCCGACAATTCCCTGGCCACGCGCCAACTGGAATCAGTTTTCGCGCATCATTTCTACAACCCACAGCTCTTTTCTGACCCGGAAGCCCACGGCGTTACCGAACACGTCGGCGCGTTTTACCGCATAGTCCGCGAGGTCACCGAATCGCTCGGCATGATGACGGCTGCGCACGATGCCGCCCTGAACTGGATGGTATGGGCATCCGATAACGACAACGTCCCGGAGTACTGGCGCGCCCGGGCACGGCTAGCGGCGGATGAAGCCCGCCGCTACACCACCTTTATCGCCGATGGCCCCACCTCTGCTGCCGCAGAGACCGAAATCCCACTCATCGCACGCATGAGCAGGGAGATTACCTCGTACCGGGCACTCGTGCTTGCCGACGATCTGGATGCCCCAACCAGCAGTCACAGCGCGGTGACCACGGATGCGGATGGGCCGCGGCCGCAGGAATCGTCGGCAAGCGAAGAAGCGGAGGAGCCGTTTAGCCCACGCCAGTGGAAGAAGCGGGCGGCACTGACTGACGCGCTGATTCGGATTGCAAGCGCCCTGCGAAAGGTCAACCGCGAGGACTTGGCACGGGAGCTGCACGAGATGATTCGTGCGCTGCCGAATGAGGATAAGTTTGAGTCGATTGCGCTGGCAAAGACTCTGACGGAGGCATCACTGCTGCACCGAGCCGGGAAAGTCGTCGACGCAGCGCGACTTTGCGCCTCACAGCTCAATGCAATCGGTAACCGCTCCGTAATCGCGGGCCTTGAGCTGAGGCAGAATTTGGCACGGTACTCGATAGAGACCGGTAATAGCGATACCGCGTTCCGAATGCTGTCGAACAATGTGGCAGTCGCGGACCAGCACAGACTTGACACTGACTATATTCTCGCGGTTCGTGAGATGGCAGACATCAACTTCGAGGTGGCACATAACAAGCCCGATGCCGCGGAGATGCTGAAGCTGACTCAGCGCGCCCAGGATGTGTCGGCAGACTACCCCAACTGTGAAGTCACCATGGAAATCGCGCTGCTGAAGGCAACGGCACTGTACGAACTCGGAGATTTCCGTCATGCCGGCCAGGAAGCGGAGTCGGTTGCAAAGTGGTCTGAGCCTACCCAGGATTCCGCACGTACTGATTTTTCCTGTGCCATTGCGGCGGAATCGGCAGTCCAAGAGGGAAATACTGAGCATGCTGCAGTGCTCTTCGACGCACTGGCCGATATTCGTGCCGGATACTCGTCCCCGATTTCGCCTGCGGAAACTCTGATGGATGCCGCACTATCGCTCAGTAACGTGGGCGCCACAAGTGAGCTGACCGACCACCTGATGGAACGCTCACGCGGCTACGTGGTTGGATCCTGGGAATCGGCCAAGTGGCACGAAGCGCAGGCACTGCTGTGCTGGTCTGTGTGGGACAACGACGGCGTGTACAAGTACGCCGACGAAGCTGCCGAGCTTTTCTTAGAAGCCCACGCCCCTGCCGACGCCGCCCGCACACTGACTATCGCGGTGCGTGCTGCTGCTAGTGATAACAATGAGGATCGCGCCCGCCGGTTCGCGGTTCGCATCGGCGACCTAGTCGGCCCGGATCACCCAGTGCGCGATGAAGTTCGTGGACTAATGCGTAGCTTTTCAAACCCGGATTAACAGCGCACCCGACTGCACAGGTCTGAAAAACAAGGCAGTTTTTGCATCTTCCCGATGCCACGGGCGAAGATAGTCCAATGGTCTGGTGGGAAGAAGAAAACTCTGAGTCTGAAATTCAAGTTGGCGATTGGGATGCCGGCATCGCTGCCGACTACGCGTCAGGGAATTCAGAAAACGCATCAGCAACGGAGAACTCGTCCGAACCCCTGGACTTTCCTCCCCTGCCCAATCCGCTAAAGGCATTACCGGACTCTCTCCCGGAGTTGCTGGTTAATTCCCGCAAGGCCGGTGCCACGCTCGACCACGTCACCAGTTGGCGCGCTGTCACCAAATTCGCCCACACGCACTGGTTGGCCGACGCGCCTACCAACTCCCCCGATGTCGTTGGCGAATTCCACGCACTCAGGCACGCAGTCGCCGACCAACTGGAATTAGTAGAAGAAGCCGCTGCTGCACGCGCCGAGTGGCTGCGCTGGGCAACTGAGGCCAACATCCGCCCCGCGATCTTGCACGCACGCTCCTACGGAGCATTCGCCGAGGCAGAGGCCTTCATCGACGCCAACCCAGGTGATGCCATCACCGGCCGGCGCCCCGAGGACTCCGAAATCCCAGAGCTGATCAGTCTTACTAAGGACATCGTCGCCACCACACCACAGCCCGGGGAGGCCTATTACTACCTGGTCAGCGCGGCTGTTGCTGGTGCCGCAGCATCGCTGGCGCGCCGGGCGGAAATCGCCGGTCAACTCTCTGAATGGTCCGCACGCTGGGCACCAAAGCGAAGCAGTTTTGATGACCGCAAGCTATTGGAGGCGCAGCTCGCGCACAGCCGTGGTGAGCTGCGCAGGGCCGCCCGCATCGCAGCCAGCGTCGCGGCAGCCCCTCAGTCGGAACCCGTCACCACGACGATTGAAGCTCGCCAATTCCTGGCTTTCCTCTCTCTGGAAGCTGGTGAGGAAGCGGAGGCAATCCGCCAGCTACGCCCAATCGTGCAGGCTGGTCTCGATGCAGGACTCACGGTCGCGGTGCTTCGCAGCGTGCGTCTGCTCTGTGCGCTTCTCAACGCCCACGGCGATTTCGCGGAATCCGCCGCAATTGCCCGCCGCGCGCTCGCCAGCGCCGAAGGCATTCCGGTCAACCCCATCACCATGGATATCCAGCTCGTTCTGGCCCGCAGTCTCCTCGACGCCGACGAGGTTGACGAGGCGCTGCGCTTTGCCGAACCAGTTGCGCACTGGTCAGCATTTACCGCCGATGAAGAACGCACCGACGCGGCTTTTTCTATTGCCTCCGCAGCCGCGGGGCTCGGCAATAATCCCCGCCAGGCGGCAAAGCTGCTCATCGAACACGGCGAGCACCTTGAACGCAACGGCGATACCAAGGGCGCTGCCAAGGCCTACCGCCAGGCTGCACGTTCCATCATTCGTGTCATTGACCTGGTCATTTCCGAAGAGGGCTCCGAATTCACCGCCGAGATCGTCTCCGAGGACGCTTCCGCCGTCATTGACCACACGCTCAACGAGGCTGAGGACCTTCTGCTGCGTTCTCAGAAGCTCATCTCCGACGACTGGTCACTCGCCGACTGGCACGACGATGCCGCCTACGTCTTCTACTCCGCTGGCCGCGACACTTTGGCCATCAACCATGTGGAAGCCGCCGCGAAGGGCTACCTGCAGTCCGGCGATGGCGAGGAAGCCGCCCGCGCGCTGCTGGCGGGGGTTCGATACCGTCTCGACGCGGGTGATTCCGACGGTGCCGCCGCCTACGCCCGGCGCGTCGAAGAGCTTCTGCCCCGCGACGTGTGGGAAGGCCATCCTGTTCTCGATGCCCTTGACGTCATCATCATTCAGTCGCTTGACGACGAATACTAGCGCCCCGCCCACTTCAGTGCTGGCGGTGGCACAAAGTAGAGTGTTAGGTCATGACTACTTCTGGTGATTCCGCGACTTCTAGCCCGCAGCAGCTTTTCGACGCCGCCACGGCATTGGCTGAGGAAAACAACCTCTGGGAAGCAGCCCTAACTCTGATGCAGGGGTTCGAGGAGCTCGGCGACGAGGCGGATGCTCCGCAGACCGACAGTCTGGGGCGCCCCATCCGTGGCTCTGCACCAAAGCTGATGGACAAGGCCGCGGACTGGTTGGATTTGCTGGATAACCTGGAGAAAGACGGCTTCGAGCCGACTGCGGACACCCCTCCGCGCCACCTGCGCTGGGCGATGTGGCACACCTTGAACGGCCAGGCAGAGATTCGTCGAGGACATCAGGGGCGCGCCATTGATCACCTGGAGTTGGCGGCGGGACTTTTCCAGTCCGACAAGCTCAATATCCAGGCCGTGCCTCTGCTTGCACAAATTGCACAGTGCCACCTGTATTTGGGTGATGTCGCTGCTGCGGAGAAGGCGCTTTACCGCGCACAGGAAACCTGTGATGAGCAATCGCGAGAGCGCTGGGGGTCGGCACTAAGCGAGATTGGCGCAGAAATCGCCCGTCGCCTGTAGGCGAAGCTGCGAAGCGATACCGGGGGCTGATTCAGCTACTGCTCGTCGAAGTCGAGTCCGACATCGAACACCTTGGCCGAGTGGGTTAGCGCGCCCACAGCCAGGTAATCGACACCACAGGACGCGTACTCACGAGCCACATCGATGGTCAGTCCACCAGAGGACTCAAGCTGCGTGGCCGGAGAAATCTGCGAGCGGCGCTGCACCGCAATCTGGGTCTCCCAGACCTCGAAGTTGTCCAGCATGACGATGTCCGGCTTCATCGGCAGGATTTCATCGAGCTGTGCGAGGGTATCGACTTCCACCTCACACGGCAGCTCCGGGTACTGATCCCGCACCCTCTTCAACGCACCGGACACGGAACCGACAGCCACCACGTGATTGTCCTTAATCAGTGCTTCATCGCCCAAAGCGTAGCGGTGGTTAATTCCGCCGCCGCAGGTCACAGCATACTTTTCCAGGTTGCGCAGCCCCGGCAGCGTCTTTCGGGAATCGCGCACCCGCGCACCGGTGCCGACAATCGCGTCAGCCCACTGGCGCGTCGCAGTAGCTACACCACTGGCGTGCGTGAGGATATTCAGCATTGTCCGCTCAGCAGTCAGCAACCCCCGAGTCGGTGCAGAAATCGTTGCCAGCACTGTGCCAGGACGCACCAGGGTGCCATCTTCAACGTGCTTTTCGACGGTGAACTCACCCGAGATGACCTCCTGCAGCGTCCACTCCACCGCATCAATAGCCGCGATAACGCCCTCTTGCCGGGCCACCAGGCGGGCGCGTGCCTGCGCAGATGCCGAGACTGTCGACAGCGAGGTCACATCCGGCCCGAAGCTCATGTCTTCCTGTAGTGCCGTCCGAATGAGGCCACGGGTGATGTTTTCGTTCAGCACCCCGCGCAGAGTGTCCTTCTCAAGAGTCATGGTTAGCTAATCCCCGTCCTTTTCAAACCAAGTGTGGCACCCCAAAGTATATGGTCGTACCAATGCCGCTTCGACGACTTTCCTTGCGGCTACGACCTGAACCGATTGCGGGAGCCGATCGATAACCGCCAACGCCTGCCGCAAACTCTGCTCATTGCGCCTTACACCAGCGCCTTCCTGCATCGCCGTCTGCAACCGGAAAAGCTGCCGTGGTTCCAGTTCTGGCCGTGGCTGCGGCAGGCTTTCAACGGCCGCTGCGAATTCCTCGTCCCCGACCGGCACAGCGTGTGTTTCAGCGACTTTTTCGGCCACCCGCTTGCCGACGACCAGTCCCTCCAGCAACGAATTGGAGGCCAACCTGTTGGCACCGTGGAGCCCTGTTGCGGAGCATTCGCCGGCCGCAAAGAGACCCAGCACGCTAGTTGCACCGAATGGGTCGACGGCAATACCACCACAGGTGTAGTGGACCGCCGGGGCCACGGGAATGAGGTCCTTGGTCGGATCAATCTCCGCTGCGGTTAGGCCCGCTGTGATCGTCGGAAAGCGGGCGGCGAAGTTGTCGATGTGACGTGCGTCGAGGAAGACGTGGTCCTCGCCGAGCTGGCGCATGCGGGTCGCGATGGCGCGCGAGACGATATCGCGCGGAGCCAGGTCCCCGCGAGGGTCAACGCCGGCGGTCACACTGTTGCCCCGGGAGTCGACGAGAATGGCTCCTTCACCACGGACCGCCTCGCTGATGAGATGGCGTCGGCCGGTGCCATCTGATGCCGAGCGCTCGTCATAGAGCACCGTCGGGTGGAACTGGATAAACTCCATGTCCCGAATCTCCGCGCCAGCATCGGAGGCCATGCCGATAGCCTCACCGCGGGCACCCGAGGGGGCCGTGGTCGCGCGGTAAATATGGCCCACGCCGCCGGTAGCCAGCAGAGTGGCGCCTGCGCGAATAGCGCCACCGCCACGGGGATCCGCTACCAGCGCCCCCAGCACGCGGCCGTCTTTGCCAACGATGAGCTGGCGCGCTGTGGCGTTTTGCAGTACTCGCACGCCGGTAACTGAGGCTTCTAGGGCGCGCTCGATTTCAGCACCAGTGGCGTCACCGCCGGCATGAATGATGCGCCGCGCGTGGTGTCCGCCCTCTTTAGTGCGGGAATAAACGGCCGGGTTATCCGGTGCCGGGTCGAATGTAGCGCCTAGCCCGATTAGCCACTCGGTCGCCGCAGCGCCGGCGCGGATGATGGAAGCCACAGCCTCTTCATCGCCGTGTCCGGCACCGGCATCGAGAGTATCCGCGATATGGGAATCAGTGGTGTCGTCGAACCCGTTGGCCACATGGCCGCTGGGGTCGTCGTCAAGCCCGACGACCGCGAGCCCGCCCTGGGCGAGATTCGTGGCAGCATCGGCGAAACGCAGCTGTTTGCGGGCACCGACGCGCCACTCGACGCTGTCGATAACCAGCACGTCGAGGCCGAGCTCAAGAGCCCGACGCGCAGCACTGAGCCCTGCGACTCCCCCGCCGATGACGAGGAAGTCACACGTCAGTGTCCAACTGTCGAATGATGGGCGCAGACCAAACGTGTTACTCGCCTCCGCCTGGGTTACCGATGGCGATCATGCGCTCGACCGAAGCGCGCGCCTTGTCGGCGACATCCGGCTCGACATCGACTTCATCAGTGCCCTCAACGAGGCAGCGCAGCAGAGCCGCCGGAGTGATGAGCTTCATGTACGAGCAGGAAGCGCGGTCGTTGACCGGCTCAAAGTCGACATCCGGTGCGGCCTTGCGCAGCTGGTGGAGCATGCCCACCTCAGTGGCCACGAGCACCTTGCCGTTGGGCTTGTTCTCCTTCAGCTTCTGCGCCTCGGTCAGCATCTCGCCGGTGGAGAGCATCTGCACGCGCTCGGGCTCGATGGTGCCTTCACCTGCGAGGTAAATCGCAGAGTTCGCGCAACCGCACTCCGGGTGAATGAACAGCTGCGAATCGGCGTTCTCTTCCGCGCGGTGCGCGAGTTCCTCACCGTTGATGTTGGCGTGGACGTGGCACTCACCAGCCCATACCTTGATGTTGTCGCGGCCGGTCTCACGGCGGACGTGTGCGCCGAGGAACTGATCCGGGTTGAACAGGATCTCCTGGTCTTCCGGGATGGACTTGACCACGTCGACGGCGTTGGAGGAAGTACAGCAGATGTCGGTCAGAGCCTTTACGTCTGCCGTGGTGTTGACGTAGCTGACTACCAGTGCGCCGGGATTCTCTGCCTTCCACTCGGCCAGTTCATCTGCGGTGATGGAGTCCGCCAGGGAGCAGCCGGCGCGCTCGTCCGGAATAAGGACGGTCTTCTCAGGGCTCAGAATTTTGGCGGTTTCCGCCATGAAGTGGACACCACAGAAGACGATGACGTCGGCATCGGTTTCCGCAGCGATGCGGGAAAGTCCGAGGGAGTCGCCGGTGTAGTCGGCAATATCCTGAATCTCCGGCAGCTGGTAGTTGTGCGCAAGAATTACGGCATTGCGTTCGCGGGCGAGGCGCTTAATCTCCTGGGCCCAGCGTTCATCTGCAATTACGCCACCGTAGCGGCCATCTTTATCGACTACCGATTCGTACAGATCCGATTCGAGGCGCGGCAGGCTGGAAGCATTGGCCGCAAGGCTGGTATTCACGGAAAACTACGTCCTTACTTCAATGGGCTGTGGCTACGACCGGAGAAAACGCCGTCACCGTTACCGGCAACGGTCCCCGGAGGCATTCGCAGCGGACTCAAACGGGCAAGTGCAAGAGACCTAAGCTCGCCACACAATATCGAAAAAGCCCCTAAATCGGGGCGAATACTGACATCGAGGACGAACCTATTTCCCAAAATTGTAAGGCTTGTATAAGCCTATTTCCCAATAACTACCCCTGTTCAGTAGGAATTAGTGCTTTACGACGGCCCCCGCGCCGAACATCACCGTCTCACTTAGTGACCGAATCTGCGTCCGTAGCATTGTCTGCAGCGCTCTCGTTGCCTTCCGTGAAGTCCGTTTGGAACAGCACCCGGGACCACAGTGCGAGCATGGCAACCAGTGGCGCGACCAGCAGTGCTACATAGGTTTTGAAGTCTGGAATCACCGAGAACTTATCGCCCGGCTGCATTCCCGCCAGATCCGGCTGGAGCAATGCCGCAACCGACTGACCGACGAGGTACGTCACTGCTGCGCTCATCAACGCGGAGAAACCTGCCCATCCAATTGCCGTGAGCATCTGCACAGGAGTCGTGATGGCACGGTTTCGGAAGGTAGTAATTCCCAGCACCAGGCCGCTGATGGCAGTGACAGCAACAAACCAGAGCAGCCCGATAAAACCAGCGTCAACCGTTTCCTGAATAATCGCCAGTTGGTTATCTGGGAGCATTTGCACCTGCTGCTTGGGGCGCAGGAATGCCCAGGCCACTCCGGCTATCGTTCCCGTTACAACGGAGAAGAGAACAATACCCGAGGCCATTGCCACGCTCTGCTTTTCAACGTGCGGGACTCGGGTATTTTTCATGGTCATAGTTGACTAACTTACCTCACGGCGCACATCCAGTACTAGCGTGCCCGAATGGCGCACTAGCACAACCAGCGCCTTTTATCGCTGCTCCAACATAACGGAGTCCACTTCGCCGTGGCGCGAGCACTTTGCAGTCCAGCCGTCCGGACGCACCTGCACCACCATCCGGCGCCCACAGAGCTGGCAGAATCGAGGCGCCTCCAGTCCAGCTTTTGCACCATAGGAGCGTTCGCGCACTTCACCAGCTTCGAGGTCGGCGCCGGTAAAAGGATCGAACTTGGGATCGTCTCCCAGCACCATGGCCTGGAGCAGCTCCGTGGAGTCGACTTTCTTACCCCGCGTCGCACGCGGGCTAGATGTCCGAGGCTTAGACAGTTGCATTGAGGGCCTTAATTGGAAGTCGTACCTTGCCAAGCATGTCCAGATCCTGCTCCGCCGGACGGCCCAGCGTGGTCAGGTAATTACCGACAATGACAGCGTTGATACCGCCGAGCAGCCCCTTTTCTGCGCCCAGGTCGCCCAAGGTGAGCTCACGACCACCAGCAAAACGCAGGATGGTCTTCGGCAGAGCCAGACGGAAGGCACCGATGGCACGCAGTGCGTCCTTGGCTGGCATCGGCTCGCGACCGGCGAACGGAGTGCCCGGACGCGGGTCGAGGAAGTTCATCGGCACCTCGGTCGGGTTGAGCTCCGCCAGGTCCTGAGCGAACTCGGCACGCTGCTCAAGGGTCTCTCCCATACCCAGGATGCCGCCACAGCAGACCTCCATACCGGCTTCGCCGACCATGCGCAGGGTGTCATGGCGCTCTTCCCAAGTGTGGGTGGTCACGACCTGCGGGAAGTAGCTCTTAGCAGTCTCAAGGTTGTGGTTGTAGCGGTGAATACCAGCCTTGGCCAGGCGATCTACCTGCTCCTGCGTCAGAATGCCCATAGAGGCGGCCACATTAATGTCAACCTCTGCCTGAATGGCGGCGACGGCCTGTTCCATCTGGCTGAGCAGTCGCTCGTCCGGCCCCTTTACTGCAGCAACGATGCAGAACTCAGTCGCACCCGACTTTGCGGTCTGCTTGGCGGCGTCCACCAGTGCCGGGATATCCAGCCATGCCGAACGCACCGGAGACTCGAACAGACCCGACTGCGAACAGAAGTGGCAGTCCTCTGGGCAGCCGCCAGTCTTCAGCGAGATAATGCCTTCAACCTCGACCTCTTCGCCGCACCACTTCAAGCGCACCTCATGAGCCAGTGCCAGCAGATCCTCGATGCTGTCGTCATCGAGGTTCAGAACTGCCAGGGTCTCCTCATAGTTCAGCCCCTCACCGCGGCCGAGCACCTTTTCTCGGGCGAGTTCCAAAATGTCCTGCTGCTGTTGAGTCATGGGGGTGACGCTCCTTGAGGCTGGGGATAAAACTTGAACACCGTTTCAGAAGTTGTTCAGTTATCAAACTTAATACCGCAGCTACAGAATGTCGAACAGGGTTCAATTCCCGTCGTGTCGCGGATTTACGCTCCCCATTTCAGCCTTGAGACATCTTCCAGATGATTCTTCTTTCGTCTACGGTAGGCAGTGTGCAATTGACCAAGGACATCATTGTCGACGCAGCTCTCACCATTCTCAATGAGTACGGACTCGGCGATCTCACGATCCGCCGCCTGACTCGCCACTTGGGTACCGCCGCTGGCGCAATGTACTGGCACTACCCTTCCAAGCAGGCACTGCTGGGCGCCGTCGCTGACCGCATCTTGGCTCCCTGCACAGAGTTTTCCGCCACAGGCGATTGGCGTGCCGACATCGAAGCCGTCGCCGAGCTGCTCTACTCCTGCCTCACCGCTCATCGGGATGGCGCCGAGGTCGTCTCGGCCGCGCTCGCTACGGGCACCGCCACGATTCGCCCCGAACAACTGCTTGCCGACGTCCTGGAGAACGCATCCGAAACCTCCATCAGCACCCCATCAGTGGCTGATACCGCGTCTGTCCTCGTGTACTTCATTCTCGGTGCGACAGTCGACCAGCAGACAGCCATCGCGCTTAATCTAAATGGCGCCAAGGGCGTTTCCGACAATGGTGATGCCAGTGGCGAGAACACCGCCGGTAAGGACGCTGAGGTCGAGATTTCCTCTGAAGATACGGCTACACAGACAAAAGAGCTCGGCCGCCAGCGCATTGCACTGGGAACCGAGCTCTTTATCGCCGGAATTGCGGGGGTTGCGGAGACTAAGGGGGTTGCAGGTCAGTAAGCCCCGCTGAAACAATCACGCTCACGGTCAAGCCCCGGCGCTAGAGCACCAGAGCTGCTACCCAACCAGCTGCCAGCAGCGGCAGGTTGAAGTGCAGGAAGGTCGGAATAACCGAATCGCGAATGTGGTCGTGCTGCCCGTCGGCATTGAGACCCATCGTCGGGCCGAGCGTCGAGTCCGATGCCGGCGAACCAGCATCACCTAGAGCACCTGCAGTACCAATGATGGCGACGGTAGCCATCGGCGAGAAGCCCAGCGACAGACACAACGGCACATAGATGATGGCGATAATCGGCAACGTCGAGAAGGACGAACCAATACCCATCGTGACCACCAGACCAACGACCAGCATGGCGAATGCAGCGGCAGGCTTGTTGCCCGCAAACAGCTCTGCAGTAGCGGTCACCAGCGGCTCGATCTGGCCGGACTCCGACATCACCGAGGCGAAGCCCTGTGCGGAAATCATGATGAAACCAATCAGGGCCATCATCTTCATACCGGCGGTGAACACGTCGTCCGCCTCACGCCAGCGCACGGCACCGGTGAGCATGAAGATTGCCAGACCAGTGAGTGCACCAATCAGCAATGGATCGGCATCGGTCCCCATAGAATTCATCACAATCTGGACGACGAAGGTCACCACGATTGCAACGAGAGCAACGATAACTCGGTACTTCGACACCGGTTCGTCAGACTGGGATTCCGTATGTGAGGACTCGGCAATCGGCCGATCTTCGTAATGCCGCGGCTTCCGGTAGGAGAAAAATACGGCAATGGCCAGACCGGCCAGCATGCCGAGAGCCGGGATGCCCATCGTCATCATGATGTTGATATTGGAAACATCAAGGCCAGCATTCTCGATGTTCCCCAGCAGGATGTCGTTCAAGAAGATGGAACCGAATCCGACCGGAACCCACATGTAGGTGGTGACCAAACCGAAGGTCATCACACTGGTAATCATTCGACGGTCGATGTTGAGGCGGTTAAATACCGGCAACAGCGGCGGAATAATCAGCGGGATAAACGCAATGTGAACTGGGATGAGGTTCTGCGACATAATCGCCATGGCCAAAATGCCGGCGACCATACCCCACTTGGTCCATGCCTCTGCCTTAGATTTAGCGCCTTCATCCTCCGTACCGATCTTGGCAATCAGCCAATCGGCCAGCAATTTGGGCAACCCAGAGGATGCCACTGCCATGGCAAAGGCACCCAGCATGGCATAGCTCAAGGCAATCTTCGCACCACCAGAGAGGCCTTCCTGGAAGGCAACCATTGTGGCATCGAGCCCCATACCGGCGGAAAGACCACCGACTAAGGCGCCAATAAACAGCGCTAGCACAACGTGCACCCGGCAGACCGCCAGGATTAGCATCACCAAAACGGCGAGAAGAACGGCATTCATAAGGAAAATATTAAGGCAACCTTAAGTATTTCCAGCAACCGGGGCTAGAAAGACTTCACCCCAAAATCTTTACACCCCGGCTAATGCGGCTAATCAATCGAGACGAGTCCCTGGCCGCCCTGCACTGCGTCGCCGACTTCGACATGAATAGAGCCGACGGTGCCTGCAGCCGGGGCCGTAATCTCGGTTTCCATCTTCATTGCCTCGAGAATGAGCAGCACCTCCCCAGCCTCAATCTTCTGGCCTTCCTCGACCAAAATCTTGCTGACCGAACCTGCCAGTGGCGCCACCACCGAATTGGCGGAGACACCCGAGACACTAGCGGTGGCCGGCTCAACGGAAGCGCTCGACGATCCACCCAACACGATGGGCGAAAGACGCTTGGGCTCCTCAACTACTTCAACGTCGACATCGTAGGCAATGCCGCCGACAGTCACTTTCAATTTCATGGCTCAACAATCCTCACGTAGCAAAAGTCAATGAGTCAGACTCAATTAAGTCGGGTATCGAAAATTTCCAACTAACGCAGGTTGCGCTGCTGCTGGATCTGGCGTCCCTGCGCAGCCCACGTCTTATGGCGGTTGTATCGAATTGCCTTCACCTTGCCGCGATTGCCCAGGTACGCAGACACTGCTGCCGAAATGGCGATGACAGTATCCTCGGGGATATCTGCGTCCACGCGTTTGCGCAGTTCAGCCAACTCGCTCTCTGCCTGATTCAGTCGTGCCGTGGCCTTCTGCAAGCTTGTCGAGGTCGCATCCAACCGGTCGGTCAGTTCAGCGACGAGCGCTCGCAGCTCCTTAATCTCACCGATGCCGTCAGACATTACTGTGGCCCCAATCCGTGCTTCTTGGCCGGGCGAACCTCCCGCTTGTTACGCAGAACCGACAGTGCGTCAGCCACACGCAGGCGGGTTTCCGCCGGGTCAATCACGTCGTCGACCAGTCCGCGCGAGGCGGCGACATACGGCGTCGAGAAGCGTGTCTTGTATTCGGCGATACGCTCGTCGCGCACGCGCGCCTGCTCTTCCTCGTCGCCCGCGGCGGCAATTTCCTTTCGGAAGACCACGTTGACCGCACCCTCTGCGCCCATCACCGCAATTTCCGCGGTCGGCCATGCGAATACGTAGTCCGCGCCGAGGTCCTTCGAGCACATCGCCAGGTACGCACCGCCGTAGGCCTTACGCATGACGACGGTCACCTTAGGCACAGACGCTGCGGAGTATGCGTAGAGCATCTTTGCGCCGTGGCGGATGATGCCGCCATGCTCCTGGGTGACGCCCGGCATGAAGCCAGGAACGTCAACCAGGGTGACCAGCGGGATGTTAAAGGCATTGCAGAAGCGGATGAACTTTGCGCCCTTGTCCGAGGAATTGATGTCCAGCACACCGGACATCACGTTCGGTTGGTTGGCGACAAAGCCCACGGTACGGCCCAAAACTCGACCAAAGCCGACAACCAGGTTGGTGGCAAAACCCGCCTGGCACTCGAGGAAATCGCCATTGTCGGCGATACGGATGATGACCTCGCGGACGTCGTAGCCCTTCTTGCCATCGACGGGGACGATGTCGCGGAGCTCTGGATCCGGCTCGGCGTCGAATACCGGATCCACGATTGGCGGCTCTTCCGTGTTGTTCTGTGGCAGGAAGCTTAAGAGCTTCTGCGCAATCAGGATGGCCTGCTCGTCATCGTCGGCAACGAAGTCAATATTGCCGGCCTTGGCCATGTGCGCATCAGCGCCACCGAGCTGCTCGGAGGTGACTTCCTCGCCGGTCACAGACTTAATAACGCCCGGGCCGGTGATGAACATCTGTGCCTTGCGAGTCTGAATGATGAAGTCGGTCAGCGCTGGCGAGTAGGCAGCGCCACCAGCACATGGGCCTGCAATGATGGAAATCTGCGGCACCAGACCGGATAGCCACACGTTGTTGTAGAAGACCTGGCCATAGCCCGACAGAGAGTCAATTCCCTCTTGAATGCGAGCGCCACCGGAGTCGTTGATGAAAACGAACGGAGTGCCGTTGTCGGCAGCAGCGCGCATGGTGGCCGCAACCTTGCGGGACTGCGTTTCACCAGCGGAGCCACCCATGACCGTGAAATCCTGGGAGGCCACATGCACTGCCCGGCCGAGAACCGCAGCAGTGCCGGTGACCACACCGTCGGCAGGCGCGTCGGCAGTATCCATGCCGAAGTCGGTGGTGCGGTGAGTCATGAACATGCCGGTTTCACGGAAAGTGCCCTCGTCGACGAAGTTGTCGATACGCTCGCGGGCCGTCATCTTCCCACGTTCGTGCTGCTTGGCCTGCCGGGCTTCACCGCCACCGGCCTCAACACGGCGACGCTGAGCATCCAAATAATCCAGGCGCTCCGCCATCGAGGCATCGACGCCCGGCGCGACGGCATCCGCCGAAGTCGGCTGGTTTGCTGAACTTTGCGACATTGCTATCTCTTCTCCCGATGTTCCTAGGCGGGTTCCACCTGGACGGTCTGCGAGCGACCGCCGACGGTGACCTTGTAGCGAATTGGCTCACGAATGGCATTGGCGGCACCAGAGGCCTGCTCTGCCTCGCGCTTGAGCTGCTCGGCGGTCTTGCCGACGTTCTTCGGCCCTTCGCCGCGCGTGGTGAAGAATCCCGGTGCGACAGATGGGAACAGTGCGTTGGTCAGGACGTCTTCCGCGGTGCCGTTGTAACCGTCGAGCTCCTTGGCCTGCTCGACCAGGTCGTCCCACTCTGGCTCGAGGAGATCAGCCGGACGAACCGTGATTTCTTCCTTCTTGGTCTGCTCCGCTGCCTGCTTGATCAGCTCTGGGTTGCGCTCACCCGGGCACTGCCCGTAATAGCCGAGCATGAGGTCGGCGAACTCAGCCGTCATAACCTTGTAGCGTCCCATCAGTACGTTAAACACAGCTTGCGTGCCGACGATCTGCGAGCTCGGAGTCACCAGCGGCGGGTAACCGGCGTCCTTTCGGACAATCGGTACTTCACGCATGACCTCTTCGACGCGGTCGCCCGCGCCCTGGGCCTTGAGCTGGTTTTCCATGTTCGACAACATGCCGCCAGGAATCTGCGACATGAAAATGTCGGTATTGACCAGGGTTTTCGACTCGAACTCTGCGTACTTCGGACGCACCTTGCGGAAGTGGTCACGAATGGTGATCAGATTATCCATGTTCAGGTCGGTGGTGTAGTCGGTTCCCTCCAACATTTCCACCAGCGACTCGGTCGGGTTGTGTCCCGGCCCCAGCGACATCGACGAAATTGCTGTGTCCACGACATCCGCACCAGCTTCGATGGCCTTCATCAAAGTCACCATGGTGACACCGGTAGTCGAGTGACAGTGGACGTTAATCTGGGTGTCCTCGCCGTAAGTTTCCTTGATGCCACGGATGATGTCGTAAGCCGGCTGGGGTTTCAGCAGCGCTGCCATGTCCTTCAACGCAATGGAGTCCGCCCCCATATCCAGTAGACGACCAGCGAGCTTAACGTACCCGTCGACGTCGTGAAGCGGAGACGTCGTGTAGCAGATCGTGCCCTGCGCGTGCTTGTCGACGTTCTTGACCGCGCGCATGGCGTGCTCGAGATTGCGTGGATCGTTGAGGGCGTCGAAAACACGGAATACGTCCATGCCGTTTTCAGCGGACTTTTCGACGAACTTGTCAACCACCATGTCCTCGTAGTGGCGGTAGCCGAGGAGATTCTGACCGCGCAGCAGCATCTGCAGGCGGCTGTTCGGCATCAGTTTGCGGAATGTCCGCAGTCGCTCCCAGGGGTCTTCGTTGAGGAAGCGAATGCAAGCGTCGAAGGTTGCGCCACCCCAGCACTCCACACTCCAAAAACCGGCCTTGTCCATTTCTTCACAGACATCGACCATGTCTTCCATAGCCATTCGCGTTGCCATGAGGCTCTGATGAGCGTCTCGGAACGCTACTTCCGTTACACCAATGGTTCGTGGACTCATAATTCCAAAAGTAAAGGCCTTTGGGAATCTTCGCGCGTTGGTGACCGCGAATATTGGGGATTCGGCGCCCACCAAGGTGCGTTTAGAGTGTCAAATTGCCCACTTGCAGGGTTAAATACTTATTTTCGCGCGAACTTTACGCGCTTAACCGTTCAACTCGACTTTTTGTCTGGGGGTCGTTTCTGCGAAGTGCGCTCGACGAATAGGACGGTTTGCGCGCCCACACGGGACTGAAAATGGCTCATGTTTTTTACAAAGCGGTTAAGGTAGTCACATGAACCAAGCAAATACAGTCGGCGATTATCAAGTATGGCCGGGTGAGCCTTACCCGCTCGGATCTACCTACGACGGCGCTGGCACCAACTTTGCACTCTTTTCCGACGTTGCGGAAAAGGTTGAGCTTTGTCTGATTAGCGCCGAAGGCGAAGAAACACGCATTGAGTTGGAAGAAGTCGATGCGCATATCTGGCACTGCTACATCCCGTCTATCATGCCGGGCCAGCGCTACGCCTACCGCGTACACGGCCCATTCGATCCGGCCAACGGTAAGCGTTGCGACCCCAACAAGCTGCTGGTCGACCCATACGCCAAGGCTTTCGACGGCGAATTCGACGGTCACCCATCACTGTTCAACTATGACATTCATGACCACTCGAAGCGCAACACCGAGGACAGCCTGGGACACACCATGACCTCCGTGGTCATCAACCCATTCTTCGACTGGGGCGCTGACCGCGCACCTCGCACGCCGTACAACGAGACCGTGATTTACGAAGCCCACGTCAAGGGTATGACCATGACTCACCCGGATATCCCGGAGGAGCTACGTGGTACCTATGCCGGTCTCGCGCATCCGGCAATTATTGACTACCTCAAGGACCTTGGTGTCACGGCTATCGAACTGATGCCGGTCCACCAGTTCCTCCAGGACGACCACCTGCGCGAAAAGGGGCTGCGCAACTACTGGGGCTACAACACCTTCGGTTTCCTAGCACCACACCAGGACTACTCGGCTTCCCAAAAGCCAGGCGGAGCAGTCAGCGAGTTCAAGGGCATGGTGCGCGCATTTCACGATGCCGGCATTGAGGTCATCCTCGACGTGGTCTACAACCACACCGCCGAGGGCAACCACATGGGCCCAACCATCTGCTTCCGAGGCATCGACAACGAGGCCTACTACCGTTTGGTCGAGGGTGACCGCCAGCACTACATGGACTACACCGGCACCGGTAACTCCCTGAACGTGCGCCACCCGCACTCCCTGCAGCTGATTATGGATTCGCTGCGCTACTGGGTCTCCGAGATGCATGTCGACGGCTTCCGCTTCGATTTGGCCTCCACCCTGGCTCGAGAATTCCACGATGTGGATCGCCTCTCCGCCTTCTTTGACTTGGTGCAGCAGGATCCGATTGTCAGCCAGGTCAAGCTCATCGCAGAGCCGTGGGATGTCGGCGAAGGCGGCTACCAGGTCGGTAACTTCCCACCGCAGTGGACTGAATGGAACGGTAAATACCGCGACACTATCCGCGACTTCTGGCGCGGTGAGCCATCCACGCTCGGCGAGTTCGCTTCGCGTATCACCGGTTCCTCGGACCTGTATGCAAACAATGACCGCCGCCCAACTGCGTCGATTAACTTCGTGACCGCGCACGACGGTTTCACTCTCAACGACTTGGTCAGCTACAACGAGAAGCAGAATATGGCCAACGGCGAGGACAACCGCGACGGCGAGTCCCACAACCGTTCGTGGAACTGCGGTGTGGAAGGCCCGACCGACGACGAGCGCGTTCTTTCTCTGCGCTCCCGTCAGCATCGTAACTTCCTGACCACTCTCCTACTGTCCCAGGGCACTCCGATGATTAGCCATGGCGACGAAATGGGACGTGGCCAGAAGGGCAACAACAACGTCTACTGTCAGGACAACCGTTTGTCATGGGTGGACTGGAATCAGACTCGTACTAACTCTGAACTGGTCGAATACACCCAGTTCCTGACTGAACTGCGTGCAGAACACCCAGTCTTCCGGCGCCGCCGCTTCCTGCGCGGTGGCCCGCTCGGTGCGGAAACCGATGATCGTGACATTGCCTGGCTGACCTATGAGGGTCGTGTCATGACTACCGATGACTGGAACTTCGACTTCGGCAAGTCGTTGATGGTCTGGCTCAACGGCGATGCCATCACTGAACCTGATCGCCGAGGTCACCGGATTGAAGATGACTCCTTCCTCCTGTGCTTCAACGCCCACCACGAGGACATCATGTTCCAAATTCCGGGCACCGAATACGCACACAGCTGGGAAGTCATCATCGACACCACAGAGATTACGGGTCGACCGACTCGCGAGCGCATCGTTGAGCCGGAAGGCGAGCTACGCGTGCCGGCCCGTTCGACCATCGTGCTGATCGAGCGACACTAGCCGCGTCCGCGTTGGGTCCTACACAAAAATCCCCTGTCGGCGGAAGACTTTTCTTCCACTGACAGAGGATTTTCGGCTCTGAGTTCAACTCAAAACAGGGTTACGTAGCAAAAATTGAGGGCTGCAAATTTGAAACTGTGTGAGTTTATGACACTTTCAGGCCATTTTTTGGGTCATTTTGTCATAAACGTAGTCAGTAACTCGCATCGCCCCACCGCCGCCAGCCATAAACGCAGTCAGTAACTCGCATTGGGTCAACACAGCACCGCGGGAGCCGAGCTGGCGTGAAGTCTTCTTACGCAGATGCGCGCATATTGAACTCCGCCTGAGAGTTCAACCAGTACTCCGGCTCGGTGTCAAAGTAGTCGGACAGTCGATTTGCGAGGTCAGTGGTGACCGCAGTGCGGCCGGTGCGAAAGCGCTCCAGAGTTGAGCTTGGCACGCCGATGGCAAGAGCCAGTCGGTAGATAGAGAGGTGTCGCGGCTCGAGGAAATTATCGTTCAAGATAGAACCAGGGTGCACAGGATGCGTGCTCAAAATGTTTACTCCTTATTTCATCGCTTCACTGGCATACGTTGTTTCCGCTTTGCCCTTCGCTTGAGCTCGAAAGCTCGAACGACCAGTTACCGCCGTTCGTCGAAAAGTATAAGGAGCGCCCGCTCAAAATGCATCCGGACATTTAACCCCCCAAAACATGTGGTTTTCAGGGGTACAGACACCCCCACTGTCCGAACGCTCCATAAATATTCCTATTTCTGTGGACATTTCCACATTGTCGAAAGCCATGTGTACTCGGCGAGAACCGCAGGTACCGCAGCCTCTATGGGGCTCAATCCGCCATCGGCGCTACCATCTAGTGCATGACTACGACCACGCCATCCTCCGAGCCCGCCGTCGTCTTCGAGCTCACCGGCGACACGGTGACTATTACCGCAGATGGGCTCCGCCTTACCCACACCATCAACACGGCCAGCACCGCCCCCGCGAAGCCCCTCCCGCTTACCGACGTTGCCGAGGTCGCATCGGCAAGTAAAAACGGTGTCTACACTCCGGCCAACCGCTTTTTCCCCGGCACGGTAGACCTCGGGGTAGCTTTACCAAAGGCCCGTGTGATGCCTCATCGTCAGGCAGCAGCGCAGTTGCTGGCAGACCTCGTGGCGGAGATAGCCAAGAATCCTGAGTTCTACAACTCAGCAGATGCTTTTACTTCCACGTTGATGCCGTGGGTGGCACAGCGCGCGGCGGTCACCGAAGGCGTGAGTGTGGTTGAGGGCGCGGGCGACGTCGTAAAGCACTCTGTGCCTTTTGCACCGCTTCCTACTGGGGATGAGGTTGCGGTGTCAGACATCGCACCGTTTGCGGCGTTCGATGTAGAGACAGCGAACGAAGACACCGGCTCGATTATTCAGCTTGGTGTTGCGGTCGTGCGTGGCGGGAAGGTGACGGATCGTTATTCCTGGATGTGCCGTCCGCCAAAGGGGCTGGAGTATTTTGATGAAGCCAATGTCGCGATTCATGGCATCACAGCGGCGGATGTGGCCGGTGAGCCGTCATTTCCGGAGCAGCTGGCGAAGTTTGTTGACGTCGTTGGGGATTTGGACGTAGTTGCTCACAATGCGCGGTTTGATTTCACAGCCCTGTCGCGGGCGTGCCGGGCGGAAGGCATTCCAGCACCGAAGTTGGATTTTGCGTGTACTTATATGTGGGCTCGGCAGATGCAGTTGGGGCTGCCCAACTTGAAGCTGCCGACATTGGCGGAGGCCGCGGGGACGTCGCTGGAGAATCATCATGATGCGACGGCCGATGCGGTCGCATGTGCTGAGGTAGCGCTGTGGTTGATGGAGCAGCAGCGCGCAACATCGGTGGCTGATTTGAGCCAGAAGGTCTCGCTGAGCTTGGGCCAGATTGGCAGTGGACGAGTGCGGATGGTGCGCTATGACCCGGCTGGTGTCGCCAGCACTGGCGCCGGGACCAACGCGGGAACTGGTGCTGGTGCTGGTGCGCAGTCCGGCAGTTCCGCGCCGTCACGTCGGCCGCGTCGCAATGCGAAATGGGATGCGGCAAAGACACCGGACACCATTCCAGACCCGAATCCGGACGCGGATCCAAGCGGCCTGCTGTACCAGCAGCGGGTGACACTGACCGGCGATTTTGCACCGTATGACAAGGGTTTTCTGTGGGATAAGATCGCCTTTGCAGGTGCGAATATCAATAAGGGTGTCACGAAGAAAACGACCATTTTGGTCGCCGGTCCGTGGGATTCGGTGACGTCGAAGGAGAAGAGGGCTCGACAGCTGCAGGCCGAAGGCCAGGAAATCCAGATTTGGACTGAGAAGGAGCTCTTCACCGCACTTGGGCTGAATCCGGAAGAGGATGGAGCGTCCGAAGCAGGAGACACTGCGGACGGGACACCGAGCGCCAGCGCCGGGGACAACTCCAGTGAGTCGGTTCCGTTGTTCGGTTCTACTTCCCTGCCCGGCGATGACGGAATGCCACCCTTCTAGGCAACGTTCACGAGAAGAAATTCGCATTCGGACGGCGGGCGCAGACTCTGGGGCTAGCTGCAGCCACAGCGGTCAGGCAGCAGCTTTTCCTGGTGGGCGGTATAAAGGGGAACATGAGTCGCCGACCAATTACGTCCACCTACCGTCTCCAACTCCGTGGCCCCAAGGCCGACCCAAACGGGCGCGCTTTCACGTTCGCTGACGCGGCTGAACAGGTTGGCTACTTGGCAGACCTCGGAATTTCACATCTGTATCTGTCGCCTATCCTCACCGCCGTACCGGAGTCTAACCATGGCTACGATGTCATCGATCCGACGACAGTGAACCCGGAGCTCGGCGGCATGGAAGAGCTGCAGAAGCTCGCGCAGGTGGCGCACAAGGCCGGTCTGGGCATCATTATCGACCTGGTACCGAACCACCTCGGTGTTGAGGAGCCCAAGCTCAATGCCTGGTGGTGGGACGTTCTGACCTATGGCAAGGATTCTCAGTTCGAGCCATACTTCGATATCGACTGGCACGAGGACAACGGTGCCAACGGCAAGATGGGGTTGCCGGTTCTGGGATCCCCGGAGGATATCGACAAGCTGGAGCTCGACACCTCTGGCGACGAGCCACTTCTGCGTTACTACGACAACACATTCCCGGTGCGCCCCGGCACCGAGGACGGCACCCCGCAGGAAGTACATGATCGCCAGGCCTATCGCCTGATGTACTGGAAGGACGGGGTCATTGGCTACCGTCGATTCTTCAGCGTCAACGGCCTGGCCGGCATCCGCCAGGAAAACCCGGTGGTATTCGAGCACACACACCGCATCATCCGCGAGCTGCTAGCTGCGGACATCATTGACGGTGTCCGCATTGACCACCCAGATGGCCTCAGCAACCCATTCGGATACCTCAGTGAGCTGCGCCGTCTACTCGGCGATGACAAGTGGCTGGTTATCGAGAAGATTCTGGGTGCCGAAGAGCCACTGGATCCGAGGCTCCAGGTTGACGGCACCACGGGTTACGACGCCCTGCGTGAGTTCGACAATGTCTTCGTCAACCGCGACTCCCGAGACGCCATGAGTATGTTGGCTCTGCAGCAGTCCGGCTCAACCTGGGACAAAACTGCCGTGCAGGCAACTGCGCAGGCTCTCAAACACGATGTCGCAGCGCACGAGTTGGCTGCAGAAGTCCGTCGTCTAGCACGTGCCCTGCGCCGCGATAACTGGTCTATCAGCGGTACCAGCGTCAGCGATGAGGTACTTATCGACACCATCTGCAAGCTGGTCGCTGCCATGCCTGTCTACCGTTCGGACTATGTCTCCCTGTCACGAGTGGCTTCCACGGTCATTGGTGAAATGGCAGCGCGTTTCCCCTCGCGTGTCTTTGCTCTCGACCTCATTTCGGCAGGTTTGGTAGCCGGTGGTGAGGCCGCCACGCGGTTCGCGCAGGTCTGTGGTGCGGTCATGGCAAAGGGTGTCGAAGACACCACCTTCTACCGCGCCTGCCGCCTGATCAGCCTGAACGAAGTCGGCGGTGATTTGGGTCGCTACGGCATGTCGGCGGCGGAGTTCCACCTGTTGCAGTCGGAACGTGCTCGCCTCTGGCCACGAACCATGACCACGCTGTCCACGCACGACACCAAGCGCGGCGAAGATGTCCGAGCCCGCATCCTCCAGCTCTCCGATGTCTCCGGCGACTGGGCTGAAAATGTCCGCAACTGGATGGCCATCACCCCCGCCCCTGACGATGCCACCGGCTACTTCCTGCTGCAGAACATCATCGGAGTCTGGCCGACCGACGGCGTAATTACCGATGAACTGCGTGAACGCCTCCACGACTACGCCATTAAGGCCATCCGCGAGGCAGATGTGCACACCTCCTGGACGGAGCCGGTCGAGGAGTTCGAACTCGGCATTCGCAGCTGGATCGACGCGCTTCTCGACGGCCCCCTGACCGACTCCATCACAGAGTTCGTCCGCTCCATTGCGCCAGCTGCCCTGACCACGTCACTGTCGCGCAAGCTCCTCCAGCTTGTCGGCCCCGGCATCCCCGATACCTACCAGGGGACGGAGTTCACAGAGGACTCCCTGGTTGATCCTGACAACCGCCGGTTCGTCGACTACGATGCGCGCGTCGCGGCGCTGGATAAGGTTGCTCGCGATGAGGTCACGTCGGTAACTAAGAGTCCAGAGCACCCAGCTGAGCTGCCGGAGGACTTTACGGATGCCGATGCGGACGTCGCAAAGCTGATGGTGACTCACCACGGAGTGAAGCTGCGTGCGGAACGCCCGGAGTCCTTCGTCGGCGGCGCCTACCAGCCAGTATTCGCCGTGGGTGTCGGCGAGCGTCATTTGGTCGGTGCAGCACGTGGACCGAAGGGCGAGCCGGAAGATGTTATCGCGCTGGTGACGCGCCGTCCGCTGGGGCTGCAACGCGAAGGCGGTTGGGGCGACACTACAGTGACACTTCCCAAGGGATTCTGGACCGACCGTTTCACTGGCCATACTTGGTCCGGCACCATCGCCGTGGCTTCTCTGTTCAGCTCCTTCCCAGTAGCACTGCTGGTACGCGAGGACGATGACGACTAATCGAATGAAGGATTCGCTTCCCGACGATTCCCGCGACCAGACCCGCAAGACTCAGTTGGCGGAGGATCGAGAGGTTACACGTGCACTGCAGTCGAAGTACGACTCGTGGGCAACTCGGCACCCCACCGCCGCGCAGGACTTTGTCGATGCGATTAAAGAGATTCTCTCCGATGCCGGTTTGGCCTTTGACAATGTCACGGCGCGGGTGAAGTCTTTCCGCTCATTGCGGCAGAAGGCCCTGCGTCGTGAAGCGGACGGCAACTACGTCTACCCTGACCCGTGGCACGGTATCCACGACATCATCGGTGTGCGTGTAACCACGTACCATTCGACGGAGATTCCCGCGATCATGGATGCGCTGGGAGATTCGCTGACTGTGCTGCGTAGGATTGACAAAACCGCGGAGACACGAATCAGCGGCCGGTTGGGATACGGCTCCCAGCACTTGATCTGCAAGGTGTCGACGGCGGCGCCGTCAGAGCTAGCTCCATATGCGGATATGCAGTTTGAGGTGCAACTGCGCACTGTGCTGCAGCATGCGTGGGCGGAATTTGAGCACGATATTCGCTATAAGGCCCCTGAGGGAGCGACAGACCCGCGGATTGATCGAGCTTTTGCGCTGGCCGCTGGCCTTATTGAGCTCGCGGATCAGCAGTTCGACCAAGTCGTTGCCGTGCTGGAGGAATCCACGCCGGACGATTCCGCGCAGGGAGAGGGCAAACAGCCCTCAGCTCCGGCAAAGACCACAGCCGATGACATTGTGGTGACTGAGGAAACCCTACCCGGCGTGCTGACGATGCTGCTTCCAGATGCGCCCCGATCGAAATCAGAACATTACGGCTGGGCAGAAGAACTGCTGGAGCGCAATGGCATTCGCACTGTCGGGCAGCTGCGAGAGCTACTTAATCCGCAGCGCCTCAGCGCGGTAAGCAAGGCCATGAAGTACCGCTTTAACCCAGGCCATGTGCGTGTTATCGATGACCTACTACTAGCGGCTCGCGGTGAAAAGCACATCAAGGCCACTGCAGATACCAGCCATAACCCGAAGCGTCGACCAGCCCGTTTGCGCGCACGGTTGCAGCAACTAGCGGAGGCCGGGATGCCTATGAGCGACGTCCCCGAAGACGATCGAGCTGACGGCGATCGCTCTTCGTAGGCCGCCCGGCACCGCGGTCGCGCGTCGGCATCGATGCGAGAATCTCCCTAGGGGGCGGCGGCGGAGAGTGGTCGATATAGCACTGCCTGGCCACCGGAGCTCCGACCCGCTTCTTCACCGTCTTGGTGACCTCAACAATGTGTTCGCGGTGGTTTGCCCACAGTCGCACTCTATCCCCTGGAACGACCAGAACTGAAGGTTTCACGGCTTCGCCGTTGACTTTGACGTGGCCGCCACGGCACGCATCTGCGGCCAATGAGCGAGTTTTCAGCAACCTGACCGCCCAAATCCAGGCATCAATACGCACTGGCTCGGTAGACAATTGCTGCTGAGCAGGCATTTACTGCGGATCCTTGTAGTTCACAATCCGCTGAACCTTTTGCCAATTGAGAAAACCACCGACCAGGCCGACTACTGCCAGGATGAGGAATAGAGACATGCTTCCGGCTAGAAGTCCGAGCACTGCACCGCCGACGACACCACTGCCTGCCCATACAACGGCATTGCGGGAGTACTTTCGCACCGCGTTCTTGCGGAGCTCAATGGGGTTCTGAGGTTGGGGCTGAAGATAGCTCATGGAGTACATATTAGAGCGTTCTGGTCGCCCTGACGCATCGCATAGGTCGATAGGGCGTACAATTCGGGAAAAATTTCTACAGCTATAGCAAACCTGCTAGATATTCCTATTTGGGTAGGTAATTAACACAATGGCGTAGGTTGATTGCTAGTGTTAGTCCTATGACAGAAACTGTCCGCCCCCGCCACCGCATGGTCGACCGCGTTGCGGCGATCCTCGAACTCGTTGCGCGCTCTAACGAAGGTCTAACCCTCACTGACATCGCCCACACGCTGAACTATCCGCTCAGTACCACGCAGGGCCTTGTCAACGGTCTGACTGTGACAGGTTACCTTGACGAGTCCAACAAGCGTTACACGCTCGGCATGGCGCCGTTTCTGCTCAATGTCATGGCCGGTCGTCGCATGGTCAACGTTCCGACGGCTGAGCTCGAGGCGATTCACAACGAAACTGGCTTGATTACCGTGCTGGCACTGCCGGTTGGTGGCAAGCTTTTCTACCTCAAAACCGTCGGTGAATCCATGCGCTACCAGTACCTGACGGAGAACTTCCTGCCGCGCTCGCTGTTGCGCACCTCTGCAGGTTGGGTTTTGATGAGTCGGTTTGAAAAGCGCGAACTGTGGTCCTACCTGAACTCCGCGCGGCCGGAAGACCAGGTCTATGTGGATGATTTCCTCCGCCAGGCCGGGGAAATCGCAGAGACCGGCGTCTGTGCTGCCCCGGGTATTGCCGAAGGCGGTGGCGTTGACGGTGTCTCTATCGCAGTGGAGGAAGACGGTGCTACTGTCGCGGCAGTCTGCGTCTTCGGTCGGCCAGAAAAGATTGCGGAAAATAAGGACGAGCTGGTGGAAATTCTCAAGCGCCATCGCGGCGCACACAACGGCGAGGAATCCCCGAACCAGGGTTAGTGGCTGTTAAGCGCGCAGCTCCCACCAGATTTCGCCACCGTCCGTAGACGGCTCGCTAGCTCCCTTAGTCAGCGCCTGCATTTCGCCGTCAAGCTGGGCAATCCCATCGGCAGTCACCGCGATGGAAAACTCCACGTTCTGGCCCCACCGCGTTTCCACGATCTCATAACCACGAGCACGCAATTCCGCTTCGATGCGACCGGCATCTGCGGCGGAGACACTCACTACTCTCAAGGCTCTTTGCACGCGCCGCATGCGCGTGACTTTTTCTAGACACTCTGAGACCGAATCCGAATAGGCCCTCACAAGCCCACCCGTGCCTAATTTGATGCCGCCAAAATAGCGGATCACTACGGCGGTGACATTCGTCATTCCAGAGCCCTGGAGCACATCGAGCATTGGGCGCCCTGCCGTGCCGCCAGGTTCACCGTCATCTGAGGATCGCTCCACCCGATTCCCTCCGACGACCTCATGAATGTATGCGCTGCAGTGGTGGCGAGCATCCGGGTACTCCGCCTTGGCCAAATTGATGACCTCTCGGGCGCTGTCTTCGTCGTCAGCACGCGCGATCCACGTGATGAAGCGAGATTTCTTAATCTCGATTTCATTCGTGACGATGTCACCGCCGGCGGGGACAATCAGCTCGATGTCGCGCTGCTTCTGCGTCGCTTCGGTCGAAGTGGATGGCTCGGTGGTCATAGTGTCCATTGTTGCGTATGGGCTTCGTGCACACCCAATCACCGTCGCTCGCTACTATCTCGACTTCACCTTGGACTCACCTCAAATACGCGGTGTTCGAAAACGGTTCCCCTGTGCCAATCCGCTGACTGACCTACCATGGTGCCCATGAGCAACTACCGAGTCTGGGCCCCGTACGCTTCCGAAGTCCGTCTGCTGTTGGGCAATCCTGACGCGCCAGCGATTTTTGATATGCATCCAATCGCTGACGCCACCGATGGCTACGGCGCCAACTCTGGTTGGTTTGAAGCTGATGTGGCTCGTACACCGGGGGATCGCTACGCATTTTCGCTGCGGGCACATGCGGGATTCGGCGCGCCTGACGACGAATCGGGGGACGGCTCCTCCCCTGCTGTCGGTGACTGGACAATACCGCTGCCAGATCCGCGTTCCCAGTCGCAGCCGGATGGTCCGCATGGTTTCTCCGAGGTCGTTGACCTGGGTGCCTATAAGTGGAAGGACTCGGCCTGGTCGGGCCGGATTCTGCCAGGAGGTCTGATTTATGAGCTGCATGTGGGCACCTTCAGCGATTCTGGTGATTTCGAAGGTTTGGTGGAACATCTAGACCATCTGATTGAGCTGGGGGTAACACATATTGAGCTGATGCCAGTGCAGCCTTTCGGTGGTGACCGTAATTGGGGCTATGACGGTGTGTCCTGGCACAGCGTGCACGAGGGCTACGGTGGCCCGCGGGGTCTACAGAAGCTGATTGATACGTGCCACCGAAAGGGTTTGGCTGTCATCTTGGATGTGGTCTTTAACCACTTTGGTCCAGACGGCAACTATGTGGGATTTTTCGGCCCCTACACCGCTGGTGGTTCGACGGGTTGGGGTGAGGTTGTCAATCTCACTGGCGACAACTCTGATGAGGTGCGTGCGTATATTTTGGATGCAGTGCGCCAATGGCTGGTGGATTACCACGTCGACGGTCTTCGTCTGGACGCAGTCCATGCCCTGCATGACGAGGGGGCATTCCACATTCTGGAGCAGATGCAGGTTGTCGCAGACACTGTCGCAGCCGAGACTGGTATTCCGCGTTCTTTGATTGCAGAGTCCGACCAGAATGATCCGCGTTTGGTCCGCCCGCGCGCTGCAGGTGGCTTTGGCCTCAACGCTCAGTGGGATGATGACGTCCACCATGCACTGCACACGCTGGTCTCTGGCGAGGACCACGCCTACTACTCAGACTTTGGGTCGGTGGAAGCGCTAGCTAGTGCTTTGGAAACTGGCTTCTGGCATACGGGCACAATGTCGACGTTCCGTGGTCGCACTCATGGTCGTCTCTTCGACCTGTCTGTACAGCCCATGCATGCTTTCGTAACGTACACGACCACACATGATCAAACGGGAAACCGCGCTGTCGGTGACCGTCCGTCGATGAACCTCACTCCGGCGCAGCAGGTTTTAAAGGCAGCAGTTATCGCCTGCAGTCCTTTCACCCCGATGCTCTTCCAAGGTGAGGAATGGGGCGCCTCTACCCCGTTTGCTTTCTTCTGTTCCCATGAAGATCCGGAGCTGCAGCGGCTCACGCGCGAGGGACGCCTACGTGAGTTTGCCCGTGCTGGGTGGGATCCGAAGGAGGTATCCGACCCATCGGATCCAGAGACCTTCCACCACTCGAAGCTCAATTGGCAGGAGGTCTCGGAGGGCTCGCACGCCACTATTCTGGCGGCCTACCGCGATCTCTTCGCGCTGCGGAAGTCCCACCCGTCGCTTCGCACTCCCTGGTCGGCATCTGTGGTGACTGAGTATGACGAGGACAATCGTTGCCTCGTCGTTGTGCGCAGCCAGGATGAGCGCGAAATGGGTGCCCGGAACTCGGATGCCTTTGAAACTGTCGCTTTGGTGGCGAATTTCTCCGACGCCGAAACCAGCGTCAGCCTGGATTCCGAGTTCGGTTCCGCCCACCTGCTGCACACTTTTGAAGACGCAGCAGCCAGCATCGTCAATGACGAAGCTGCCGGTCCCGAAATCTCGCTTCCAGCGTGGGGCTACGCTGTCGTCTCGCTCAGCTAGTCAGCCGGACTTTCAGCCTCGGTGTCGGACTCTTCCTCATCCGCCGCACCCGACTCGGGTGCTGGCCACGGCAACTCGGTGACATCACCGTGGAGGACGTGAGCCACCAACGCGTCTGCGATGAGAATATCGCTCATCACCAACGTCGGAACCAGGTCCGCCAGCTGAGCCCACATCGGAATCAGCTCACGGACAGCGGCGACACTGGCATCAGAGTTCTCAGCCTGAGTACGAGCCAATACGCGGGCAGCCACTGCAATAAGCAGTGACGTTCCCGGCACCAGAGTCCAGTGCAGCGAAGGATCATCCGCATCGATGCCGTCGAGCTTGTGGAAGCGCACATTGACCGCCTTGCGCAGTCGTGGAGACGCCTTCGACACCGTCTTAAACAACACTCGAGAGGCGGCGGCAAGCTGGGTCATGACACCGGATTCCACAATCTCAGCACGATTGCGTACCACTTCATAGATTGCCGTGAAACGAGCGTCATCGTCGGTCAGCGGACCCGGGACCATGCGGTAAGGATCAAAGACCTGCGACAGAATAGCGCTGGCCTGTGCTTCCGGCAGCGAGGTAATCTGCACCGAGCTCTGGTCGATAGTAGCGGACTCCAGGGTGGTGTCCTGGCCGCTGGCAGCAATGTCCAGCAGTCCCTGGCCACCAGTTGTGCGCAGGTAATCCAGCTGACGAGAACGGTCCACGCTCTCATCAGTGAGATCCGCTAATGCTGCCAATGCACCGAGCCACGGCACACGGCGACGCCCCGGCACTGGCTTAGTAGCGCTGAAGTCTCCCAGCACGAGTCCGGAGGCGATAAACATACCCGGCTGATCGTCGAGCGCGATGACTGAACGGTTCAACGCTGCCAGTCCGGCGCGTGGTTCGGCACACAAGATCGCACCCAACCTAGGTGCGGCCAGCAGCGGATTCGCCTGCGCCATGTCGGTTGCACGACCAGCGCGCAAGGTCGCCAGTAGCGTCCACAAACGTGCGAGCTGATCCTGATTTAGCTCGCCCCACAGTTCCTGCGCGCGAGCAACGGGATCGGTGTCCTCGCCATCGAGGTCGATAGCCTCTGCATCATCGACATGATTCAGAATGGTCGACCCGGCCGCCGGCCACTGCGGGTGGCGTTCCTTTTCCACACCGAGAGTCACCTGCGCGACGAATGGGCCGAGGCCGCGGAGTTCGGCGGGAAGCTCGCATTCGCCCTCTACGACTTCCAGGGCGACGGGTTCGCGCCACGGTTGACCGGCGGCCCAGAGCCACAGGGTCATCGGCAAGTGCGAAACGTCGTCAGCGACATCAACCTCGATGATGTCAGTGGCTTCATCGTTGAAGGCAATCTGGCGGATGGCATCGCGGGAGGAGGCCTCCACCAGCGGTACAGACAGGCGCTTCCGTCCCGTCACACGTGTCCAGTCCAAACTAATGCGCAGGGCCTTCAGCAGAGAGATACGGTCGGCAAACTTGCCGAACTCCGCGTAGCCAGTATCGCCGAATCGCTTGATGGGGACGCGGCAGATGTCGCGCTCACCGCTGGAAACTGCAATATGCGCATGGCGCAACTCGCCCGGGGCATTGACGACAATCTTGCCGAAGGCATCGACACGCTTCGGGCGGGTGACCAATGTAGTGGTGCGGCGGGCGACGGATTCGTCGGCAAGCGGAACCTCAAACTGCAGCGTGCCTGGCGTGACCTGCAACTGCAGCCATGCGCCTTCTTCGGTGGAAAGCTCGACGGTACCTGTGACTTCGTCCGCCCCGAGGCGTACGATAGCGGGCTCGGCGTCAAGCGGCTTGTCACCCGAGACAACGCGGATGTCGGCGGGGCTCAGCCCGTCGATGGTTGGGATGCGGAAGCCGTCGCCACCACCGCTGTAAGTAATCGTGAGGTCTGCCTGCTCGGCAATGGCGAAGTGCTTCTGGAAGCTGCGGCCACGCGGATTGACCAGGCGAACCACGAACTCGCCGACCCACGGATAATCATCATCATCGGTAAGGATCTCAACCTCGCCACCCGCGGCGGGCACCTCGAGGTCATAGACCATGACGGAATCCGTGGTAAACGCACCATAGCCACCAAAATCGGTGACAATGGCGCGCCAGGACTCGTCCTTACCGGACAGCGTCGGCGGGAACACAGCGACCGGCCCACCGGCGTAAACCGGGGTGCCGTAGGCAGACACCGTGCCGTCGAGACGTGCGTGGGGCATGGTCATTCGCGGTTGCCGCTGCGGTGATGCCGAGCGAACCTCGCCAGCCGCCCCGGACCGACGAACCTGAACTGCATGAACATCGCGAAGATCGATCTCAGCGACTTGCCACAGCTCCCAGTTAAATGGGCGCGGGTCCGATAGCAATGGCACCTCAGCACCCGTAACGGGGTCAACGAGTGTGGCATCAACCGGGTAGACCACCGTAGCTGACGTCGAGTGCAGCGAGACCTTGTCTGTGACTGACTGACCGTCGGCACCGAAAATGAGAATCGGGTCCTCAGTGCTAATCGCAGGGACTCGCCAGTGCTTCTCATCGCCGATTTCCACCAGCACATCGCGCACCGGCTCATCGATGGTCACCACTGGACGCGGCAGCGAATCCTGCAGGCCCACCACCGGCGTCGTTGCTACCGTGCCGCCGAAGGTGACACGCCAGGTCCGTCCCGCCGGATCCAGCGGCGTCGGTAGCTGTACGCCAACGGTCTGCGTCAGCTCATCGAAGTACAGCTGCGGGCGGCCGGTCGTTGCCACCACGCCCACCGCTTCACGACGATTCGCAGTACCCGCCGGACGCATACGCAGCTCTTCACGCGCAGCGGCCACCAGAATAGGCGGCAGCCCCGCATCGAGCTGGCCGAGTTCTTCCCGGGCCTCCCAGTTGGCCGGATCGGCAGCGGTGGCAATGGCGTAGCCGAGGGTTGCCTTAAACAACTTGTGTGCCTGACGAGGTGCCGTCCTGGCCAACTGCCGCAGCGCCAGCGGGTAGACACCATCTTCCGCCTCTGCGATTTCGGTCAGCAGCTCCTCGAGCAGCGGATGAACCTTCGACAGCGCCTGTACCAAGTCATTTGATGAAGGGTCGGATAGCTCCGCTACCCCGGCCAGGTCCTCGCAGCGCTCGATAATCAGTGGCATCACTGACAGCTGCACTCCCGCGTGCAGCAAAAGCACCTGCGCTGCCCGCTGCAGCGGATCCGCGTCGGCCTGGCTGCTGTCGACGTCGTTAGGCAAACCAGCATTGGCCAGCATTGTCGGCACTGCGGCGGCGAGGTGCTCGATGAGCGCGCCGGTAGTGTCAGCGTCTGGATCCAGCTGCAGAGCGGCTGGCCAGTCCAGCCACATTTCGCTTGCCGACGCAACACGCGCGGCGCGTCCTACCAGCGAGGCAAGGGTGACCAGCGGGTGATTGTCAACGACACTCTTCGCAGCTTCAATATCGGCAGCAGTACCACCCGCCAGATGATGGGCCAGGAGCGTTCCCAGGAAGCGGTCGATACGCTCAACCTCGTCCATCGCCAGCCCTGACCAGACAAACAGTGGCTCAACTTTGGCCTGTATGGCGGATTCCAGCAGACCCGGAATCCGGGTGGCCAGGTCCTGCTCTGCGGCAGCCAGCCACATTTCGACAATCACGGTATTTTCCACTCGGACACCCTGGTCGACACTGCTTGCCCCAGTCATAGTGGGTGGACGCTCCCCTTCGCTACAAAGCTTGCTCGAAAAGATTCATTTAATTAACGGAGCTGGGAGGACTTCCTCGGAGGTTTCCCAGCTGGACCCAGCAAGTCTAGGTCAAAAAGTCATACTCTGGTGTGCCGGGTACCAGTCGGCGGCACTTCAGCGGCGAGGCATCCATGCGTGCCAGCAATTCCTCGAGGTCAGAGGCACGACGTAGCTCAATACCGACAAGAGCCGCGCCAGTTTCGCGGTTGTTGCGTTTGAGGTACTCGAACTGCGAGATGTCGTCATCCGGGCCGAGAACATCGCTGAGGAACATACGCAGCTGGCCGGGCTTCTGCGGGAAGTTGACCAGGAAGTAGTGCTTGAGGCCGCGGTAGACCAGCGAGCGCTCCATGATCTCGGCATAGCGCAGCACGTCGTTATTACCGCCCGAGATGATGCAGACAACAACCTCGTCCGGTTCAAACTGCATCTGCTCCAGAGCTGCCACAGACAGCGCACCGGCCGGCTCAGCGATGATCCCTTCGTTCTGATAGAGATCCAGCTGCGCCTCACAGACCGCGCCCTCCGGCGCAATCATCGGATGAACGCGGTTGCGGTTGGCCTCCAGGATGTGCCATGGCAGGTCACCGAAACGGGCCACCGCGGCGCCATCGACGAACGGATCGGTGTGCCCCAGCGTAATCGGGCCGTTGTTCTCCAGGGCTGCGCGCATGCAGGCCGCACCCGCAGGTTCCACCCCCATGACCTGGGTGTTCGGCGACATATCCGACAGGTAAGAGGTGACACCGCTGAGTAGACCACCGCCACCGACCGGTACGCAGATGGTATCCAGAGTCAACCCCTGACCGGAGAGCTGCGCAATAATTTCAGCTGCGACAGTGCCTTGTCCGACGATGGTGTTGAAGGAGTCGAATGGCTCCACCATGGTGGCACCAGTGCGCTGTGCGTCAGCACGCGCCGCAGCGGCGGCCTCATCGAAGGAGTCCCCGACAACGACAATCTCAACGGCATCGCGGCCGTGGTAAGCGATACGGTCGCGCTTCTGCTTCGGCGTGGCATTGGGCACATAGATGCGCCCCTTAATACCCAGCTGACGACAGGCATATGCCACGCCTTGAGCGTGGTTTCCTGCAGATGCCGCAACGACGCCTGCTGCTCGCTCTTCGTCGGTAACCTGAACCATGGCGTTGTAGGCACCGCGAATCTTGTACGAGCGCACGTCCTGGAGGTCTTCCCGCTTGAGGAATACCTTTGCACCGGTAATTTCGGAAAGACGTGGGCTGAACTGCAGCGGAGTGGCCGCAATAACCGAAGAAATTCGTGCCTGCGCAATCTGAATATCGGCCGCGTGAACAAGTCGGCGTTCGGTCTGGGAAGCAGGCACAGAATTCTCACTCATGAGCTATGACTCTACTCGGTCATACAACCGGTTGCGACAATCAGGGCCGCGATAAGCTACCCCAAAATGCTGGCCCCAATCGTCGCCTTCAGATCACCAATCAAGCTGGCGTCCCGGTCGACCCGCAAGTGCTCGCCGAGAACCAAAGTGGTGTGGGAATCGCCGTCGACAAGCTTGAGGTAAACGTCGGAGTCGCCTGGGTTGTCCAGCAGTACTGACTTCAGCTTGGCAATCATCTCCGGAGTGCACTGATCAGTGCGCATGGTCAGACGCAGCGGCGCCGAAGTGGAGCCATTGCGACCAAGGTCCGGCAGCTTCAGGTCATCACAGACCACACTCATGCGGTCATCGCGGTACTGAACGCGGGCACGAATAAGCACGATGGCGTCTTCAGCAATGCTGGTGGCAATCATCGCGTAGGTTCTCGCAAAAGCCATAACTTCCACGCGCGCGCCGTTGTGGTCCTCAATACCGATAATCGCCCAGGGCTGGCCGTTCTTATTCACGCGACGGTCAACGCTAGAGACAATGCCACCAATAGTGATTTCGGTGTTGTTAGCGACTTCCCCACCGACGACCGTGGTCAAAGCGGTATCGGTCTGCGCGGCCAGCGATTCTTCGAACCCATCGAGTGGATGACCGGAGACATAGAGGCCCAGCATTTCTCGTTCCAGGGTCAGCTCGTGCTTGCGATCCCACTTTTCATCCGGCACACGGATTTCAAAGATGCTCTCCGATCCGGTGTCCTCTTCCCCACCGAAGCCCGCAAACAGGTCGAACTGTCCCTTGTCTGCAGCCTTCTTGGTCGACAGCACCGAGTCAATGGCCTCTTCGTGAATGAGCGCAAGGCCCTTTCGTGGGTGCCCCAGCGAGTCGAAAGCGCCGGCCTTAATCAACGACTCGGTGATGCGCTTGTTACACGGCAGCGTCTCAATCTTGTCCAGGTAGTCCGAGAACGACGTGAACTTGCCCTTCTCCTCGCGCGTCTTCACAATCGACGCGACCACATCATGGCCGACGTTGCGGATAGCGCCAAGGCCGAAGCGAATATCCTCACCGACCGGCTCGAAGTCCATACCCGACTCATTGACATCCGGCGGCAGCACCTTAATGCCAAGGTGTCGACAGTCCGACAGATAAATAGCCAGCTTGTTCTTATCATCCGCCACCGAGGTCAACAGCGCCGCCATGTACTCAGCGGTGTAGTTGGCCTTCAGATACGCGGTCCAGTAGGACACCAGGCCGTAGCCCGCCGCGTGAGACTTGTTAAACGCGTACGAGGCGAAGGGCAGAATAATATCCCACAGCTTCTGGACAGCATCCTTAGAGAAACCATTTTCCAACATGCCACCTTCGAAGTTCACGAACTCCTTGGCCAGCACCTCGGGCTTCTTCTTACCCATGGCCTTACGGAAACCATCTGCTTGGCCCGCGGTGTAATTCGCCAACTTCTGCGAGATCTTCATGATCTGCTCCTGGTACACGATCAGGCCGTGTGTTTCTTCCAGGATTTCCTTCAGCTGCTCATCCAGCTCCGGATGGATGGCGTTATAAGGCTTGCGGCCATTCTTAATATCCGCGTAGTCAAAGTGCGCGTTCACGCCCATCGGGCCCGGACGGTATAGCGCCAGCGATGCCACGATGTCGTCGAAGCCCGTTGGCTGCATTCGTTTAAGCAGCTCACGCATGCCGCCACCATCGAGCTGGAACACACCGAGGGTGTCACCGCGCGACAGCAGCTCATAGACCTTCGGATCATCGGTCTGAAGATCATCGAGCATAATTGTCTCGTCCCGGTTGGACTTGATGTGCTCAATGCAGTCACCGATAACCGTCAGGTTTCGAAGACCCAGGAAGTCCATCTTCAACAGACCAATGGCTTCACATGCCGGGTAGTCCCAGCCGGTGATAATCGCACCGTCAGCCTGTCGCTTCCACATCGGGATGTGATCCAAGAGCGGCACCGACGCCATCACCACGGCACAGGCGTGCACGCCGGTCTGCCTAACGACGCCCTCGAGACCACGAGCCGTCTCGTAAATTCGAGCCACATCCGGGTCGGTTTCAATAAGCTGTCGGACCTCGGCTGCCTCGCCGTAGCGTGGGTGCTCCGGGTCGACAATACCACTCAGCGGAATATCCTTAGCCATAATCGCAGGCGGCAGCGCCTTAGTAATGCGGTCTGCGATCTGGTAACCCGGCTGACCGAACTGCACACGCGCCGAGTCCTTCAGAGCCTGCTTGGTCTTCACCGTACCGAAGGTGACCACCTGCGCCACCTTGTCTTCGCCCCAGCGATCGGCCGCGTAGCGAATCATTTCATCGCGGCGGCGGTCGTCGAAGTCGATATCGATATCCGGTGCGGACGGACGCTCTGGGTTCAGGAATCGCTCGAAGAGAAGACCGTGCTCAATCGGGTCGATATTGGTGATCCACGTCGCGTATGCAACCAGGGAACCGGCAGCGGAACCACGCCCCGGACCGACCTTGATGCCCACCTCGCGGGCATGGCGAATAAGCTCCGCCACGATAAGAAAGTACGACGGGTAGCCCTTACCGTCAATAACCTCAATTTCATACTCCGCGCGCCGGATGTACTCCTCCGGTACTTCGCGCCCCTCAAAGCGCTTGCGCAGCCCCTCCATCACGTTGTGATGCAGCCATGTCGTCGGCGTTTCCCCTTCCGGAACGTCCGCCTTCGGCATGCGGTCGTGCGGGTGCTCTTCCCACAGCTCGTCGTAATCCTCGACGCGTTCCGCGATGAGCAGCGTGTTATCACAGGCACCCGGGACTAGATGATCCCAGGTCGCGCGCATTTCTTCAGCGGACTTAATAAAGTAGCCATCACCGTCGAACTTAAAACGGTCCGGGTCATTGAGCGTCTTACCCGTCTGCACGCAGAGCATAGCCTCGTGAGCCTTGGCCTGGTCACGGGTGACATAGTGGCAGTCATTCGTAACCAACGGCGGCAGGTTCAGCTTCCGCCCAATCTCCAGCAGCTCACTGCGCACACGGGTCTCAATATCCAGCCCGTGATCCATCAGTTCAAGGAAGTAGTTTTCCTTGCCGTAGATGTCCTGCCACATACCGGCGGCCTGCAGAGCCTCGTCGAACTGCCCCAGGCGCAGACGAGTCTGCACATCACCAGACGGGCAACCAGTGGTTGCGATAATGCCCTCGGCGCGTTCCGCCACTAACTCGGCATCCATACGCGGGTACTTACTAATTTGCCCCTCATACGACGCCATCGACGACAGGTAGAACAGGTTCCGCAGACCCTGCGCATTCGCGGCCAACATGGTCTGGTGCAAGTAGGAACCGCGACCGGAGACGTCATCTCGACGCTGATGCGGTTCACCCCACTGAATGCGCTTTTTATTAAAACGACTCTCCGGCGCCATATAGGCCTCAATGCCGATGATCGGCTTGACGCCCTTGGACTTCATCTGCCGATAGAAAGCATTTGAGCCAAACATATTGCCGTGGTCGGTGACACCGACCGCAGGCATTCCCTGTCGCGCAACCTCGTCGGCAAGCAAATCAATCTTCGCCATACCGTCGAGCATGGAGTACTCGGTGTGATTGTGGAGGTGCACGAAGGAGGAGTTAGCCATGAGTCCAGATTGTAGACAATCGCCCGGACTGAACACGATTCCTTCGAACACTGCTGGTCAGAAAGGCTCCGCCACCTACGCCGTCGTCAAGCTTGACGACGACAGCCTCGCCGCGCCTGTTATCCCCCGGCAAATGGCGGCAACACGTCAAGAGTTTCGACCCCGCTCACACTGGCAGACGTGTCGATGCGCTTGCCGTCGGCGAGGAAAGAACACTGCTCCGCAACCTGACTCAGTGTTAGCCCTGAGTCTGTGGTGCCCGGGAAGCGCTGAGCTAGTTCGGCAATAACGTCAGCGACAGTGGCGTAGTTGCCTTCCAGCTGAACGGACTCTTTTCCAACTGCTGCCATTGCGGCGGCGTACAAGCGAACTTGAATCATTGAATTCCACTGCCTTACACAATCAGCGATCAAATAATTGCGTATATTAAATACTAGTAAAACCGCGGTGGTGAGGCCCCCCTTTCGGAGACCCCTCACTCTGCAGCATATAGGTAGTCTCGAAAGCGTAATTTTATTCGGATTGGCGTGAAGGACTGTGATGACAAACTCGCATGTTCCCTGCTCCTCGTCGAGCTCATCGGCGACGAACACGGATGCACCAAAGCGCTCAGCAATTGTCGTTGTCGCCTCTACCCGCGCCGCTGCCGGAGAATACGAAGATAAAACGGGAACTGTGCTGGTGGATTTCCTTCGAGACAAAGGCTTTTCCACGCCAGCGCCAGTGGTCGTCGCCGATGCCGACATCGCAGCTACTGTGACTGAACTGCTGCAATCCGCCGATGCTGCACCAGATGTGTTGCTTACCACTGGTGGAACGGGCATCACCCCGGACGATCAGACTGTGGAGGCCGTCGCTCCTCATATCACGAAAGAAATGCCGGGAATTTCCTACGCTTTTTGGGCGCGCGGATTGGAATCGACACCAACTGCAATTCTTTCCCGCTGCGTGGCAGGCATTGCCGACTCCACATTTGTCATGACATTGCCGGGCTCTTCAGGAGCAGTAAAAGACGGAATTGCCGTGCTGAGCCCCATTGTCCACCACATTGTTGACCTTGCTCACCGAGGAACCGGATAGTGCTATGAACACCCACAATTCTGGCTGCATTCTCGATGTCGTTTTACATGACGACGCCCTGGAACCACTTGCAGCGGCTGCCCAAAAGCAGATTGTCACTGATGAAATGGGCGCGCTAGTTACTTTCGATGGCATTGTTCGCAATCATGACAATGGCCATGACGTGGAATCGCTGACTTATACCGCGCACCCAGATGCACAGAAATTTATGGCTGAAGTCGTCCAATTCGTCGCTGATGATTTCCCCGACGTACGCCTGTGGGTAGCTCATCGCACCGGCAAACTGGCAATTGGCGAATTAGCATTTTGTGTCCTGGCCGCATCTGCGCACCGCGAAAATGCATTCCGCGCCTGCAGCAGAATCGCCGACCGCGTCAAAGCCGAAGTACCCATTTGGAAGGAGCAAGTGCTCGTCGACGGACGCTCCACCTGGGTCGGCCTCGATGAGAACATCACTTCATAGATTGCGGACTCTCAGTGAACTGTTATGACGAATTCTGATCTTTCCGGCTCTGACCTGGCACTTTCCGACAGATATCGCCGCCAGGTATCGCTTCCGAGTTTCGGGCTGAGCGCGCAAAGAGCCTTGGCCGAGACCCATGTGCTGTGCATTGGTGCAGGTGGCCTCGGCTCACCTGCACTGCAATATCTCGCAGCTGCGGGAGTTGGCCACATCACGATTGTCGACGATGACGTGGTGGAACTGAGTAATCTGCATCGCCAGATTATTCACACCACCGACGATATTGGGAAAAATAAGGTCGATTCCGCTAGCGCACATATTGCGGCAATTAATTCGGACACGGTGGTTGAAACGCATGCTCGCCGCCTGGACTGGGAATTTGCCGTGGAATTGTGCGCTCGCGCAGATGTGGTTTTTGATGGCAGCGATAACTTCGCTACTCGCCATATTGTCTCCGCCGCGTGCGCACAGGCTGAGGTTCCGCATGTGTGGGGCTCGATTCTCGGATTCGATGCGCAAATGTCCGTTTTCTGGGCGGGGCGTGGCCCCATTTATGAAGACCTCTACCCTCATCCGCCGGCGGCAGGACAAGTTCCCAACTGTGCTCAAGCCGGTGTTTTGGGCCCGATTGTGGGAATTGTCGGCACTACAATGGCCCTGGAGGTCGTCAAAATTATCAGTGGTGTTGGCGCACCGATGATAGGAAAAGTCGGCTATTTCGATGGCTTACATTCGAACTGGCGGTACTTCCCTCTTACGGCTAATCCGGAGGTCACAACCAAGGTGCAACGCACGGGGCCGGTCACAAACGAAATTCCCAGTGTTCGCGACGCAGCCGAGGCACTGGCCACGGGCCTGCCACTCATTGATGTCCGTGAACCAGAGGAATTTGCCGAAGGGCACCTCGAAGGTGCGCGCAATATTCCGCTCAGCACAATTCGCGCAGATGAAGAATACAAACTGCCAAGCCCCGCCCTTGTCTACTGCGCATCGGGGATGCGGTCGGCAGTAGCGATTGAACTTATGACGCAACGTGGAGTTACCGGAATACTCAATGTGAGAGGAGGAATACTGTGACGGAATCTGCAAATGCATCCGCCTCAACCGCATCCACCTCAACACATGCGGTCGAACCGATGACGGATAAATTCGGGCGGACTATTCGTGACCTTCGCTTCTCACTTACTGATCGCTGTAATTTGCGCTGTGTTTATTGCATGCCGGAAGAAGGCGCAGATTGGATTAACCGGGACGATATCCTCACCGACGAGGAAATTATCCGTCTGATTCGGATTGCCACCTCGCGGCTCGGCATCACCATGGTGCGGTTTACCGGCGGAGAACCGTTGCTTCGCAAATCGCTGGAAAAGCTCATCGCAGCGACCCCAGTCTCCACCGCAATTACCACTAACGGGCTCGGCCTGGTTCACCGCGCACAGTCGCTGAAAGATGCTGGTCTGGATCGCGTCACAGTATCGCTGGACTCGGTAAATTCAGAGGTATTCTCTTCGCTGACCAGGCGCGATCGGCTTGACGACGTTCTCGCAGGCCTCGATGCCGCAGTTGCAGCCAGGTTGCAGCCCGTGAAGGTAAATTCCGTCGTCATGCCCGGCGTTAATGATGGCGCTGAGCTTAAAGAGCTGGCCAATTATTGCCTGGCTAAGGGGCTAGAGCTGCGTTTTATTGAACAAATGCCGCTTGGCCCACCGGCGCAGTGGAATCGCGACATTATGGTCAAGCGCGAAGATATTTTGGCGACGCTGGAGTCAGAATTTGAGCTTTCCCCAGCGGAAACTCCGCGGGGTTCCGCGCCGGCGGAAGTTTGGCGGGCAACCAGCCGCAAGAATTCCGAGCTCAATGGAAAAATCGGCGTCATCGCATCTGTGACGCAGCCATTTTGTGGAAATTGTGACCGCACACGCATTACTGCGGATGGCGCTGTTCGAAATTGTCTTTTCGCCAATTCGGAGATGTCGCTGCGCGATGTCATGCGCGCGGGCGGCACGGATGATGAGGTTATTGCCGCATGGCGCCAGAATACGTGGGCAAAACTGCCAGGTCATGGCATTGATGAGCCCGGGTTTTTGCAGCCCAAGCGAAGTATGTCAGCAATCGGAGGTTAATCAGTGAAGCCCATCGAAGAGTATTTGCGTGACGTGGTCTCCTATTGTCAGCCACGTGCAACTGTCACACTCCCCATTGCTGATGCGGCTGGGTTGGTGCTGGCCGAAGATGCCATCGCTGGCCTTCCGGTTCCGCCATTTTCCAATTCGGCGATGGACGGCTACCTGGTGAATAAAGCCGATTTGGCTGGTGAGGGACCATGGACGCTGCCGGTATCAGGTGATATTCCCGCAGGTGATGCACCAAAGCCGGTTGCTGCCGGCACCGCGCAGCGCATTATGACTGGCGCCCCCGTCGTTGATGGCGCCGAGCTTGCTGTTATTCCGGTGGAAGACACCAATATTGCGCCAGGTCCAATACCACTGCCGAGCGAAATTACTGTTCATTCCTACAATCCTGAGCGCGATCATATTCGTCGTCGAGGCACGAATATTGCTCCGGGTGCGATGACTGCTCCTGCCGGTACCGTCATCGATGCCGGGACAACAGCTGCTCTTATCTCTACAGGTGTAAAAAACGTACAGGTTTACTTGCCGCTTCACATAGCCGTGATCAGCACTGGTGATGAGGTGGTATCGCCAACGGCAGACTTGCAGGCTGGTCAGTTGCCGGATTCCAACTTGCCAATGATTGCGCAGTTGTGCACCCAGTACATTCCTTCCTCACTTACCCCGACTGTCTCACACTGTTCGGATGACCCCACGGCTTTCGCCGAGCTGCTCGATCAGCTTTCCGCCGACCATGACCTCATCATTACAACTGGTGGCGTCTCAGTGGGCGCATTTGATGTCACTCGTGATGCCGGTGAGAAGCGCGACATTTGGTTTGGCCCCATCAATATGAAGCCGGGCAAACCGCAAGGTGTCGGCAAGTGGAATGACGCTGTGCTGCTCTGCTTGCCAGGCAATCCTGTTGCCGCTTGGGTGAGCTTCCAGCTCTTCTGCAAGCCCGCAATCGATGCCCTGCGCGGATTGGCGCCGGCAACTTCACTGTTCGACCGCCCATTTGTGGACGTCATCGCCGGTGCTGACTTCCCTATCCCACGCCCATTCGGACGCAATGTCGCGGTCCCAGTTCGCATGAGCTACTCCGCTGACGGCGCCGTGGCGACACCGTATTCCGGCACTACCCTCGGGTCTCATTTCGTTGGCTCGCTTGTCGCACTCGATGGGCTCTGCCTGATCAACCAGGAAGACCAGCTGCACACTGGCGACACCGTCCGCGTCCTCCTCGCCTAAACCTTTTACGATTTTCTGACAGGAATTCCTCACCATGACCGACAGCACCAACCCCACCGCCCCTGCCCTCGCCCATCTCGACTCCCGTGGTGAGGCACACATGGTCGACGTCACAGAGAAGAAGCCGACCATCCGCACCGCCACCGCCATCGGCGAAGTTGCCTGCTCGCCGGAGATTCTCCGTGCGCTTAACGACGGCTCCGTTCCCAAGGGAGACGTTCTGGCAGTTGCTCGCATTGCGGGTATTTCCGGCGCAAAAAAGGTACCTGAATTGCTGCCACTGGCACACACCATCGGTGTTCATGGTTGCTCCGTGGACCTGGACATTTGCGAAGACCACGTCGCTATCAAGGCCACGGTTCGCACGGCCGATCGCACCGGTGTGGAGATGGAAGCCCTGACAGCCGTCTCCATTGCCGCACTGAATGTCATTGACATGGTCAAGGGCGTTGACCGCTCGGCGTACATCCGCAAGTGCGGCATTGTCGCCAAGTCCGGTGGCCGCTCCGGCGACTGGTCGCGGACGCTGTAGCGAGAGCGCACCATGCCAGGCACCAAATCATTCGCGATAACGGACACCGATTTTCGTTGCGAGGCCATTGTCCTTGCCGGTGGCGAGAGCCGTCGCATGGGCGCAGATAAGGCGCAAGTTCGCATTGGCGAGCACACGATGATTGACCTCTGCCTGGCTGAACTTCAGACTCAGCCCACCGTAGGCCGTGTTGTGGTGGTTACGCCAAAGGATTTATCCGTTCCTCCTTCTGTGCGCGTAACGTGCGAAAACCCACCATATGGCGGCCCGGTTGCAGGCATTGAAGCTGGGCTGGCATCCCTGCAAGCTACTGATGCTGATGCTAAAACCTTCAGTGCTGAAACTGATTTTGTGTTTGTCACCGCTGTGGACGCGCCTTTTACCTCACGACTGTTAGAGGCGCTGTGGCACAAATGGCAACAGATTGACATAGAGGTAGAAACCACGTCGCAACGCACGGGTGTCGTAGTCGTCGACGGTGAACCGCTTTGTGCGCTGTGGCGAAAGGGCGAGCTGACGCGTGCCCTTCTTCGGCTTCCGAGCACTCGCGATGTGTCGGTTCGCCGACTGATTCGCGAGGCGTCGGCAACGCCTATCCAGCTGACTAGCGCCGAGCAGCACTGGTGCGCGCAAGACTACGACACGCCAGCGGATGTGGCGCAGTTGCGCGCGAAACTACTAGGCGATGTTGCAGCTGAGTAGAAGACTTGCGGCAGTCTAGTCAGTTTCATCGAGCTGGTCGAAAATTGGCTCTAGCAGCGGAATGACTACGCCGAGCGTGTCCTTGATACCGCCGCTGCTGCTCGGACAATTGACAATGAGTTTTCCGGTATCGGTGGTGCCGATGACCGCGCGCGAAAGGCCCGCGCGAGACGTGTTTTCCAAGCCGACCAGCAGAATCTGCGTTTCCAGTCCGGTCAGTTCTCTGTCGATGAATTCCTTGGTGACATCGGGGACCCGATTGGCGGCGCGCAGTCCCGTTCCGCCAAGGGTGAGGATCACTCGGGCCTGTGAATTGAGTGCCGCGGTCAATGCTGCACGGAACTTCTCCTCGTCTTCTTCGATGACCGTATAGCTCACGGCATTGAGAGGATAGTCCGATATACGTGAGGCGAATTTATCTGTTCTTCCCCCGCTTTTAATGCGATCGTCATAAACAATTACGGCGGTATTGAATCGCTCGCCACTCTGGCCTGCTGAACTGGAATCATACATCATTAACCCCTTTCGAACGTCGTTCAATCTTTTCAACTGCTTTTAATTGTGCCCAATAACAAAAGCCGACAAATAAGAGTCTAAAAATACACACCCCCGTTAGTAGGCAGAAAATGGTTGTTGAACTGGGTTTTCCATGTCAGACTTAATCACGTACGCAAGCTTGCAACCACTGCACTATAATAAGTATCCAAGATACGCATTACATTATTTTTCTATTTTTACACCAAGATTTCTTACTTTCTTCAATATAAAATCGATACATTTTCGCAACAAGTTTGTTGTTTAATTCTTCAATTTCTCCATTCTTCACTTCGCCAAGGAAGAGGTAAGGAAAATTTCTACACCAAATGCGGCCGCAAAGCTGGAACCTCTGGACACAAGCGGCAAAGTCATCAAGGGATGGGATCCCGAAGATCCAGCACACTGGGATTCCAAAATTGCGTGGAAGACGCTAACGATTTCCACTATCGCGCTGATTATCGGCTTTGCGACCTGGTACCTGGTCTCCGCAATCGCACCGATGCTCAACCGGATCGGTTTCGATCTCACCGCTGGCCAGCTGTATTGGCTGACATCTATTGCCGGCCTATCCTGCGGTCTTTTCCGCCTGGTGTTCATGTTCTTGCCACCGATTATCGGTACCCGCAAGCTGGTCACCTTGTCGTCGTTTCTGTTCGTTATCCCAATGCTGGGCTGGTACTTCGCAGTTCAGAACACTGACACTCCGTACTGGTGGCTGCTGACGCTGTCCTTCCTCTCCGGTATCGGCGGCGGTGTCTTCTCCGGCTTCATGCCATCGACCGGTTACTTCTTCCCCAAGCACATGTCCGGCACAGCACTGGGTATTCAAGCGGGTATCGGTAACTTTGGCATTTCGCTGATTCAGCTGGTCGGCCCGTGGCTTATGGGCTTCAGCCTGCTTGGCCTTGGCTTCGTCGCGCCAATGCGCACTGATGAAGGTCACGACGTATTCGTCTATAACCCAGCCATTGTCCTGGTTCCCTGGACCATCATCATGGGCATTGTCGCGTGGACGATGCTGAAGGATGTGCCAATCCGCGCAAACTTCCGCGAACAGATTGACATCTTCGGCAATAAAAACACCTGGATCCTCACCATCGTCTATCTGGTGACTTTCGGCGCCTTCTCCGGTTTTGCTGCCCAGCTGGCGCTGCTGACCAATGATGTCTTCGGTGCCAACTCCAAGTTCGCTGAGACCTATGCCCTGGCCGATCTGCCACAGGGCGCCAAGTATGCCTTCCTTGGCCCGCTGATTGGTGCTCTCGTCCGCGCCCTCTGGGGTCCTCTGTGTGACAAGTTCGGTGGCGCAATCTGGACCTTCATCGGTTGTGCGGGCATGACCATCTTCACCGGCGTCGCTGCTATCTTCCTGACCCCAGACAGCCCGGATGAGTATGGCTGGTTCCTGGGGTCGATGCTGATTATGTTCTTCTTCACTGGTCTGGGTAACGCCGGCACCTTCAAGCAGATGCCGATGATTCTGCCGAAGCGTCAGGCTGGTGGCGTTATTGGTTGGACCGGTGCAATCGGCGCCTTTGGTCCGTTCATCGTCGGTGTGCTGCTCTCCGTGATGGCCCCGGTGGCTTTCTTCTGGGGCTGCGTGGTCTTCTTCGCTTTCACGACCGTGCTGGTGTGGATTTACTACGCCCGCCCGAACGCTCCGTTCCCCGGTTAATTACTAATTAGGAAAATTCCCATGGCACAAGATTCCTCCCCAACTCACGCTGGTTCTGGATCTAACCAAGCCAACTCGCTGCTGCGTTTTGGCAGCTTCCTCCGCAAGGGCGAAGTCTCTGAGTCCGGTCAGCAACTATTCCTCCAAGGTGGCCGTGGCGCCGATGAGTTCTACCGCAACCGCTGGTCCTTCGACAAGATGGTCCGTTCCACGCACGGTGTGAACTGCACGGGTTCCTGCTCGTGGAAGGTCTATGTCAAAGACGGCGTCATTACGTGGGAGTCACAGGCAGTTGACTACCCCACCACTGGTCCTGATATGCCGGAGTACGAGCCCCGCGGCTGCCCGCGTGGTGCATCGTTTTCCTGGTACACCTACTCACCGACACGCATTCGTTACCCATACGCGCGCGGTGTGCTGGTAGAGATGTTCCGCGATGCAAAGGAAAAGCTCGGCGACCCAGTGCTGGCCTGGCGTTCCATTGTGGAAGACCCAATGAAGCGCAAGAGCTACGTCAGCCAGCGCGGCAAGGGCGGCCTCATCCGCATTCCGTATGAGGAAGCAATCGAAATGGCCGCCGCTGCCCACGTCTACACCATTCGCCAGTACGGCCCAGACCGCATTGCCGGCTTCACCGTTATTCCGGCTATGTCGCAGGTCTCCTACGGCGCAGGTACTCGCTTCCTGCAGATGATTGGTGGCGTCGCACTGTCCTTCTACGACTGGTACGCCGACCTGCCACCGGCATCGCCACAGACCTTCGGCGACCAGACCGACGTTCCAGAGTCCGGTGACTGGTTCAACTCCAGCTACCTGATGATGTGGGGCTCGAACATTCCGGTCACCCGTACTCCGGATAGCCACTTCATGGTCGAGACTCGCTACAACGGCACCAAGGTTGTCGTCGTCAGCCCTGACTTCGCTGATAACACCAAGTTCGCCGACGAGTGGATGCGCATCAACCCAGGTACCGACGGCGCACTGGCCTTCGCCATGGGCCATGTCATTTTGAAGTCCTTCCACGTCGAGCAGAAGACGCCATACTTCCTCGACTACATGCGCAAGTACACCGATGCTCCATTCCTAATCGAGCTCGACGCGCGTGACGACGGCACCTTCGTACCCGGTAAATTCCTCACCGCATCCAATATCGAGGATGCGGCTCTGCACGATTCGCAGAATGCAACGCACCGTCTGCTGATGATGGAAGCCGACGGCAAGGTCGTTGACCCAGGCGGGACTCTCGCTGACCGCTACGGCGAAGATGGCGAGGGAAAGTGGAATCTCCGCCTGGACAACGTCGACCCGGTGATGTCCGTTGCAGACGTGACTGACGGCTTCGAACCGGTCGAAGTGGTTTTCCCGCGCTTTGACCTGCCAGGCCTGGGCGAATCCGAGGAAAACGGCCCAATCGGTGCCGGAATTGTTCATCGAGGTGTCCCCGCCCGGCGCGTCGGCAAGCGTCTTGTCACCACGGTCTACGACATCATGCTGGCGCACTACGCCGTGAACCGCGAAGAGCTGAATCTGCCTGGTCAGTGGCCGGCGGACTTCAAGGATGCCTCCGTGCCGGGTACTCCGGCATGGCAGGAGGAGCTCACTGGTGTCCCAGCAAACGCTGCGATCCGTATTGCGCGTGAGTTCGCACAGAATGCTGCTGACTCTGGCGGCCGTAGCCAGATCATCATGGGCGCTGGCGTCAACCACTTCTTCCACGCCGACAGCATCTACCGCACCTTCCTGGCGCTGACCTCTATGTGTGGCACGCAGGGCATCAACGGTGGCGGTTGGGCTCACTACGTCGGCCAGGAAAAGCTGCGCCCAATGAATGGCTGGGCACAGTACGCATTCGCCCTGGACTGGCAGCGCCCACCGCGTCAGATGATTACCACGGGTTTCTACTATCTGACCACCGACCAGTGGCGTTATGACAACACACGTGCCAACCGTCTAGCCTCGCCGCTGGCCAGCCATGGTGCTGTAGACGACAAGTTCACGTCTGAGACCCTGGTCGAGGCCATGAAGCGCGGCTGGATGCCCGCATACCCGCAGTTCGATCGCAATCCGCTGCTGCTTGCCGACGAGGCGGAGGCCAAGGGCATGGCCGTCTCGGATTACATCGTCGATGAATTGCAGTCCGGACGGATGAAGTTTGCGGCTGAAGATCCGGATAACCCGGTGAACTTCCCGCGTATCCTGCTCAACTGGCGTACCAACCTCATGGGTTCGTCGGCAAAGGGCACGGAGTTCTTCCTGCGTCACATGCTCGGTGTGGATTCCGATGCCACGGCAACGGAGCTGCCAGAGGGCGAGCGTCCAGCCTCTATTGTCTGGCGTGATCAGGCACCTGAGGGCAAGCTCGACCTGATGCTGACGACGGATTTCCGCAATACCTCAACCACGCTGGTCTCCGACATTATTCTGCCGGCGGCTACCTGGTATGAGAAGCACGATCTGTCGACAACGGATATGCACCCGTTTATCCATTCCTTCAACGCGGCAATCAACCCACCGTGGGAGGCCCGCAGTGACTTCGAGGTCTTCCGCGACCTGTCGGCTTCGCTGTCGGCCATGTCGGAAAAGTGGCTGGGCACACAGACGGATGTCATCACTGCCCCACTTGGACACGACAGCCCTGACGAGCTGAACATGCCAAACGGCATTGTCCCGGATGTGGATACTGAGGGACTTGTGCCGGGCAAGACCATGGCCAAGCTCATTCCAGTTGAGCGCGACTACACCAAGGTCTACGAGAAGTGGACACACTTTGGCCCCTTGACAGAAAAGGCTGGTACAGGCACTCACGGCACGGCGTACGACGTATCCAAGCAGGCCAAGGAATTGGCCATTATCAACGGCACGTCGATGACGGAGTCGGCTGGTAAGCGACCAAAGCTGGACTCGGCCATCAAGGCTGCGGAGATGATTCTGCACCTCTCCGGTGTCTCCAATGGCGAGGTCGCCCTCGAGGGCTTCCGCAACCAGGGCAAGCGCGTCGGTGCAGATATGACCGACCTGGTCAGTGGCTCCGAACAGACCCACATCAAGTGGGACTCGGTGAAGGAGCGCCCAACGGAGGTCATCACATCGCCGGAGTGGACGGGCATCAAGAAGGACGGTAAGCGCTACACCGCGTTTTCCATCAACTTGGCCTACGACAAGCCGTGGCACACGCTGTCCGGTCGTATGCACTACTACCTCGACCACGACTGGTTCTTGGACTACGGCGAGGCGCTGCCGATTTACCGCCCGCCGCTCGACCGTCTCCACCTCAATGGTGAGGTTGGCCCAGGTGAGCTGCTAACTGGTGAATCCGGCGATCCGGAGGTCACAGTTCGCTACCTGACGCCACACAATAAGTGGTCGATTCACTCGCAGTACTTCGACAACCTGCACATGCTGTCGATTTCGCGTGGTGGCCAGGTTGTCTGGATGTCCGCCAAGGACGCCGAGAAGATCGGTGTGGCCGACAATGACTGGATTGAGCTCTACAACCGCAATGGTGTGGTCTCAGCACGCGCGATTGTCACACACCGTATCCCTGAGGGAACGGCGATTATGAACCACGCGCAGGAGCGCACCACTGGTACACCGCTCAATGAGCGCACGGGTCGCCGCGGTGGTACTCACAACTCGCTGACTCGAATCATGATCAAGCCTTTGCATGTGGCCGGCGGCTACGGGCACATCACCTACGGCTTCAACTACATCGGTCCAACCGGTAATAACCGCGATGAGGTAACCCGCATTCGTCGTCGCAGCCAGGAGGTTAAGTTCTAATGCGCGTCATGGCACAAATCGCGATGGTCATGAACCTGGACAAGTGCATCGGCTGTCACACTTGTTCTGTGACCTGTAAGCAGGCATGGACCAACCGCGAGGGCACTGAATACATTTGGTTTAACAATGTGGAAACCCGCCCTGGCGTCGGCTACCCACGCACCTGGGAAGACCAGGAAAAGTGGAAGGGCGGCTGGGAGCGCACCAGCAATGGCAAGCTCAAGCCCAAGGCCGGTGGTCGCTTGAAGAAGCTGGCCACTATCTTCCACAACCCACTGCTGCCGGGCATCGAAGATTACTACGAGCCCTGGTCCTACGAGTACGACAAGTTGCTGTCGGCACCGCGTGGCCAGAAGACTCAGCCGACTGCGCGCCCAGTTTCACAGCTGGATGGCCGTCCCATCGATACCGTCAAGTGGTCATCGAACTGGGATGACAACCTCGGTGGTTCGACTGCAACGATGGACAGCGACCCAACGCTGCAGCAGATGAACTTGGAGGTCAAGAAGGATATTGAAGATACCTTCATGTTCTACTTGCCTCGCATCTGTGAGCACTGCTTGAACCCGACCTGTGTGTCTTCCTGCCCATCGGGCGCGATGTACAAGCGTACGGAAGACGGCATTGTCCTGGTCGACCAGGACCGCTGCCGCGGTTGGCGCATGTGTGTCTCCGGTTGCCCGTACAAGAAGGTCTACTTCAACCACAAGACCGGCAAGGCAGAAAAGTGCACGCTGTGCTACCCGCGTATTGAGGTCGGTCAGCCAACCGTGTGCTCGGAAACCTGCGTCGGCAGGCTGCGTTACCTCGGTGTCATCTTCTACGATGCTGACCGCGTGGCTGAAGCCGCATCGGTGGAAGACCCTCAGGATCTGTATGAAGCACAGCGCAGTCTGCTGCTCGACCCACACGATCCAGAAGTTATCGAGGCTGCTCACAAGCAGGAAATCCCAGCATCGTGGATTGCAGCCGCGCAGGAGTCGCCGATTTATGACCTAATCTTTACCTACGGTCTGGCACTGCCGCTGCACCCGGAGTACCGCACTCTGCCAATGGTCTGGTACGTCCCGCCGCTGTCCCCGATTGTCGACACCATTACCGCGTCTGGCATCGATGGCGAGGACCACAAGGTGCTGCTGACCACCTTGGCCAATATGCGAATTCCGCTGGAATACCTGGCGGGAATCTTCACGGCTGGTGATACTCGACCAGTGGAACTCTCGTTGCGCCGTCTAGCGGCGATGCGCAGCTACATGCGAGACATCAACCTCGGGCGAGAACCGCAGGAGGAGATTGCGCAGGCCGTCGGCATGACGGGCGAAGACCTGTACAACATGTACCACCTGCTCGCAATCGCCAAGTATGACGACCGCTATGTCATTCCGACGACCTCGCCAGAGACGCCTCGTGGCATTGCATCGCTCGATCCCTTCGGCGACAGCACCCCGGAGAAGCTGATGAATCAGTTCCGCGATTTGGGTCCGGGCGAAGGTGCACCGGAGGCATGTGGTTCCGGTTGCGGCACGGGCAGTGGCGATACGCGCAAGGTTTCTCTGGTGTCGTGGGGCGATGAGGGGCCGCAGGCCATGTTTAAGAAGCCGAACGGATAGACCATGGCCAAACGTAATTTTCTCGGACGTATCCCCGAGCAGTTCGTAGAATCAGTGCCGCTGACCAACCAGCAGCGCCAACTGCTGTACATGGCGTGCTCACTGCTGTTGGACTACCCACATGAGAATGCTGAACAGCGGTGGGAGGCGGTCGCACGGGAGCTATCTGCACTTCCGGCAGAGGTCGGCGACGAGCTCAGTGCATTTTTGACGGAAGCTGCCGAGATGCCACTTCAAAAGCTACAGGCTCACTATGTGGAGACTTTCGATCAGCGCCGTCGATGCTCGATGAACCTGTCGTACTACTCCGTCGGCGATACACGTCAGCGCGGTGTAGCGCTCCTTGCCTTCAAGGAGCAACTGGCTGCACTGGGCTTTGAGCAGGAGCGCGAAGAGCTCCCAGACCACCTCTGCGTGGTGCTGGAGGCCGGCGCGCTTGCCGACGACGTTGGTCACCGCATCGTGACAGAGATGCTCGCTTCCCATCGAGACGGTCTGGAGGTTCTGCGAACCGCGCTGAATGATATCTCCCCCATGTACACGCACGTGGTGACGGCGCTGTGCATGTCATTGCCAGAAATCGATCAGGAAACTATCGACGCCTACATCAATCTCATCCGCACAGGTCCCCCGGCTGAACTCGTTGGTCTTGGGACTCCGCTGCCGCACGTCGGCATGCAAGAAACTTAAAAGGATTTAAGTCATGAATAACTTCGAGCTGTTCCTTTGGACAGCCTTTCCATGGCTGGCCGTCAGCGCGTTCGTCATCGGCATCATCTGGCGTTGGCGCACAGACCAATTCGGCTGGACCAGCCACTCATCGCAGATTTATGAATCAAAGATGCTGCGGCTGTCTTCGCCGTTGTTCCACTGGGGCATGATGTTCGTCATCATTGGACACCTGATGGGCTTGGCAATTCCGAAATCGTGGACTCGCGCCATGGGCATCTCAGATGGTTTCTACCACCTGATTGCTACGATCCCCGGCACGATTGCCGCAGTCGCCGTGGTGTTGGGACTGGCGGGGCTCATCTACCGACGTGTTGTCAACCGCACGGTTTTCTTAGCGACATCCACGTCCGACAAGGTGATGTACTTGCTGCTGGCCCTGGCAATTCTGTCGGGCACCATCGCAACGGTGTCGCTGCAGGTATTCGGCGGTCCGCATGGCTACGACTACCGCGAAACTATTTCGCCGTGGCTGCGTGGAATCATGATTTTCAATGCCCAGCCTGAGCTGATGGCCGATGTGCCATGGCAGTTTAAGCTGCACGTCCTGGCTGGCTTCACCATCATCGCCGTGTGGCCGTTTACTCGCCTGGTCCACGCATTCTCTGCACCTATTGGCTACACTAACCGCCCCTATGTGGTCTACCGTTCTCGCGATGTCCGCACTCGCCCGGCGCGCCGAGAGGTAGCCTGGAAACCAATCCGTTCCCACGCGGAGCAGTTGGATCGCCACAGTCGCTAATTCGCCGCTGATGGCCTGATTAAGAAAGTCTGTGTGATGAGCTCGAAGAAAGTTCTGGCAGCCGCCGCCACCATATTGGTCACTAGCGCGGCCTGTGCACCAGAGACGAGCTCATCGCAGGCTTCCGGAAAAGAGACACTAACGGTTTTCGGAGCCGCATCCACTCGAGTTCTCAATGCTGACCTGCCGCAATCGGCGAACGTTGATACTCACTTGGCGTTCATCAACGGCGGTTCCGGCTCTCTGCTTCAGCAGTTGGAAGATGGCGCTCCCGGCGATGTACTCATCACTGCTGACCGCGCAACCATGGACGAGGCCGTCGAACGCGGTGTCGTGAGCAATCCTGCCAAAGTTGCCACTAACTCGATGGTGCTCATCGTACCGAAGGGAAATCCTGCCCACGTCACCGGAGCGGATGCGTCTCTGTCCACAGCGAAGGTTGTCACCTGTGATCACAAGGTTCCCTGTGGGAAAGTCGCCGAGGAGCTCATTTCCTCTCTTGGGCTAGATTTCACTCCGGTTAGCCGTGAGAATTCTGTCAGCGATGTCGCAGGTAAAGTGCTGTCTGGCGTTGCAGATGCCGGTTGGGTATATCGCACCGACGCACAGGCTCTCGTGGATTCTGTCGATGTCTTTGACATCCCGGGTGCGGACAGCCACGCCAACGAAATCATGGCTGCTGTTGTAAAAAACAGTGACACAAAAGAAAGCGCTCTGGCACTGGTGAAGTATCTCGCCTCCGCCGAGTCTGCGCAGCTGTGGTCACGCCACGGTTTCACGCCAGCCACAGAAGCAACGGAGGACTCCGCGACTCAGTAGTCGATTTTCGTCATTATGCCCACCTCTTTCCGCCCATCGTCTCGCCCGCTGCCAGCCGTCGTCTGGCTCATTGCACTGCTGTGCCCGGTTTTTCTGCTGTTTCCCGTCGCCGCACTGCTCTTCGAGGTGCCGTGGTCTCAGTTCGCCAGCATTCTCACTGAGCCGGAAACCATCGACGCACTGAAGATTTCCCTGTGGGCGGGCATGCAGGCGACTCTCATTGCGGTCATCTTGGCGGTTCCACTTGGCGCGGTCATTCATGCCATTCCGAAGGGGCAATGGATTGTCCGCCTCCTGGTTTTTCTACCACTGGCGCTGCCTCCGGTTGTCGCAGGTCTTGCGCTCACCAGTGCCACGCGAGCCCTAAATCTTCCGCTGCCATTTACATTTTCGGCGGTCGTGATTGCTCACGTTTTTGTCATTCTCCCCTACGCTGCCATTGCGATTGATACGTCCCTGGGCAGTCTCAAACAATCAGTTCTGATTTCCGCGGAGAGCCTCGGCATTCCGACGACCACAATTTTTCGCCGCATCATTCTTCCTTCCATTACTCCTGGAATCCTGTCCGCAGCTGCGCTGTCGTTTGCTCGTTCGCTTGGCGAGTTCGGCACCACCGTCACGTTCGCAGGCACCTACCCAGGCATCACCCGCACGCTGACTTCAAGCATCTATTTGGAGCGGGAGCTTCATCCTGATCGCGCTTTTGTGCTCGCCGCATTATTGATTGGTATTTCGCTGATCTTCCTCGTCATAGCGCTATTACCCTATGCTCTAAGACCTCGTCCTGTACCCAAGCCCGTGCGGCTGGAACCGATGGCCCGCCAGCGCCTAAACCACCTTTGTCTGCCTTCTCGCTGCCCGGAGGATCTCGAGGTGCGGTGGCAGAACCAGACCTACCAGTTCCCCGCGGGGAAAGTAACGGCTGTCATTGGTCCGAATGGGTGCGGAAAGTCGACTCTTGCCGGCCTCATTGCCGGAGCATTGGAAGGCGCTGATGTTTATGCGGGTACGACGGAGCTTTCGGATCTGCCACTTCGCCAGCGTGGAATCGTGATAGTTCCGCAGGAACCATCACTTCCTCCTACGACGACCCCACTGGAAGCAGTTGCCATGGCGCTACTTTCTAAGTCGAATTCCGTGCCCAAATCAGCCACTGCTATTCACGATTGCGCCCAGGAAATTCTGGTGGCAGCCGGTCTTGGGCCTATTTCCAGCACCCCGGTACCATCGCTGTCCGGCGGGCAGAATGCCCAAGCTACCCTTGCACGTGCTCTGGCGGTGCGGCCAGAAGTTTTGGTACTCGATGAGCCTTTTGCGCCGTTAGATTCGATTAGCCGACAGTCTTGGCAGCGACTCATCACTGATGGCATTGGCACCCGAACCGTCGTACTCATCACACACAATGCCACCGATGTAGAAAACATGGCCGACTGGGTCATCGTGATGAAAGATGGCATGCTCGCGGCACAGGGGCACCCCGCTACGCCAGCGATTCGTCAACATATTGACAGCCTGCGTTAGTGCTATTGACGCCTTTATCTCGATATTTGTATGGCTAAAGATGTGTTTAACATCACCGCAGCACTTCCTTTACTTTTCAAAACCAGTTGACGATACTCGACACCACGGTTTGTGAGGAAGTCCTCATATTTCCTCGCGGCCATAGAGAAACGCACTGCCCTCGAGCAAAGAACCAAAGGAGCAATACAGTGTTCGCACCACTTTCCGATGGCCACTTCACCTACTTCCCCAAGCCCGAGCTTGACGAGGTTCTTGCAACCATCGACCGCCGCCCCGTTGCTGCCGGCTACCTCGTCGATGGCGATGTCATCACCTCCAACATGGATGCCGCCCGCTACAGCTGGCTGGTCTAATAAAGCACAGACCCGGGAAATTCTGGTTTTCTTTTCTAAATCAAAGACACTGCCCGTGACAAAAGATTACGTTTTAGGGCATGAAACTTTCTCGAGCTTCTGCCCCGGAGTCCTCAGGCACATCCCGCCCGGCTCCGACATCGATGTCTCACCTGCCTGAGGCGCTGCCGCCGCAGATGCCCCAGACAGCCCGCCCGCCACTAGCTACCGACACGCTGCTTAACTGCACTTCCCTTCCTGCAGTCGTCGTCGACCTCGCGGCGGTCGAAGCCAATGCCCGCGATTTGCTCCGCCGTGCAAACGGGATGCCTATCCGCGTGGCCTCGAAATCGATTCGCATTCCACAGCTTATTTCGCACGTCCTGGCCTTCCCCGGCTTCCAGGGCGTGCTGGCATATTCGCTGGCAGAGGCGCTGTACCTATTCCGAGAAGGCATTAGCGACGACATCGTCGTCGCCTACCCAACACTTGACGCCCGCGCTATCTCAGAGCTTGCCGACGATGATGCAGCGCGTGCCGCCATCTGCGTCATGGTTGACCGTCCCGAGCATCTGGAGGCGCTGGCGTCGTCGGCAAGCGAAAATGCGCCAATCCGCGTGTGCATGGACGTCGACGCATCCTTTCGTCCCCTCCCCGGCGTGCATATCGGTACGCTGCGCTCCAGTCTGTTCTCACCGAAGCAGGCAGCGGCGTTTGCCAAGCAGGTTATTGCCCGCCCGGAGCTGCAGCTGGCGGGAATCATGATGTATGAGGGGCACATTGCCGGAGTGGGCGATGCCGGAAACTCTCTGCGTGCGCGCGCAATTCGAGTGATGCAGGCCGTCTCAAAGAAGGAATTGGCAAAGCGCCGCGAGAAGGTTGTCACTGCAGTCGAGAAAGTGGCGGGGCCGCTGGAGTTTGTCAACGGTGGTGGCACGGGGTCGCTGGAGTCGACGTGCGCCGAGGCCGCAGTCACCGAGGCAGCGGCGGGGTCGGGATTCCTGGCACCAACCCTCTTCGATAACTATCGCGCATTCAATCTGCGCCCGGCGTCCTGGTTTGTGTTGCCGGCGACGCGACGTCCTAAGAAGGGCGTGGTCACGGTGTCCGGCGGTGGTCGAATTGCCTCTGGACCGGCGGGAGCTGACCGGCTGCCAACCCCCTGGTACCCCACTGGCCTGCGCTACGCGGCGGAGGAAGGACCAGGTGAGGTGCAGACTCCGCTGCTCGGCAAGACCGCCGACGCAATTTCGCTGGGAGATCCCGTGTGGTTCCGCCACGCCAAGGCCGGCGAAATAGCCGAGCACACACAAGAAGTCATTGCAGTTCGAGATGGCACCATCATCACCCACTGGCCCACGTACCGAGGAAAGGGATTGATCTTCACATGAGCAATTCACACAACAACGCCCGCTTCACAGTCTCTACAGTTGAGTCCCGAGTACCACGCGTACGTCGGCGTGCGCAGGCGAAAGCCGTCGCCAACTCGCATTGGAGCAATTGGGCGCACACGCAATCGTGCACCCCGTCCTACACTCATCAGCCGCACGATGATGAGGGCGTTATCTCGGTAATTAAAGCGGCGAAGACCGAAGGAACTACGGTGCGCCCGCTGGGGGCCGGTCATTCTTTTACTTCCGTGGCCACCACCGATGGGCACCGCATTCAACTCGATCGCTGCTCTGGTCTGGTCGAACTCGACGCCGCCAACCAGACCGCCACGCTGCGTGCCGGCACTCGCTTGCGCGACACTCCAGGTATTCTGCGCCCGCTCGGTTGGGCACTTCCCAACCAGGGCGATGTCGATCCGCAGTCGCTGGCCGGTGCTATCTCTACTGGCACACACGGCACCGGGCTTGGATTCACCGGCTTCGCAGGCACCGTGAAAGGATTCAAGATTGTCACCGCGGATGGCGTCGTCAGGCACTGCCATCCGGACGCTGAGGGAATCGACGGCGAGCTCTACCGCCTCGGACGGCTGGGACTGGGTGTCTTCGGCGTGCTTACGGAGGTCACGATGTCCGTCGTGCCAGCGTTTGATCTGCACGCCGACGAGCACCGCGAAGAGTTTGATTCCCTGCGCAAGAGTTTCGCCGAGCGCTGCAAAGAAGCTGACCACCTGGAGTTTTTCTGGTTCCCGGGACAGCGCGAGACGCTGGTCAAGCACAATACTCGCATTGAACCGCAGCGCCACCGCCGCCCGAGCCGCAATAGCCTGAAGCAGCGCCTGGGCAGCGCGCGTACGTATCTTAACGACGAAGTCGTCAACAACATGGGACTCTTGGCGTGCTGCGAGATTGCTAAGGCCATTCCCGCTACGACCGATACCATCAACCGGATTGCCACCAACACCGTGCCAGAGCGCAGCTACTCCAATGAGGCGCACAAGGTCTTTGTCTCGCCGCGCCGAGTGCGTTTCTCCGAGATGGAGTACTCCGTCCCGCTCGAGGCCGCTTCCGATGTCCTCGGGGAAATCCGCGACGCGATTGCCCGCAAGAGGATGAAAGTCTCCTTCCCCATCGAGGTGCGCTCCGCGAAAGCCGATGATGTGGCCCTGTCCACTGCGTACGGTCGCGACAGTGCCTACATCGCCATCCACCGCTACTGGAAGGAAAATTACCGAGAGTACTTCAACCTCATCGAGCCGATTTTCAAGGCCCACGAAGGTCGCCCGCACTGGGGCAAATTGCACACGCTTCGCGCGGAGGATTTCGCGGAACGTTATCCGCTGTTCGGCGAGGTCCAGGCACTACGGGAAAAGGTCGACCCGCAGGGAATCTTCCTCAACGAGCACCTGCGCGAACTTTTCTGCTAATTATCTGCCGGCTTTACGACGTCCCGGGTAACCGCCCCATCCGTCTGGTCGGCGGCATCGTCGGAAACCGCGGCCGGTTCAACACCGGCCTTGTGGAGTTCCCGGCGTACCCGACGCTGCCGGCGCATCTTCAGGATGAGGTCGCAGATGAACAGCGCGACGGCACCCCAGATGATGAAGAATCCGATCCAGCGCTCCGGTTCGAGCTGCTCGCCCAGCACAGTGACTGCCAGGGTGATTTGGAGAACTGGAGTCAGGTACTGCATCAGGCCCAAGGTGGCCAGCGGCAGGCGTTTGGCACCTTCGCCGAAGAGAAGCAACGGAATGGCGGTAGCAACACCGGCGCTCATCATGAGCAGCACGTGACCAGTTCCTTCGGAGGTAAAGGTGCTCTGTCCGTTGTAGGTCAACCAGAGGATGTATGCCAGCGCAATCGGTGTGATTACGGCGGACTCGGCCGTCAGCGAAGCTGCGGAGGAAAGCGATACCCGCTTCTTCATTAGTCCGTAAAAACCGAAACTGAACGCCAGCGCCAGCGCACCCAACGGCGGATGTCCCACACCAATTGTGAGAACAATGACCGCAATGGTTGCCAGGATGACACTGCCGAGCTGCAACCGCGAGATGCTTTCACGGAAGAAAATCATCGCCAACAAAACGCTGACCAGCGGGTTGATGAAGTAGCCGAGCGCAGCCTCCGCCACCTGCCCATTGTTGACCAGGTAGACGTACACACCCCAGTTGACGGAGATCAACAGTGCGGCAATAAAAATAGTGCCCCAGGTCTTGGCACTCGCGGCCTTCAGCTCTGGCCATGCGCGCATGAAGCTGAGGGCAATAACCATAAAGACAAGGGTCCAGACGAATCGGTGCGCCAAAATCTCTACGGCCCCTGCTGGTTCCAGCAAGGGGAAATAGAGCGGAAACAGCGCCCACAAAAGGTACGCACCGAATGCCTGAATCACTGTTGACTGACTCCTTTTCGTTCTTGTTGAAACTGACTGCGTACTGGCAGCAGAGTTCTAGCCGCTTCATCCTAGTCGTTTGGACTTGGCCGCTTAGTCCTGGCTTCTATTAGGTCTGGCCGCTTAGTTCTGGCTCAGCCCCGGCGCAAAGAGCGGATCTTTATCCGTGAAGCCGGAACTCAGCACCGGGCGAATACCAAAACGGCCACGCGCCGCATCTGACGGCAGCGCCTCGACAGCTTTCACATCGGGCATTTTCTTGACATCCATCAACGATTCAGCGTCACCATAGACCAGTAACCCGTTGAAGCCGAGCCGTTCGTCGTCAATCGCGACGTCTGCGTAAGCAGCCGCTAACTCCAGCTGATCTTGCAGCAGCTTTTCTTCGCTCGCTGTTTTACTCGGCTGCGGCAAATACCGGGTGCTCACACCGCCGATGATTGCAGTCGATACTCGCAGAGAGGGCTCTTTTTCATAGACCTGTGCCGCTTCTTGCGCATCGAGCAGCCGGTCAAAAGTCACCATCGCCCAGAACTTCGGGTCCTCCACGACTGGCTGGCCGGTCTTTAGCCGGTAGTCCTCTTTCTTCATATTCGCGAGGGACTCGTCGGCACGCTCTACGTACTGCTCGGTTGCTTCCCACGGGTCCGGGCCGAGCGCATCGCCGTTGAGATTTTGCGGCTTGCTTACCCGATCGGAGGTCGAAGCGACTGCTAAAACAATCACCAATACGACAACACAGAAACCAGAGATCAGTGCCATCACTGGCGAAATACTGCCGTCACCAGTGCTTTTCGCACGAGTTTCACGGCGTGGTGGGTTCTTGGATCCCGATGGGGTCTGCGTCATGCGCTCTGCCTCAAAACTTCCAATGCGTGGTTCAAATCATCTGGGTATGGACATTCGATTTCCATCCAGCGCCCATCTGCCGGATGGTGGAAACCAAGCGAGACCGCGTGAAGCCACTGGCGGTTGAGCCCCAGGCGCTTGGCCAATGCCGGATCGGAACCGTACATGGGATCGCCGCAGCATGGGTGATTCAGCGCAGAGAAGTGCACGCGAATCTGGTGCGTGCGCCCAGTCTCTAGATTCACCTTCAGCAGCGTTGCTGGGGCGAAGGCCTCAAGCGTTTCGTAGTGCGTCACAGCATGCTTGCCATCCTGGCGGACGGCAAAGCGCCAACCCGCCGAAGGATGACGGCCAATCGGCGCATCAATTGTCCCCGACAGCGGATCCGGATGCCCCTGAACCAGAGCGTGATAGGTCTTGGACACCTCACGGTTTTTGAACGCCCGCTTGAGCACGGAGTAGCCCCGTTCGGAGCAGGCGACAACCATCACGCCAGAGGTGCCAACATCGAGGCGATGCACGATGCCTTTTCGCTCGGGCGGACCGGAGGTAGAAATGCGGAAACCAGCAGCCGCCAGTCCGCCGATAACCGTTGGGCCTTCCCAACCGACCGACGGATGTGCGGCCACACCGACAGGCTTGTGAACAGCCACCAAATCGGAGTCGTGGTAGAGCACGTCCATGCCCTCGACGAGTTCCTCTTTGGGAACCAATGGCTTTTCCACCGGCGGCAACAACACAGAGAGGAAAGCGTTTTCTTCCAATCGGTCGGACTTACCAACGCTCACGCCATCGACCGTGATGTCCCCAGCCGCTGCCAAATCAGCCACCGCTGTGCGCGAGAGTCCCAGCAACTTAGCCACACCGGCGTCTACCCGCATACCGGCCAAGCCCGGTGGAACGGGCATCTGCCGGGTTTCTCGGTCGGGCTGGTGCGCTCCCCCGAGTGCTGCACCGGTATTTACTGCATTGTCGTTCACTGCTGTCCTCCCTCCGCCGACTGCTTCTGATCCGTCTGGGAAGATTTCTTCTCCGCTGCAATCTGATCAGCGAAGAGATCCGGCTCCTTGGAAAAAACCATCCAGATAACGAGGATAATAACGCCCACTGTAATCGCGGAGTCCGCGATATTAAATACGGCAAAACCCTTCACCGACAGGAAATCGACGACGTGGCCGACGTAGAAACCGGGTTCCCGAAACAGCCTATCGATGAGGTTGCCCAGCGCACCACCAGCAATAAGCCCCGCTGCAGTCGCCGATATAGGACTGCGCAGCCAATGGGAAAAGCACATCACAGCCAGGATGTAAACCAGCTGCAACGTGGTAAAAACCCAGGTGGCGTTCGTGCCAAAGGAAAAGGCCGCACCAGGGTTAAAAACGAGCCGCAACTCGAAGAGATTGCCGATCACCTGCACCGCAGGACGGCCATCGAGAGTCTTCAAAGCGATAATCTTGGTCAGCTGATCAATGATCGCAACTGACACAATAACCACAGCGAGAATCCCCCGCCGCGGGAAATATGTCCTCGTTTCCTTCTTAGTCACTGTCCCATAATGGCCTAACAAACCCATATTCAGCCAACTGACACCGCCCGGGTGGTTCCTATCCACCGCGAAACCGGTACGCTAACCGGTGTGACTCGACGTTTCCAATCTCAGTTTGTTCCGGCCTCCTCTGCTTTACGACGTGCAGGAGAATCCACCTCCTCGTGGTTCCGTCGACCTAGCCGCAGCGACCAACCTGGTCACACCAAGCGTGGCTTGCTGGCGAGGGTCGGCACCGCTGTTGTTGCCGCTACCACTGTGGTGTCACTGGCCGCGTGCTCGTCGGAAAGCTCGGTGAAAACACAACCCGTGGACGTTGCACAACCCAAGGTCGAATTGACCAGTGCTGGTAGCGGTGAGCTGGCGAGCGTGCGCTGGAAGGACGACGGTGCAGAGCAGGAGTCGACCGTGGCGGTGACGCAGGGCTTTGCGCAGCGTGGCGGAAACGCCGATAGCGACCAGACGTTCCCGGACACCCGCCTGGAAATCCCCCTGACCAGCACTGTTACCAGCGATAACGATACTCGTGTGGTGACGTCAGAGGTGGGTAAGCCACACGGCTCCAACGATGAGCTGAATGAGGATATCGCGACCGCGCAGGGCTTTATCTCTGATTGGTCAACAACGGCCACTGGTGAGGTCAAGGAACTCAAACTGGGAGCGCCGGAGAAGGCGACCGACACCGCTCGCGCTGGTGTGGAGATGGCGCTGCAACAGCTGCATTCCGTACCTATCGTCTTCCCCTCCGAGGACATCGGAAAGGATGCAACCTGGACGGTCGAAAGCGAGGTCGAAGGCCAGACCACGATGACGCAGAAGGTGACCTATACCCTGCTCAGCCGTGCGGGCGACATTGTTAATTTGAAGGTCGATGTCAAGCAGGTGCCGACCGTCACCGAGTTGGACACTGGCGGCGAGGGTGCACTGAAGGTTGTCGAGGCCACGACTGACATGCTTGCCGACCGCGTCACCATCGACCTGACTAAGCCGCTTCCGATGAAGGGCAACATCGACTTTGTGACCTCCGTGACCTACGGCGACGGCAACTCCGATGTGCGCATCACTCAGCAGACGCACCGCGGGCTGGAGTTTAAGGACGGCAGCGGGTCGAAGAAGTAGCCCAGAGTCCAGAAGAAATAGCTCTGGCCAGCGCAAGGTTAGAAGACGAGAAAGTGTCTAGGTTTATGTCACTTTTCTGCCCAAAAAATGGGCGGAACTGTCATAAACCTAGACACTTTCTTTTGTCTGCCCAGTGCACCCGACCGGACTAGGCTGTGATGCCTGGGCCAACGGCACCTAAGCCGGTGGAGGTGGAGGAGGCGCGTCCTCCGCCGGAGCCGGAGCTGGCGGTGGCGGGACCTCCTCAGCCGGCGGTTCAGGCGCGGGTGGCGGAACTTCCTCAGCGGGTGGTTCGGGCGCCGGAGCCGGGGCTGGCTCCTCGACCGGTGCTGGGGCCTCCTCGACCGGAGCCTCTTCAACTGGGGCTTCTTCCTCCGGCTCAGGCGGCGGCGGAGGGGTTTCGCCCGGCGCGAGACAGAACCCCGGCTTGTGCTCCGGATCAAGCGTCGACGCCAGGTTGCAGGCCCATTCCTTGCTCAGCATCCAACGGCCATCCCTGTAAATGAAGTCCGCCTGATCCACGAGCATCGGATCTTCCTCCGGGCGGAGGATACTGACGCCGGCTACGGCCTGCTTCGTCGTGAAGCCGGGCGTGATCGGATCAATGACATCAAAGCTAATTTCCTGCTCATTGGCACTATTGGTGACAATGTCGAAGAAATCGCCGGCAGTATCTCCGTCCTCGATGGTCAGCGCCTTTTCCTCGATAGGTAAATCGGGGTTAATAAGGCGTGCGAGGACGTCGTTAAGCTCTGCGCGCGTCGGCAGCATGATGACTGGTTCCGCCGAGCTGGATGTCTTCGATTCAGTCGTCGGCGCTGCAGTATTGCCGCCACCGCAGGCAGCGAGCCCAAGTGCGCTGACCGAGACAATCGCCGCTACTGTCACACCACGCGCTGTGCGCCAACGCATTCCGCTAACGCGCTGGTTGCAGGGGACTTTCATATGTGCACTACTCCAATAAAATCTGCATGAAGATTCGCTGGCTTCACGCCTTCCATAATCCTACACAAGGCCAAAACATCGCCTAGGTAAGATGGTGGACATGTCGACTCAGGATCATTCCCCGGCTAGCTCGGCCTCGTCTAGCACGGTCTCCCCTCGCCGAATCGTTGTCATCACCACCGGCGGCACCATCGCCTGCACCACGGATCGCAGCGGTGCGCTAACCCCGACCATCTCGGGCACGGAGCTCGTCGCAGCGGTCGCGCAGCGTTATCCAGAGGGCATGTTAGAGCTGGAGGTTCGTGAGCTCGGGATGCTGGACTCGTCGAATCTCGCGTTCACCGACGTTGACCGTATTCTCGCCACTATTCACGAAGTGCTTGACGACGACTCCGTGGACGGTGTCGTCGTAACTCATGGCACGGACACGATGGAGGAAACGGCCATGGCTGCCGATATTTTCCATGCTGACTCGCGTCCGGTTGTCTTTACTGGTGCACAACTTCCCTATGATCATCCGGAAACCGACGGACCGGGGAACCTCTTTGAAGCCGTGACCATTGCTTCCGATGCCTCTGCGCAGGGAATTGGCGTTCTTATTGTCTTTGGCCACGCAGTCTTGCCGGTACGAGGTGCGACGAAGTGGCACACAACCGATCCTTTGGCTTTTGCCACTAATGCACCGGAGGAGCCGGTTCGTCCAGATCCGCTGCCTCTGGCGGCATTGGCGGGCTCGAAGGTAGAGATTATCCCCGCCTACTTGGGTGCAGATGGATCACTGTTGGATTCGGCAGTCGCCGCCGGTGCACGCGGCATTGTCGTAGAGGGCCTGGGGTCGGGCAATGTCTCCGATGAGTTTGCCGCTGCCATTGACCGGGCCATTGCGGCTGATGTGACCGTCGTGATGGCAACGCGCGTTCCGCGCGGTGATGTCCACGCCGCCTACGGCGGTGCCGGTGGCGGTGCGACGCTGGCTCGGCACGGTGTGATTAGCGCTGGTTGCGTGCATGCACCGCAGGCGCGCATCATTCTCGCCGCCGCGCTGGCTGCGAATGTGCATCCGCAGACGCTGTTCTAATTCACGCCTCGATGATGCGGATGATTTTCGCCGGGTTTCCAGCCACAACTACGCCCGCGGGAACGTCCTTAGTCACCACGGCACCCGCGGCGACCACAGAATTGTCGCCGACGTGAACACCGCCCAGGATGATGGCTCCGCCACCGATCCAGGCATTGCGGCCGATGATGATTTCATCTCCAGACTCTAGATAAGCGGCGCGGGCCTCAGCTCCCAGTGGGTGTACTGGTGGAAGCAGCTGTACGTTGGGCCCGAGCTGCGCATAGTCGCAGATTGTCACCTTCACCACGTCAAGTGCGGTGAGCCCAAAGTTGATGAAAACGTTGTCGCCGATGTGGATGTTATCGCCGTAGTCCAGGTAGATCGGCGGGCGAACGGTGCTGCTCTCTCCGAAAGACCCCAGTGCCGGTGCTAGCACTTGCTGTGCTGCCTGCTGGTCTTCGCGGAATGCGACCTCAAATTCAGCGGCCACCTGGCCAATTCGCACGTTCAGAGCCTGTGATTCCGGATGATCGGCGATATACCACTGACCGTTCAGCATGCGCTGGCGGTTATCCAGACCGTCGTCGGGAAGTGTGGTCGACGGATTCGGATCTCGATCGGTGTTGCGCAACGAGGCGCGGCGAGCTGCCTCGAGCTCTGCAATGCGGGATGCGGTAGTCATAGTGCCCCAGTTTACGGACAGCGCATAAACAGAGAGCCGCGAACGGCACTGAGGCAGTCAGCCATATCAAGCATCCGCGTCGGGGCCGAGTTCGTCTTCGCTTTCCCGTTCAGGTTGCGGCAAGTCGAGAGCTGCTGCTTCGTCGGATGCCAGCCACTCCGGCCAGTCCAAACTGCACACCGCGGAGCACGGACGCAGCTCCGGGTCGTCCTCCTTCAGCGTGATCATGCGCCCGGGGCCACTGGTGCGGCTTTCAAAGCGGACAGTCACAATCCCGTGCCCCGAACCCTGCACCCAACCATGTCCATACTCGCTGTGGTGTACGTCCGAGGTGGGTGCCCACTTGGAGTCGGAAAGCCGAACGGTCGGCAACGCACCGGTTCCAGATAGCTCGACCAGGCCGGCGGGAGCGTCGGAAAGCGCAGGTGCTGGTACTCGATCTTCGACGGTGATTGCGCGGTCGAGCTCAGGAAACAGGACTTCTTGTATGTGCGAATCCAGCCCGGAGAAACCGACGCCCACCAGTCGCACTGGGCCGACCTCCGCGGGCGTGAACGCGATTCGGTGCGCCACTGCCATAAGGGTGTCGAAATCCTGTGTGGCGTAGGCGAGCGTCTCAGATCGGGTATGGATGCTCAGGTCAGACAGACGCACCTTGCAAGTGATGGTGCGGGCACCACGGCCATCTTTTTTGAGTCGTCGAAAAGCGGACTCACCCGCGCGATCGACGGCGGCGTGGAGCTGGGCCTGCGACTCCAAATCCTCAGGATAGGTGTACTCCGCCGATACCGACTTGGCGACATCGCGCTCCTTAACCGGCCGATCATCTGTCCCCTGCGCCAGCTGCCACAGCATCACGCCGGTTTTGGATGTCAGCGAAACCTCGACATCGCGCTGGGACATGGCGGCAAAATCACCGATCGTCTCCACACCCAGCGTGTGCAGTTTCGCAGCGGTGACAGGGCCAATACCCCAGAGCTTCTCTACCGGCAATGGGTGTAGAAGCTCGTGATTGCGTGCGGGGTCCAGCACGTACACGCCATCGGGTTTCGCCAGGCCTGACGCAATTTTCGCGAACTGCTTGCCCGCGCCCGCGCCTATCGACGAAGCCAAGCCGGTCTCCCGCCGGATATCTGCCCGCAGCTGCTCCGCCCAGGCAATGACCTGCTCCTTCGAGGCTCCCTGAAGCTCTTCGGGTTCCATGAAAGCCTCGTCGACGCTGAGCTGCTCGACCACGGGCACGCGCTCGCGGATTACAGAGAACACGCGGCGCGACACCGGCCCGTAGATGCCCTTGCGCGCGCTGACCGTCACTGCGGTCGGTGGCATGAGACGACGTGCGCGAGCCATCGGCATAGCCGAGTGCGCGCCGTACGCGCGGGCCTCATAGGAGGCACCGGCGACCACACCTCGACCGCCCAGTCCGCCGACGAGGACTGGCCGCCCGCGCAGAGTCGGGCGGGTGAGCTGCTCGACGGACGCGAAGAACGCGTCCATGTCGATGTGCAGAACCCACCGCCCGGAAGTCGGCATAGAGATTACTCTCCCCTACTGCTTGGCAATATCCGCCGAGCAGCCGTCCGCCACGTCGTAGCTCAGCGACTCTCCGCCAGCGACGACCTCGAAAGCGGTTGCGAGAACCTCGCGGGCGATGAGGTCAGCGTGGCGGTTGGCCCACTCCTCACGCTCGGCCGGCACCTGCAACTTCACCGAAATGCGGTCGGTGACCTCAAGGCCAGCGTTCTTGCGGGCATCCTGCAGACCACGGATGCGGTCAGCGGCCCAACCGCGGGACTCCAGGTCCTCGTCGAGCTCAGTGTCGAGCACAACCAGGCCATTGACGCCGTCGACCTCAGCGGTGGAATCCGGCGAGATCGCGACCAGGTTGCGGGTGTACTCGCCCTCCTGCAGCGGAATGCCATCGGCGACAACCGCGCCGTCGACAACCTCATAGTTGCCAGACTTCACAGCCTTAATGACCTTCTGGACGTCCTTACCCAGGCGCGGACCGGCCACGCGAGCGTTGACGGAGACCTCGAATCGTCCCACCGAGTCCACGTCGGAGGTGAACTCCACCTTGTCGACGTTGACCTCGGAGGAAACGATGTCGGTGTACTCACGCAGACGCTCGGCATCCGGGAATGCCAGGGTCAGCTTCTTCAGCGGCAGGCGGTTACGCAGCTGGTTGGCCTTGCGGATGCGCGATGTTGCCGAGCAGACATTGCGGACAATGTCCATGGACTCAACGAGTTCGTCATCGGTCGGCAGCTTGTCGACGTCCGGCCAATCCTCCAGGTGCACCGAGCGGCCGCCAGTGAGCGAGCGCCAGATGACCTCGGTGGCCATCGGCAGCAGCGGAGCAGCCACGCGGGTGAGAACCTCCAGCACCGTGTACAAGGTATTGAAGGCCTCTGGGTGCTTGACATCGCCGGCCCAGAAGCGGTCGCGGGAGCGGCGCACGTACCAGTTGGTCAGTGCGTCACAGAACTGACGGACCTCATCGGTGGCAGAAGCAATGTCAGTGTTGTCCAGGCACTCAGTAACAGCACGGACGGTTGCTGCAAGCTTGGCCAGGATGTACTTGTCCAGGATGTTGTCGGAGTCTACCGACCACTCGGCCGGTTTGGAAGCGTAGAGCTGCAGGAACGAGTATGCGTTCCACATCGGCAGCAGCGCCTGGCGCACGCCCTCGCGAATGCCCTGCTCGGTGACAATCAGGTTGCCGCCGCGCAGAATCGGGCTGGACATGAGGAACCAGCGCATGGCGTCGGAGCCGTCGCGGTCGAAGACCTCGTTGACGTCCGGGTAGTTGCGCTTGGACTTACTCATCTTGTTGCCGTCATCGCCCAACACGATGCCGTGGGCGACGACCTTCTTGAACGCCGGGCGGTCAAACAGTGCAACCGACAGGACGTGAAGCAGGTAGAACCAGCCGCGGGACTGGCCGATGTACTCCACAATGAAGTCGGCCGGTGCGTGGGACTCGAACCACTCCTTGTTCTCGAACGGGTAGTGGAACTGCGCAAACGGCATGGAACCGGAGTCGAACCAGACATCCAAGACATCCGGGACGCGGCGCATCATGGACTTACCGGTCGGGTCGTCCGGGTTCGGGCGAACCAGCTCGTCAATCTCCGGACGGTGCAGTGTGGTCGGGCGAACGCCGAAGTCCGCCTCCAGCTCATCGAGGGAACCGTAGACGTCGACACGCGGGTACTCGTCGTTGTCGGAAACCCACACCGGAATAGGCGATCCCCAGTAGCGGGTACGGGAGATGTTCCAGTCACGTGCGCCCTCGAGCCACTTGCCGAACTGACCGTCGCGGACGTGCTCCGGCATCCACTCAATCTCGTTGTGGTTGAGCTCCACCATGCGCTCGCGGATCTTGGTAACGGACACAAACCAGCTCGGCAGTGCCATGTAGATCAGCGGCTCGCCCGAACGCCAGGAGTGCGGGTAGGAGTGCTCGATGGTGCGGTGCTGGACGACGCGGCCAGCGGCCTTCAGGTCACGGATGATGTCCTTGTTGGCGTCAAAGACCAACTTGCCCTGGTACTCCGGCACCTGCGAAGTGAACTTACCGTCCATGTCCACCGGAATGATGACATCAATGCCGTATTCATTACAGGTGTTCATATCGTCTTCACCGAAGGCCGGCGCCTGGTGGACCACACCAGTACCGTCCTCGGTGGTGACATAATCGGCCACCATGATTTGGAAAGCGTTCGGGTGATCTGCGAAGTAGTCGAAGATCGGCTGGTAGGTCAGACCTTCCAGGTCAGCACCAGCGAAGGTAGCCACGACCTCGTGTTCCTTGCCCAATTCCTTGGCGTAGGCACCAATCAGCGCTTCTGCCAGCAGGAAGGTCTTACCTGCAAACTCCGGCACGGAGGAATCCTCGCCGACCTTAACTACGGCGTAGGTGACCTTCGGGTTCACGGCCAGACCAAGGTTGGACGGCAGCGTCCACGGCGTGGTGGTCCAAGCGATAGCTGCAGTGTCAGCGAGCACCGGGTTGTCCGCCAGCGTCTTCTCCGCTGCCGAGCCTGCCTTGGCGCCGGTGAACGGGAAGGTCACGGTCAGAGTCGGGTCCTGCCGCATCTTGTAGGAGTCATCCAGGCGGGTCTCCTGGTTGGACAGCGGGGTGTGCTCTGCCCAGGAGTACGGCAGCACGCGGAATCCCTGGTAGACCAGGCCCTTGTTGTAGAGCTCCTTGAAGGCCCAAATCACGGACTCCATGTAACTCATGTCCATGGTCTTGTATCCGCCGTCGAAATCAACCCAACGCGCTTGACGAGTGACATATTCCTTCCACTCGCCCGCGTACCGCAGCACCGACTCAGCGCAGTACTTGTTGAAGTTAGCCAGACCCATTTCCTCGATCTGGCCCTTGTCCTTAATACCGAGCTGCTTCTCTGCCTCCAGCTCCGCCGGCAGACCATGGCAGTCCCAGCCAAAGACGCGACCAACCTGGTAGCCACGCATGGTCTTGTAACGCGGAACAATGTCCTTGACGTAACCGGTCAGCAGGTGACCGTAGTGCGGTAGACCGTTGGCGAACGGCGGGCCATCATAAAAGACGTATTCGTCAGCACCATTACGCTGATCGATAGAGGCCTGGAAAGTGCTGTCCTTGCCCCAGTACTCCAGAACCTTTTCCTCCAGTTCCGGAAACTTCGGGCTGGAGGTGTACTTACCAAAGTCAGCAGTGCGCGGATACGCGCCACCTGCCGGAGTGGCCTCAGCAGAGGCATTTACATCGTTCGAATTAGACACCGTTTCTACGTCACTTCCGTGGTCGAACATCATTAATACTCACCACGGGGACGCATGCCTAGCCCCTTCAGCGTTGTTACTGGTGACGCTGAAAAGGAGTCTCGCGCGGTACCACCCCGCTTGGCATCACGCTTTACGACGGTTCTTGCGAACAAGAACCATGCGGTTTCACGCGATAGCCCGCTTATTTAATAAGGCTTTGTAACGGTGCCAAACCGTTCGGTTCTACTGGGCCCATTTTCTACTGGACTGTTCTTCCGAAACGCTCCCCGGTGATGGCCGGCTCATTGCGCGTATGGGTGTCAGTATAGCAGTGTCTCAGGCAACTACTACAACCCTGACCGGAACAAAGAATGCGATTGGTTCGCAGGGAAAGATAGCAAAAACCACCGCGCTCTGCCTCCCCTCTCTGGGGAGCCGAGCGTGGTGGTTTTCTACGTGTTGGCTACGTAATTAGTTGTTGTAGCCGTCGGCCGGGGCAGCCGACTCGCGAGAGTTCAGGTCGTCGAGCTGGGACTCCAGGAAGGTCTTCAGGCGGGTGCGGTACTCGCGCTCGAAGATGTGCAGCTCCTCGATGCGCCCCTCCAGAGCGGTCTGCTGCTCCTTGACGGTGGTCATGATCTCGTGGTGCTTGCGCTCTGCATCGTCCTGCAGCGCGGTTGCCTTCTGCTGCGCTGCGGTGATGGTGGCGTTAGAGCGAGCGTCTGCGTCGCTGATCATCTGCTCGCTGCGCTGGCGAGCGTCAGTGAGGGTCGACTCAGACTCGTTACGGGCATCAGCCAACAGCTGCTCACTGCGCTTCTTGGCATCAGCCAAAGTTGCTTCTGCCTCATTGCGAGCGTTGGTGATAGTGCGCTCGGCCTCTTCATTGGCCTCTGCCACGGTGCGGTCAGCGTTTTCACGAGCCTCGGTGACAAGCTTGTTGGCCTCAGCGTCGGCGTCAGTGGTGACGCGATCAGCGGTGTCCTGAGCAGCCTGCAGGATACGAGCAGCGCGGAGGCTAACTTCCTGCGACTCGGTGCCGGTGCTTGCTGCAACTGCCTGCGGCTGCTCCGCAGCTGCGGAGGAAGCCTGCTGTGCAGAAGCCTCTGCCTCAGAAGCACGCTTCTCAAGAGCATCCAGACGATCCTGGTAGTGAGCCTCAATCTCCTGCTGCTGAGCGCTCAGGCGCTCGTTGTACTCAGCGCGCAGCTCCTGCTCAATTTCCTTGCGCAGCTTGTCCTCATCGACAGCCGGCGCCGCAGCGGCAGCACCGGAAGCAGCGTAGTCTGCGCCGCCACCCTGCTCTAGCTGACCCTCAAGGTCCTCAACCCGCTGGCGCAGCTCAGCGTTTTCATCCTGGAGCTCACCCAGTGCGTCCTCCACGAGGTCGAGGAACTGATCGACCTCGTCCTCGTTGTAACCACGCTTGCCAATCGGAGGCTTGCTGAAAGCCACATTATGCACATCAGCCGGAGTCAACGGCATGGTGAGTTCCCCTAACACTTTGAGCGGACAGTTCTTAAGAAATCTTAAGAGAATTATTTCCAGTAGTACTGTTTACCCGGCCAATCCTACCTGCTCTAGTCACAGTCCTCACCCCATTTATTTTGGGCAGGACTCTATCCCCCACGTTCTAACCAATGGCAAAGTTCTAGTAAAACGTTAAACCTCGCCCTTACCCTGCACCTTTAGCCACAGAACTTTACCCCCGACACAATAAAAACCCATTGGGGATTACAATCCCCAACGGGTTCCTATTGTTGCCCCCGATTAACACCCCCGGCGGCAATTCAATGCCCGAGAACATCGCATTCGGGACAGTCAAAACAACACAGCTCCACCGAAATCCACATTGTGGATCCCAAGCAAACAGTTAGCGATATTTACGCCACCGCGCCGAGAGCTACCTGCAGCACCATTCGCAGAATCATAAGGATGAAGAACAAAACAAGCACAGACATGTCCACCATCACGTTGCCCATCGGCATAGGCGGGATGAGTCGGCGCAACAGCTTCACCGGCGGGTCGGTAATGACAAAAACAACTTCGCCAATCGACGAAAACACCCTGCCTGGTCGCCAAGAGCGAGAAAATGACTGAATCATTTCAATCACAATGCGAGCCAACAGCAGATAGGTGAAAAGCTTCAGCAGGATTAGCAGAACTAGCAGTAGTGAAGACACGAATAAACAGTCTAGCTAATTAATCGAAATACGAAACACTAACAAGCCATGCGAGCCGGCTGACTAGCCGGACATCCGGTCGAACTGGCCCTCGTTGACATCGCAGCCATGCGGGTACAGGGTGAACACGGAGCCGTCAGCCTTGATTCGACCGCGCAGACCGAAAACCAGTCCAGCAACGAAGTCGACGTAGCGCTTAGCCTCAGATGGGTCAAGCTCACTCAGATCGAAGGTGACAATGTCACCGTCGCGGAAGTGCGAACCGATGTCCGGAGCCTTGGAGTACTTGTCCTGGAAACCACTTTCCGGCTTGATGAAGACCTGCTCCGGTTCCTTGGTCTCAGCAACGGAGTGCAGGTTGCCGTAGCGGTAGTCCTCCTCGCGGGAGTTCACACTTGCAGTCTCACGTGGAGCCTCTTCGCGCAGCTCGTAGCGGTGGCGCTCCGCACGACGCGAGTCGGCATAGGAGTCATCAAAACGCTCCTCGTCACGGCGGTCAAACTCGTCGTAGTGCTCGTCGTAAGCCGCGTCATCAGTCGGGGTAAGACCGAAAAAATTTGAAACCCCACGGAAGAAATCAGCCATCTTCTGCTACGTCCTTCTTAGTGTGCGAATTTAAGTCTGTGCTACCCACAACCTACCGGCTGGGTTGACAATATCGCATAGACACGCGCAAATTTGGCGCGCCAAAATTACAACTTTGAAACTTAGCCCTGCTCAGGCAGGATTACGATGCCCGCCTGACGGCCAGTCTTCCCCTCCCGCCGGTAGGAAAAGTACTGCTCATTGTCAATAGTGCAGCTGGGCTCAACGTTGACATGCCGCACACCGAGGTCATAGAGCTGACGTATCAGGCCGGCGCGCACGTCGACACCGGCAGTCCCCTGCTTCGTTCGCGTCTTCGCTCCGGGTAAATGCTTATCGACGTCATCGGCCATCGACTCAGGCACCTCGTAATTGTGGCCAGAAGCCGCCGCACCGAGAAGCGCATGGATATTCTCGGGCGTGGCACCGAGCTCAATCATCTTCTCGACAGATTTACGAACGATTCCGTTGCGGGCGCCGGTCCTCCCCGCGTGTACCGCAGCGGCGACACCCGCATGATCGTCGGAAAGCAAGACGGGAACGCAATCGGCAACGAGTACTACCAGCGCGAGACCCGGCGTGGTCGTGACGATGGCGTCGGTGGCCGGGACAGGCTCAGTTTGTGGTTCGTTGACGACGGTGACCGTGTTGGTGTGAAGCTGCTCCATATAGACGAAGCGGGCACGGTCGATTCCCAGAGAATCGGCCAAGCGCTGGCGGTTGCGTTCGACTGCGGACGGGTCATCGCCGACATGATCTCCAAGATTGAAGGAATCATATGGTGGCAGCGAAAACCCGCCGCGCCGATTCGTCAGATTTTTTCGGCTGCGGCGGGATTCAGTCATGATTTCTTAGAAGCCCCACTCCGGCAGGTCGCTGGAAGCCTGGTAACCGCCACGACGGTCGTCGCGGTCATCGCGATCCTCGTAACGGTGAGCACCACGGTAGTTGCGGTTTTCCTGCGTACGCGGTGTCGGGTTGTCGGTGAACAGACCACCGCTGTTCGGGTTGGTGCGCGGGACAAAGCGGTCGCGATCCTCACGCTCGCGCGGCTGTGCGACCGGGCGCTCTTCCTCCGCACGCGGGGCCGGAGCGCCGAGGTTGTCACCGCCCGGCAGTGCGCTGCCCTGTCGCGGTGCCTGCTCAGCGGCCGGACGCGCCTCGGCATCCTGTGCAGCCGGACGTGCAGCGGCACCTGCGGCTGGCTTGTCCAGCGGGTTGCCGTTACCCTGCTCAAAACCGGTAGCAATCACAGTGACGCGAACTTCGTCACCGAGGTTGTCGTCGATGATGGTACCGAAGATGATGTTGGCATCCGGATCAGCCTTTTCTTCCACGATGGACGCGGCGGCGTTGACCTCCATCAAGCCGAGGTCGGAGCCACCGGCGACGGAAATAAGCACACCCTGTGCACCATCCATGGTGGACTCCAGCAGCGGGGAGTTAATGGCCTGAGTAGCGGCGTTCATCACACGGTCGTCGCCGCGCGCGGAGCCAACGCCCATCAGAGCCGAGCCAGCCTCAGCCATTACCGAGCGGACGTCGGCGAAGTCGACGTTAATCATGCCCGGAATGGTAATCAGGTCAGTAATACCCTGGACACCGTTGTAAAGAATCTCGTCGGCGAAGCGGAACGCGTCCATCATGGACAGATCCTGCTCACCAATCTGCAGCAGACGCTGGTTCGGAATGGTGATAAGGGTGTCACAGACCTCCTTGAGGGTTTCAATGCCCTCGGCGGCCTGGCGTGCACGGCGCTTGCCCTCGAAGTCGAACGGCTTGGTTACCACGCCGACGGTCAGGGCACCGGACTTCTTGGCGATGCTCGCGACAACCGGAGCTGCACCGGTACCGGTTCCACCTCCCTCACCTGCGGTAACGAAGACCATGTCGGCGCCCTTGAGGGTCTCTTCAATCTCGTCCTTGTGGTCTTCCGCGGAAGTGCGGCCAACCTCGGGGTTAGCGCCAGCTCCCAGACCACGAGTTGCCTCACGCCCAATGTCGAGCTTGACATCAGCGTCGGAGAACATCAGGGCCTGCGAGTCGGTGTTGACTGCGATAAATTCGACACCCTTCAGCCCCTCCTCGATCATGCGGTTGACAGCATTGACGCCACCGCCGCCGACACCGACGACTTTGATAACGGCGAGGTAGTTATTCGGGGAGGTCATTGCGCGTTTCTCGCCCTTTCCTATAGGTCCTAAATAATTTCATCTAGCCACGTTGCACATGGGCCGCACGACAGCATTGGCACCGCCGGGCAGTACAGCTCTCCATGACACCGCACGGAAGAAGTGCATCATGGCCGAAAAGCTGTTGACCCCATTGTGGTCGAAAACTGCAAATAATTCAGCGACCTTTTAGCGCGTGTCGCTACCTTAAACCTGCACTTGAGGGATAGTGTTTAGCCACAGAAATCACTCCAGACACCACCATTCTCTACTCTCCCTTAGCAGCGGGTAGTCGGGGGTTGGAGACATTCCAAATCTTCTCGCCACGGTTCAGCACAATCTCCGTCGCGCGTGCCTTTTCTGCCGCATTATCCGAGGACCCGAAGTACACCTCGTATCCATCGGTCAGAAATAGCTTGATCTCTGCCTCGGAAGGAGCGCTAATCCGCTCCACACGGTGTGCAACGGGCTCTGGCAACGCCTTGACGACGTTCAAAACCGCCTTGATAACGCGCGGTTCGGGGTCAACTTTGCCGTCTGTTGGCTCATCCACACGAGGTGCATCAACAACCTCGATGACACCCGCCGGCGGGGCTGCCGTGACGAACTCCTGACCATTTGCGGAAAACAGATGCTCTCCGTCAGTGGCACGGACAAACACCACCGGGGTGAATTCCCGTACCGAAATAGTCACGCCCTGCGGCCACGAACGACTGACAGTCACGCTATCGACCCACGGCTGCCCCGCCACGGAGCGCGCTGAGGCATCCGTGTCCAAGCGAATGAGCTTTTGATTCTCGGAGATACCACTGGCCTCGACAATCGCGTCTTTATCCCCGTGGACGACGCCTTCAACATCGATGTTTTTCACAACCAGCCACGGCGAAAACCACACCACCGCTGCAACGATGGCGATAATCGCGACCAGGCCACCGCCGATGAGCCAGCCGCGTCGCGGGGCGCGCGCTGAACGCCGACGCCGCGACGCTGTTGTGCCCCGGTCTGCACCGTCGGTCTGCTGAGATTGCTTTCGGCTGGTTTTCACAGTGCTACGACTCCACCTGTTCGTCGTTGTCTCCGCTGAGCTCGCGCACGATTTCGTCGGCAAGCATCGTCACAGAGCCAGCGCCGATGGTCAGAATGACATCGTGCGGTTCGGCGATTTCGCGAACGCGAGCCGGGACGCTGGTGAAATGCGGCTCATACGTCACAGGGATGGTCATTTTGTTGGCAATGAGCGCGCCGTCGACGCCCGGCAGTGGCTCCTCGCGGGCGCCGAAGACATCGAGCAATACGGCCTTGTCCGCCAGAGACAGGGCGGCAGCGAACTCGTCGGCAAAGTTGCGAGTACGCGAGTACAAGTGAGGCTGGAACACAGCGATGACCTTGCCACGACCGGCCTCGGTGACCAACTCCCGAGCTGCGCCCAGAACTGCGGAGACCTCGGTCGGGTGATGCGCGTAGTCGTCGTAGATACGAGCGCCAACAAATGGCCCCTCGCCGATACTGCCGTGGTAGTCAAAGCGGCGACGGACACCGGTGAATTCACCGAGACCGCGCGCCATACGCCCCAAATCTGCCCCGACGCAGTCGCCACCAACCATTGCGGCCAGCGCGTTGAGCGCCATGTGACGGCCGGGCTGATGCAGTTCAAACCTCACCGATGTCGAGCCAACAGTGGCCTCCACGCGGGCGCCACCACCGACGGGAGTCCAGCCGTGCAAAACGGCACCGACCGGCAGCGTCGGGTGTTTAGCCAAGGCTTCTTCCCCACCATAAGCCAGCACGTTAATGCCGCGCTCCACCGCGCGCTCGCCCAATGCGGCCGCATGCGGATCCTCAGCACAGATGACCAGATGACCGCCATCCTTAATGCGCTCTGCAAAAGCGTCAAAGACGGCGTAGTAGGTCTCGTCGTCACCGAAAAAGTCAAGGTGATCGGGCTCGATGTTGGTAATTACGGCCACTTCCGGCTGGTAGGTCAACAGCGAGGCATCCGACTCATCGGCCTCAGCAACAAAAACGTCACCACTGCCCTGGTGAGCATTGACACCGGCCTTGCTCATCAGACCGCCAACGGCAAAAGACGGATCCAAACCAGCTGCCTGCAAAGCGGCGACGGTCATCGACGTAGTCGAGGTCTTGCCGTGAGTACCGGCGATCAGGAGAGCCTTGGAGTCCTGCATCAACAGCGCTAACACATCGGAGCGCTTGAGCACCGGAATGTCCAGCTCATGTGCACCGGCCAGCTCCGGATTCGTCTTCGGAATAGCTGCGAAGGAAATGACCACTGCGTCCGGCAGCTCTCCCTCGCCAGCAAGCTCAAGATTCGCACGGTCATGCCCAATGGCGATGGTGGCTCCCATCGCACGCAGTCCCACCACCGCGCGGGACTCCTTGACATCGGAACCGGTAACACGAATGCCACGCGCCAACAGGATGCGAGCGATACCGGACATACCGGCACCGCCAACGCCAATCATGTGGACACTTGCGGGCAGCTCTCCCGTTACCGGCTGAAAGTCATCGAAATTAACGTTCATGTTTATGCTCGCTTTACTTCTTAGAGTTCACAGCCGCAGACAGCACCCGACGGGCGATGTTCTCCGCAGCGTTACCATGTCCAATGTTGGCCAGGGCGCGGCGCCCGTCGGCAAGCTTTTCTGGGGACGTGACCAGCGGAATCACGATATCCGAAACTGATGCCGCAGTCAGCGACTCGTCGGCGATGAGAATACCGCCACCAGCATCGATGACATCGGTGGCGTTGAGCGCCTGTTCCCCATTTCCGTGTGGCAGCGGTACATACACCGCAGGCAAGCCGACAGCTGAGACTTCAGCCACCGTCATCGCACCGGAACGGCACAAAATCAGGTCGGCGGCGGAGTACGCCAGATCCATCCGGTCGATGTACGGCACAGCGACATAGGGGGCGTCCTCGCGGATAGCCTCGACCTCGACGTGATTCTTCTTGCCGTAGGCATGCAGTACAGATACACCGGCGTTGGCGAGCTCTGCGGCTGCACCGGTAACAGCTTCGTTGATGGAACGTGCCCCCTGCGAACCACCGGTGACAAAGAGCACCGGACCCTCCTGCGGTAAACCGAAGAACTCGCGGGCTTCGGCACGCTTGGCGTCGCGGTCCAACGCCGCGAGACTGGCACGCACGGGATTGCCAACAACCTCGGCCTTCAGGCCAGAGCCAGTCACGGCGGCCAAGCCGACGCCCCCGAGTGCGACACCGAGCTTATTGGCCAGGCCCGCACGGGCGTTGGCCTCGTGAACCAGGAACGGAATCTTCTTCCCCGCACGGCACGCCATGTAGGCCGGTGCCGATACGTAGCCACCAAAGCCGATGACCGCATCAGCGTCAATACGCTTGAAAACCTTGCGGGTCTCACGCACCGCACGAGCGACGTTGAGAGGCAGCTTGAACAAATCCGCAGTCGGCTTGCGCGGCACCGGCACTGGCGGAATCAGCTCCAGGTCATAGCCTCGCGCCGGTACGAGGGTCGACTCCAACCCCCGATTCGTACCGAGTGCAATGACGCGGGCATCCGGCTGCAGTTTCAAAATCGCATCCGCTACTGCCAGTGCAGGTTCGATATGGCCAGCCGTACCACCGCCGGCCACCACAATGGTCGGAGCAGAGCCATCTTCCTTGAGAAACTGCTCAGACTCCGAAGCGCCTTTCGCCCCAGCGGCTGCGCCCAGATTCTTGTCTGCCATGGTGTTATCGATTCCTCCTCCGCGGTGCTGAACCGCCGTTCCTATTGTTTCGGCCCGGGCGCTGGCGCGAACGCGACTGTCCGCCACGGCCTTCGCCCCGAATCCTACTGCCCCGGCCTGAGCTTGACGACGACCAGGAGCCCTGTGACCGTCCAGCCCGCGGCGACCTCGCTGTAAATCCCCGCGTCCGTCCGTTGTCACTACGAGAGGAATAATCCACTTCGCGGCCACGAACGCTGCCCGAGTTTCCGGAGCTGCCGGAGGTTCGGGAGCCACGCTGCGGGGCGGCACCTCGACCACTGCGGCTGCCTCCACTACGGCCGGCCCGATTGGGTCGGTCAGCTCGGCCACTGTAGGTTTCCCGCACCTGCGCCCCCTCGCCGCGTGGAGTACGCGCTCCACTGGTCACCACGGGAGGACCGAAGCGTTGCGGATCGCGATGGGCACGCACCTTCGGCGCGTGGCGACGCGATTCGTCATACGGGATTGGCTCCGGTATACCCAGGAACCTGTCCAGCCCCGGACGTCCCGAAGTCTGCATTGCAGAGACTGCTTCCGATTCGTGGCGGGCACATGTGGCCAGCAGCCCCATCGAGAACAACGTCACCATCGCCGATGTACCACCGGCGGAAATCAGCGGCAGCTGCAGACCAGTCACTGGCAACGCACCGACGACGTAGCCGATGTTGATAAAAGCCTGCACCACGGTTGCAGCAGTAATCGTGCCCGCGAGCAGACGGAGAAACGGATCGTTCTGGCGACCGGCGATACGAAGTCCCACCCAGCCGAGCGCTGCGTAGAGCAAAATAACCATCAGCGCGCCGAGGAAACCAGTCTCCTCACCGATAATGGCGAAAATGAAGTCATTCTTCGCCTCCGGTAGGTATCCCCACTTCGCGCTCGACTGACCAAGACCGACACCGGTGAGAGATCCGTCGGCAAGCGAAAGAAAGCCTTGGTAGGACTGGTAGGCATCTCCCTGCACATCGTTGAAGTTACCGAGCAGCGAGTCCAAGTAGACCCTGATTCGCGCCGAACGGAAACCCGCGGTGACGGTAAAAATCACCAGGGCGAAAGCCGCAGCGGCAAGCAGCCCGGTGATGAATACTCGCGGCAGGCCAGCAAACCACGCCAACGCCACCACGACGAACGCCATGGAAGCAACCATGCCGAGGTCACGCTGCAGCATCACCAGTGCCAATACCACGAAGCTGACCGCACCGAACAGCCCGAACAAATCGGTATAGGACACAGCAGTGCGGACCTTTTCAGCCAGCAGCTTCGAACCCCACAGTGCCAGCGCGATCTTCGCGATTTCTGATGGCTGCATGGTGATACCACCAATACTCAGCCACGAACGCGCACCGGTTTCCTCCAGGCCGATGCCGATACCAGGGATAATCACCAAAACCAGCAGCACAAAGGACAAAATCAGCGCTGCTGTCGATAGCGAGCGAATCAATTCCACCCGCATTCGCAGCACGATCCACATGGAGATAAGACCCGCCACCACCATGACCAGCTGACGGATGAACACCGACCACACGCTGCCCGAGTCGTTACCCGCGCTGGCCATGGATGCCGACAGCACCATCACCAGGCCTATCGACGTCAGCAGCGCGACGATGATCATCAGTAGGTGGTAGTCGAACAGCGGACGCGACTTCCAGTCGTTAAAACGCTCCACCCACGCCGGCCGCTCTCGAGCACTAGAGCTTGACGACGAGGGCCGCTGTGAACTGGTAGCCTTCGTCCCCTTTTGTGCCGTCGCGGCGCTAGCGCTTAAATTACGAGCCTTGCGGGAGTTATCCATCAGTTGACGTCACCTTCTGCGCCCATTGCGCGAACAAGTCGCCACGTTCAGCCATTCCGGAGTACATGTCCAAGCTGGCGGCAGCTGGTGCCAACAGCACCACATCCCCAGGGTTGGCATATTCACTAGCTGCCATACAGACCTTTGCCATGGCATCGACCTTGTCAGTGTCATCAATGACAACGACCGGCACAGCAGGTGCGATGCGGGAGAGCGCATCGCTGACTAGTTGCCTATCGACGCCCAGAACCACGGCGGCCTGCAGGCGATGAGCATGCTTCGCCACTAGCGGCGAGATTTCCGCGCCCTTGAGCTGACCACCGACGATCCAAACGACACGCTCATGACCGGACAGTGCAGCGTCGGCAGCGTGGGGGTTGGTGGCCTTGGAGTCATCAATCCACACGACATCATTTGCCTTATGGACAATCTGACCGCGGTGTGCGCGAACTTCGAAAGTCTCCAATTCCGCTGCAATTTGCTCCGGTGAGGTACCGATACTGCGCGCCATCGCAGTGGCGGCCACCGCGTCGAGAACACCTGCCCGGCCGGGAGGAGAAATTCCCGCTACCGGTGCGATGACAATGCCCGGACCAGAGTCGTCAGCTGCGGCATCGCCGCCGCCAAAAGCACGGTCGACAATCATGCCGTCGCGAACTCCGACCTGGTGTGCCTCCGGGGGACCATCGGTAAAGCCCACGACGGAGTTGCCGAGCTCGTCGTTTTTCAGCATCTTTTCCACGTGCTCGACGACATCTGCGTCATCCGCACCGTAGATTGCGACAGTACCGCGCAGCGCACGGGTCTTGTCCAGACCGTAGTTTTCGTAAGAACCGTGCCAGTCGATGTGGTCTTCCGCCAGGTTCAGCAGTACTCCCGCATCTGGGCGAATGTTTGGAGCCCAGTGCAGCTGGAAGCTGGACAGCTCTGCGGCCAACACCTCGATACGAGGCTCAGCAGTCAGTGCGTCGTACAGGGCCACACCAATGTTGCCCACAGCTGCGCCCTGCTCCCCGAGCATGGCGGCCAGCATGGAGGTGGTTGTGGTCTTGCCGTTAGTGCCGGTGACTACCAGCCAGGTCCGTTTCGGACCCCACAGCTGGGCACAGTCGCCGGCGAAAGCCAGCGCCACATCACCGAATACCGGGACACCGGCCTCAGCGGCGGCGTCGAACAGCGGACTGGTCGGACGCCACCCCGGGGAGGTCACGATCGCAACCGCGTCGGCAAGCTCGTCGCGAGCGTCTGCGGTTGTGACGTGCCGAACCGAAAAGTCGGCGGCAACCAGTGCGCCGAGCGCGGAGTCATCCACGACGACAATTTCCGGACAGCCGATGTCCTTGAGCATCGCAATGGCACCGCGACCGGAAACTCCGGCTCCTGCCACCAGAACTCGACCAGAGCGCACCGTAGCGACTAAGTCGAGATCTCGGATATCGGTGAGGTTGGTCGGGTCTGGTGAGTTAATCATTGAAATACGCCTACCTGAGAGAGCCAGTCACTGTAGAAGATGGCTGCGCCAATCATGTTGAAAATGCCTGCGAGTAGCCAGAAGCGAACGACAACAGTTGTCTCCGCCCAACCTCCGTTTTCGAAGTGGTGATGGAGAGGAGCCATGCGGAATACGCGCTTGCCAGTCGTTTGGAAAACCGCGATCTGGATTGCCACGGAAGCAACTTCCATCACGAAGATGAAGCCAATGATAACCATCAGCAGCTCAGTCTTGGTGACAAATGACAGACCCGCTACCAAACCGCCAAGAGCCAGCGAACCGGTATCTCCCATGAAGATCTTTGCCGGTGCTGCATTCCACCACAGGAAGCCCAAACAGGCGCCCAGACCCGCGACGGAAATAACGGCGATATCCAGTGGATCGCGGACGTTGTAGCAACCGCTGCCCAGCGAAGCCTCGCAAGAGTTACGGAACTGCCAGAAGGAAATCAGCGTGTAGGTGGCCAGTAGCAGCGCGGTGGCGCCAGCGGCCAGGCCGTCAAGGCCATCAGTGAGGTTGACGGCATTCGTCCATGCGGCAATGACGATGAAGACAAATACCAGGAAGACAGTCATGCCGAACCACACCGGTCCCGGTGCCAGATTCAGGAACGGAATATCTCGAATCAGCGACAAGCTCGTCGAACCGGGAGTCAAGCCAGACGCATCCGGGAACTGCAGCAGCAGCACGCCGAAAATCAGCGCTGCCGCCAGCTGCCCAACCAGCTTCGCTGTCTTGTTCAGCCCCAGGTTGCGTCCTTTGTAGAGTTTGATGAAGTCATCGGCAAAACCCAATGCGCCCATCGCCAGAACCAGGAACATCACCAACAGACCGGAGGCGGACGGCCCCACGCCAGTCTGGATATACGTAACGAGGTGTGAGAGGAAATAGCCAGCGACGATTGCGGCGATGATGGCGATGCCGCCCATAGTCGGAGTTCCCCGCTTGCGCAGGTGGCTCTTCGGCCCTTCTTCACGGATCTCCTGGCCAAGACCTTCAGCAGAGAATTTGCGAATAAGCACTGGTGTTAAAAAGACACTCACCAGAAATGCAATCGCACCACTGAGAATAAGTTGAATCACTTACTTTTCCTCTCCGCTTTCACCTTCGGGCGTAGTCCCAACCTTGGCAGCCAGCGAGTCCGCGACCCGCCACATACCGTCCGCATAGGAGGCCTTGACTAACACCACATCGTCCGGACGCACCTCGGCCGCCACCAAATCCGCGGCAGTGGATGTATCCGGCACCCTAGAAGTATTTAACCCCAACTCTTCCGCTTTGTCGGCCAGGGCATGCACATTAGAACTCTCTCCGACTGCAATTAGTCGATCGATGCCGCGGCCCACAAGGTACTCGCCAAGCGACGAGTGCTCATCTTCAGCGGAATCGCCAAGCTCACCCATCTGTCCAAGCACCGCCCACGATGAGGCATCCTGGTGCGTTGGGCTAGCTGCTGTACGAGCCAGAGCGTCAATCCCCGCACGCATCGAATCAGGGTTGGCATTGTAGGAATCGTTAATAACGACGATATTGCCAGTGAGCTGCTGGACATCCATGCGCCGCTCTGACGCTGCCACATGCGCGGCCATCGCCTTTGCGACCTGCTCAGCATCAATACCGGATTCCACTGCCACCGCAATCGCCGCCAGGGCATTGGCCACTTGGTGCGCACCATAGACCTGCAGTTGGATCGGGAATGTACGCCCGTCCGGTACATGCAGGTCAAAAGATGCACGAGCAAAATCGTCGAGCTGCACATTCGTGGCGCGGTAATCCGCGGTTGCGTGGCGTTCGGAGTTCTCATCGGCAGAGAAGAACACCACCTTCGCCTGGGTACGCGGAGCCATGCCAGTGACGTAGTCATCGTCGGCATTGAGTACGGCCACACCGCCCTGCTCCGCAGCCGGCAGCGCTTCCACGAGCTCGCCCTTAGCCTGCGCGATTGCCTCGCGCGAGCCAAACTCACCAAGGTGCGCCGTGCCAACATTGAGCACCGCACCGATCGTCGGTGGCGCGATGCGCGCCAGGTGGGCCACATGCCCAATTCCGCGTGCGCTCATCTCCGCAACCAGGTACTTCGTCTCCGGAGTGCACTGCAGCACCGTGTACGGATGCCCAATTTCGTTATTAAACGACCCCTTCGGCGCCACCGTCGGACCGTCGGTACGCAGCAGCGTCGCCATCATGTCCTTCGTCGACGTCTTTCCCGCCGAACCCGTGACACCGACAACATGCAGCTGATCCTTCTTCAGCTCGTCGACGACGTAACGCGCCAACTTACCAAGCGCTTCCAGCACCGCCGCCCCGGAACCATCCGGATCGTGTGCAAATGCGTCGGCATTGGAGTCCTGCTTACCAAGGGGCTTGACGACGACCGCAGGTTGCCCAACATCTCGTGCCGCCAGTGCCATCGTCGCTCCAGCGGCCACAGCCTGATCGATGAAGTCGTGGCCGTCGACACGCGCGCCCGGCAGGGCGAGGAAGAGCGAGCCTTCGCGAATTTTTCGGGAATCGAATTCTGCGGGCTGAGTCACTGTGGCGTCATCATCGACGTGGACGAGTTCACCTCCCACGATGTGAGCGATTTCCGCGGCGGTCAGGGCAATCATGATGTCTATAGTCCTTGTTGGTTAGAGTTCCAGGCGCCTAGTAAAGGATGATTTCTTGATTTTATTCGCTTACCGCGAATGGTTCGCGGTAGGCATGTCAGGTGGTGCGCTTCCTCAGCGATTTCAGCAATCTCAATCAGCGGATCCCTCCAGTCGCTGTGTGAGTGCTTCGGCCAGCTGTTCACGGTCATCGAACGGGTGAATCACGCCACCGATATCCTGGCCGGTTTCGTGTCCCTTGCCAGCCACCACGATGCTGTCACCGCTGTGGGCGAGCTCGACGACACGGCGAATTGCCTGGCCGCGATCGCCGATTTCCTCAACAACCGTGTCAGAACTGGCCTTGCCGCTGGCAACGGCTTCCTTCGCACCGGCGACCACGGCCGCACGGATTTCAGAGGGCACCTCGGAGCGTGGGTTGTCATCGGTGATGATGACGACATCGGCACCGCATGCAGCCTCAGCTCCCATAATTGGACGCTTGGCACTATCGCGGTCGCCACCGGCGCCGACGACAACCAGCACGCGACCTTCGGTCTGTGCGCGCAATGTGGCCAACACCTCAGCTACTGCGGCTGGCTTGTGGGCATAGTCCACCACAGCCAGGAAGTCCTGTCCGCGGTCGATGCGCTCCATGCGGCCTGGCACACGCACCTGCGCCAGGCCGCTCTTGGCCGCGTCATTGGCATGCCCAATCGCATCGAGCACAGCCCATGCGACTGCGGCATTGGCAACGTTGAAAGCACCCGGCAGAGGAACTTCCACCTCAACTGTGTCAGTGTTGTTTCGCGTTAGCTCCACATGCTGGACACCGTTAGTGGCGACAGTGGCTGCAGCGGCGTGCCATTCTGCAAAGACCTCGGCAGCTGGCGTCTTGTCGGTTACGCGATGCTGAGTATGGACAGTGGTGACTTGGACATCCGGGTCGCCGGCAGCGATATCTGCCATGCGGACACCCCAGTCGTCGTCGATGCACACGACAGCCTTCGGTGCATGTGTCGGACCTTCAGGATCAAAGAGCTTGGCCTTGGCTTGGAAATACTCTTCCAAGGTCTTGTGGAAGTCCAGGTGATCCTGCGAGAGGTTGAGGAAACAGCCGACGTCGAAACTGACTCCGTCTACACGTCCCAACGACAGTGCGTGGGAAGAAACCTCCATGACAACGTGCGTCACACCCTCGGAGAGCATCTGGTGGAACAGGCGCTGGAGGGCTGGAGCCTCTGGGGTAGTCAGGCTCGACGGAACGGCACGGCCATTGATGCGCGTGCCGGTAGTACCAATGATGCCTGTCGAGCATCCAGCTGCCAGCAGCGCGCCCTCCAGCATGTAGGTCGTGGTGGTCTTGCCAGAGGTGCCGGTAACCCCAATGATGGTCAGTGAATCCGAGGGATGATCGTAGATTTCTGCAGCAACGTGCCCCATGACGGCCCGGACATCGTCGACAACCAGGACTGGGCGAGTCTCCCCTGCTTCCCGCAGGATTTTCAGACCTTCCTCATCAGTCAGGATCGCTGTAGCAGCCGACTGCTGCGCGTAGCGCGCACCATGCGTGCGAGTACCTGGGACGGCAGCAAACATTCCGCCTTCAGGCACTTCGGCAGCGTTGAGTTCGATCGCGGCGATATCCGCTCCTGCCGCCGCGGATTCGGTAATGCCGTCAAGTCGGCCATGCGCGAGGTTACACAATTTCGCAAGGGTGGCGGTCATTGGCTGTTCCCTCTTTCAAGTCAGTCGTTGGTGTACAACAAATTGGAAAAATTCAAGAGATTCACTTTGCAGAAACCAAAGTAATAAAAGTCTGTGTATTAGTGCTGTCGCGGTAACTTCATTGTGGTGGTGACCTCGTTACGGCTGCAGCAACAACTTGCCTTCGCGGGGTGGCGACGGCGGTACGTTGTAGCGGTTAAGCGCCCAAGCGGCGATGTCCTTAAACAGTGGGGCTGCTGACTGACCGCCGTCACCATGAACACCACGCTGGGGTTCGTCAAGCATGATGCCAATGACAAAACGGGGATCGTCGGCAGGCGCGATGCCTGCAAACGTGATGTAGTACTTGGAATTCGAGTACGCGCCGGTGTCGGGGTCAACCTTCTGCGCCGTACCTGTCTTGCCTGTGAGCGAATACCCCTCAATACTATTTCCGGCAGCGGTACCCGACTGCTGCCCCGTGGGATCAGACTGCATAACGCCTTCAAACATGGCGCGCACAGTTTGGGCGGTCTCCGGGCTAACCACACGCACTGTTTCCGGGCGCTCTGTTGCCGTCTTCGTGCCGTCCGGGGAAATTGTCGAACGAATCATACGCGGCGGGATGCGCTCGCCATCGTTGGCGATTGCCTGGAAAACTCCTGTCATCTGCAGCAGTGTCATGGCCATACCCTGACCAATGGGCAGGTTCGCAAATGTACCGCCGGACCACTGCGGACGCTGCGGCACCAAGCCGGAAGATTCACTGGGCAACTCGATACCCGTGGACTGCCCCAGCCCGAAGAGATGCAGCATCTCAGCGAAGCGGTCCTGACCCAAACGCTCTGCCAGCATTAGGGTGCCGACATTGGAGGACTTGCCGAATACACCGGTCGTCGTGAAAGCTTCCGTGCCGTGCTCCCATGCATCGCGCACGGTGACACCCGCCATATCAATCGTGCCCGGAACCTGCAGAACCTCATCCGGTGTGGTCTTGCCGTCTTCGATAGCGGCCGCTGCGGTAATAATCTTTGCTACAGAGCCCGGCTCAAATGGGTTCGATACAGCGGAGTTTCCGATAGTGCGCCCCTCTTCGAGCTCGGCCCCCATATCCTTATTCGGGTTAGCCGTGTCCGCCTGCGCCATTGCAAGCACTTCGCCGGTCTTCGCGTCGAGCACGACTGCCGACGCATCCTTCGCTCCCGAGTTGGCCTTCGCCTGGTTGACCTGCTGCTGGACAAAGTACTGCATGTCGAGGTCCAGGGTCAGCTCGTAAGTCGTACCGTCCACAGCTGCGTGGACATCGCGCGTGGATCCCGGGATTGCCACACCGTTAGAGGCGATATCAATGGTCTTGCCACCGTTAATACCCTGCAAAGTGGCATCACGAGAGGCTTCAAAGCCGAACTGGCCGACGCCATCCATGCCAATCTTGCCGATGACGTTAGCCGCCGTCGCCCCATTCGGGTACTGGCGAATATCCTGACGCTCCGCCACCAGTTCCGGATACTTTTCCACGATGGCAGCGGCCTTGTCCGGGTCGACATTACGCACGAGCACCTCATAGGTGCTGTCCTCATTGCGCAGCTTCTCCAGAATGTCCTTCGAGCTCACCCGGGACGGCGCGCTCATCACCGAGTTCTCCTCGGTTTCGGGTTCCGCTTGACGACGGCGACTGCTTCCCGACTTCTCCGCGTCGATGTCGGCCACGTCGAGTAGCTTCGGCAAATCCTTGGCGATCTGCTCGAGGCGTTCATCGTAGGTAGCGACATCATCCGGGCGCTGCTTATGGGCGTCCCCAATCCACTTGCGCAAAGTGTTCGGGTGAACGGTAATACTGCGTGCCTCCATAGTGAAGGCAAGCTGAGCTCCGTTACGATCGAGAATCGCACCGCGCCGAGCTGCATCAACAACTTCCACCGTGCGCTGATTCTGTGCCGCCGCCGACAGGTCAGGACCTGCGACGAGCTGCACCCAAGCCAAACGGGAGACCAGCACTACAACTGCGATAGCGCCTATAAACTGCAGCCAGTTGCGACGTCGGATGAAGTCCTTATTACTAATGCGCATTTTTTCGCGCGGGGGCACGCTTCGGTTGGTATTGGCATCGAGCCCCCGGCTGCGCTGACCATCCCGAACGCGACTTTGGCCTCTGCGCTCACGGGATGTAATTCGGTAAGCACGTTCGCCGAAGTCATACCCCCCTCCACGGTTGGGGTAGTCGTCTTCAGATCGAATCATGCGCTAGTGCTTTCTACTAAGTCGATTCTCCCGCGCGCGATAACGTTAGGCGGTATTCCCTGCCATCGCGAGTACTGAATTAATTAGTCTACAGTCGCCCGACCAGAAACAGTGGAACCGCCAGAATATCGGACAGTTGGCCAGTTTGGCCGTGTTTGTTTTCTAAGTTCCTACGGTGCTGGAGCTGGCTCGGGTGCCGGAGCTTCCGGTGCTTCCGGCGCCGCGGCTGGCGCTTCTGGGGCTGGCGCTGGCGCTTCAGCCTCAGGCGCGGGTGCCGGAGCCGGCGCAGGTGCTGGTGCGGGCTCATGGTTCTGCGGCGCATACGGAGCGGTTGCCGGCAACCCGTTCGGACGTGGGTGCGCTTCCTCAATGGCCGGTGCCTGCATCCCCGGAACATTCTCGGTGTCCTTCGGGTTCGACGACGGCGCATGCGGAACATTCGGCGACTCACTGTTGAGGTCGATAATCTTCTGCTGCTTCTCATCGCCCGGTCGCACTTCCACGACCTTGCCTTCCGGATCAGTCGTCAAAACGGCAGGCTGCTCCGGATTGACCATGCCCTCTTCCACAGCACGCTGCGCGATAGCACCGGTTGACTTCATGTAAGCAACATCCCGCTCGAGCACCTCCAGCTGGTTACGCAGCTCCTTTTCCTTGGTCTGCGCAGCATCCAGCTGCAAGGATGTCGAGGTCGAAATACCCGACAGCCACATCGCCGCCACGATTCCGGCAACGACGAGAATGATCATCACGGCCGCACCGGCAAACTTGTGGTTATCCCTCGAGGACGTCGTAACGCGACGCCCACGCACCGAGATGACCTGCTGAGAACCTGTGCGCCCAAACCGCCTGCGCTGATAAAGATCCTGTTTCGTGCGGGCGCTGCGACCGCGCTGACGAGTCTTCGTCTTGGCACCGGCGACGGTTGCAGATGCGCCGCGGGAGGTGCGCCGGGTGGGGGCGTGCTCCGTGATTGTCGTTGCCATGCTCGAAAGTTCTCCCAGTACTTAGATCGTTAAGGGTGCGTTTGGTGCGGTTGAAAGGTTTGGGTCAATCGGCTCGAATTCGCTCGATACAGCGAACTCTCACCGGTGCGGCTCGGGGGTTGTCTTCGATCTCGCTTGCCGACGCCTTCTCCGCACCTCTCGTGATGAGAGCAAAGTGCGGTTCATGCCCCGGAAGCTCCATCGGGAGCCCCGGTGGGGTTGTCGACTTCACGCGCTCCGCAAAGTCCTTCTTGACGATGCGGTCTTCCAGACTCTGGTAGCTCATGAACACTGCACGCCCATCGACTGCGAGTGCATTGCAGACCTGTGGCAGTACATTTTCCAGAGCTTCAAGCTCACGATTTACCTCGATACGAAGAGCCTGAAACGTACGCTTGGCCGGGTGTCCGCCCTTGCGGCGAGATGCCGCCGGAATGGTTTCGTAGAGCAGCTCGACCAGACGACCGGAGGGCGTAAACGGTTCCTTCTCCCGCTCACGCAGGACTACCGAGGCGATCTTGCCGGCGAAGCGCTCGTCGCCGTAAGTCGATAGGATGCGCGCGATATCACCGTGCGAATAGGTATTGAGCACATCCGCTGCGGTAATCCCCTGGCTTGCATCCATGCGCATGTCCAGCGGGGCGTCGACTCGGTAGGCGAATCCACGATTGACTTGGTCAAGCTGCATCGAGGAAACACCGAGATCGAAAAGCGCACCTGCAATGCCCTTCTCAGCGGCGCGGGCGAGAATGTCCTCCGCGCCACTTCCACCAGCGGCTGCAGGAATCTCACCACTGAGCACCTCGGCGAGCGAATCGAAACGCACACGGAAGGCTACAAAGCGATCACCGAAGCGCGCGAGACGTTGTTCTGCCCCTCGCAATGCATTGTCATCGCGATCGAGTCCAACAACGCAGAGCTTCGGGAACTGCTCCAACAGGTATTCCGTGTGTCCACCGGCACCAAGAGTGCCGTCGACAACTACTGCGTCGTCACCCAGTGCCTCGATGCCCGGGCGCAACAAATCAGTTACTCGATGAAGCAAAACGGGGACATGACCAAACTCGCCGGACTTGCGATCATCCGCAGGTGCCGATCCGTTCATTTCCCCTCCTCACCGGGTATGTTCGCACTGGTCAGAGAATCTATCGAGTGTATTCCCGGTTTGCTTAACGACGAGTGCCGCGCCAGCAACCAGACCGCACCTCATGAGCACTACTGGGAATGCTGCTATCGGTGCTTAAAACAAAAAGCGGGGATGTTCACAGGGCCCCGCCTGACAGAACCTGGTATCGGGGAAGTACACCAGGGGCTATCAGGCAGAGTCCATGCGGACATTCCCTCTTTTCGGTTATTCCAAGCGGTTTATAAAACGCCGAACAGCGAGTCATCCTCTCCTTCGGAGAAATCAGCTTCATGCTCCGCCTGGTAGGCCTCCCAGGACTCTTTGTCCCAGATCTCCAGAAAGTCAATAGAGCCGATAACCACGCACTCCTTGGAGAGATTCGCGTACCGACGGTGATCCATCGATAACGTGATTCTCCCCGAACCATCGGGCCGCTGCTCATCGGTGCTCGCCGCAAGATTTCGGATGAAAGCTCGCGCCTTGGCATTCGTACGAGAGGCCTTAGTAGCCCGCTGAGCTAATTTGACGAACTCCTCTTTCGGATACACCGCCAGAGAATGATCCTGCCCTTTAGTGACCATCAGGCCACCTGCGAGATCCTCACGGAACTTCGCTGGCAACGTCAGGCGCCCTTTGTCATCAAGCTTCGGCGTATAGGTGCCCAGAAACATGCGTCACTGGCCTCCTATCCCCGTGTCAACCTCAATGTCAACGCACAAACGCTTACCGAATTCAGGGATTTAGGCGTTGCCTTCAAGCAGAGCCGGAGGGCTGTGCTTTACCGCAGTGCCAAAATCTCGCCAAACTTTAAGCGCAAATCGGATATTCACTTCTGCAATGTTGACCAACCTCAATCAACATCACGCCCCACTTTACCCCACTATCTGCCACTATCAACACAAGAAGGAGAAAAATAGTCACAGCATCAGCGCAACCCCGCCGCCAGGACATCCACTTTAACCCAATTGACCTGGGCTTTTAAAGAATCACCTCGACAATTAAAGCGCGAATAAAAAGTGGGGCACCCACCCGCGACCACGCCGATAACGACGCCACACCAACCACATTGTTAACAGAAAGCAGTTTACGCCCCACTACCCACCACTTACCTCCTAAAAACCATCCAGATTCAACCTGGTCGCCAGACTTAGTGCGTTGACCTGCAATTTTGTGTCGCCAGAGCCAAACTTTCGGAGATACCAACAACGACCGCAGATAAGAATTCCTCCATCCCAATAGCTAAGTGGGGAAAAGTGGGGACTCGGGGTGGGGCAAAGTGGGTGAGATCTTGTGGAGACGATTCACGTCTAGAAAAACAAAAAAGTGAGGGCAAGCCATCGCTGGCTTGCCCTCACTTGTTAATTCTTGAGGCTTATCCCCTAACGCCCCTCGAAGCGGCCACGGAAACGCGATTCCAACGTGGAATCACCAGAGGAGCCACGGCTACCCGAGGTCCCTCGACGACTCTTTGCCGCCCCGGACTTAGACTTTCCAAAGCTCAGCCCCGAAGCAGAACTAGCCTTCTCCTGCTTACCGGCGCCGGTCAGAGCCCAAACGCCGGAACCGAACATAAGGCCAAAGCCGGCAACCGATAACACAACGAACCAATTGCTCACAGAGAAAAGAGCGACGCCGCCAATCAACATCAGCAGACCGAGGAGCATGAGCGCAAAAACCTGGATGGAAAACCCACGAGGTGCGCTGTTTTCCTCCGGAAAGCTGAACGCATTTCCGGCCATCGTCGAACTAAATTTAGGATCCTCAGCGTAGAGTGCAGACTCGATTTCGTCGAGCATCCGCTGTTCGTGCTCAGATAGTCCCACAATTCCTCCATCGCCTACTTGAGCATTGCCCACCGCGATACTGGCGAGCCTTGACCCTCAACCAACAATGCCGATACAGCAAAGTTAATCACAGGCCACCTGCTGCTAACGCGGCGTCCGTTAGCTTCATTCTTACCCCTTCAACGGGCGACTCACCTCTATTGTTCCATGAATCCGAACAATCCCCCATTTATTTAGGAAAGCAACGCTTTAGCACGCCCCCCACCGGCTTATGCAGCCGCGGGCAGAATACCCAGCTCAGTCCGAACAGCCCCCAAGAATGCACAACTTAAATCCCACAGCTCCTGCGCCCGCTGCGAGTCAATGCGACGCGAAATACCCAACCGGACTTCCTCACGCAGCGCGGTGAACTGCTCAAACTTGGTGACCCAGCTATCAAATTCGGGCTGCTCTTTCTTTAAACGCAACCAGGCACTCTGTGTTGCCGAACGACGACGCTTAACTACCGAGCCCGAACGAGCGCCCGAGCCAGAACCCCCAGCCACCGACACATCGTCGCGATTCAACAGCGCACCTGCGCAACGCAGCGCCGCACAGTAGGAAAGCTCCAACATCTCATCAGAGCTGGCATTCCGAGCATTCACTAGCAGAGCCTCTGCCCGCCCCAGCAGCTCCAGCGATTGCCTTGAGACACCGACCGGGGCGACCGAACCCGACTGCGAAATCGCCCTAAACTCCACCACGTTCGACCTTGCCACCACCCTGCTTCTCCTTTCACACAGCATTCACATGAGCACGGATTTTCCGCTTCTCCTTAGCGGGATTGACTGCAATCTATCCCCAAGCCCGGACTACGCCATGCGCACTTTCGCACACCTGTTCGACTCGATGTTATTGCAGTAATCTCACAACTAAGTTCGTCCAAGTCGCTAATCTGGTCACTGTGAAATACAGCGTGGTTCCGATGACAGCAGGAGACTTCAATCTCCGCCTGCAAGAAGCAGTGGCTCTCTACATCACCGCGATGCAGTACAACCCCGCAATCTTGCCCGGTCGTCTCCACGAATGGCAGAAGCAAACCACTCAACCCGGCTTCATGGCTGCTGCAGCCATAGCTCACCCCAAAGAGCTCTCCCCTGCCCAGGCTCTCCGCGACCCGCGCTGCAGGTTGGTTGGCATCGGCTACTGCCGTACAGGATTGGACACGCACTGGTGGTATCGCCAGGTAAGAGATGGACTGCTCATGGACGGGCGCTCGCTACCGGACGTCGTCAAGCTCTTGGGCAACTACGCCGAACTGTCTGAGATTCACATACACCCCAGCTTTCAGGGGCGGGGACTCGGTAAACGACTGCTCCGCGAGTTGGTCGATTCCCGCCCAGAGACGCGAGTTCTGTTGTCAACCCCGGAATACCCGAATGAGGCCAATAGGGCATGGCAGCTCTACCGCCAATTTGGTTTCAAGGATGTTTTAAGGAACTTTTATTTCACAGGGGACTCCCGTCCCTTCGCAGTTCTAGGAGTAGATCTTCCCCGTGACATCATCACCGAGTGAACCTTCCACACCACGTCGACGGCTTTCGCCTCTGCGCATTGCCACAGCAATGGCCGGAATTGCCGCCATCTTGCCGCTCAGCGGCTGCTTTGACGCACAGGCTGGCATTACCATTTCCGGCGACGACAGGGTCTCGGGCACAATTCACGTAACACCCACGGAGGAAGTCCGTTCCCAATTTGAGCAGTGGCAAGTACCGGAAGATCTCTCCGACCGCGTCTCGCAGGGAGTAATCGACTCCTCCACAGGAAAGATGGAAGTCTCGTTCAACGAGCTGCACTTCATTGAACTCACCGATACGCTCCGACAGCTTTCCGACGATCGCGTAGACATCGACCTAGACCGTACCGGTGGCGGCAAGATTTCGATGAACGGCCACATGGATTTGACTCACCTGCCCGGCGCGAAGGTTGATTTCGTCGTCGCGTTCCCGGAGCAGGTTACTGACTCCAATGGCCGCCAGACCGAACCGAACAAGGTGGAATGGCAGCTCGCCAGTGGCGAGAACCATAATGTATGGGCTTCGTCGCCGGCTGGATCCACCAAGCGGAATCAATTCCTATTATTTGCCGGTGTGACCACAGCCGCCGGTGTCCTAGCCTCAGTGCTAGGTGTCCTGTGGGCGCGAAGAGTTCGCGACATGCAGGACTTTTAGCAATTAAAAACCGCCGCGCAGCATATCCTGGCCGGTGCCCCATTCGGGCGCCATGCCGAGGTTGTGCAAAACTTCCTGGGAGGCGCGAGCGAAGTTCATAGTCATAAAGTGCAGCCCCGGCACGCCTTCGGCGATGAGCCGCTCTGCCATGTTGGTCGAAAACTCGATACCAATCTTGCGAATCTCATCTTTATTGGCCTGCTCGTCACCATCTGCTGCCTTAATCAGGCGTTCCTCCAAATCGGATGGCAACTGTGCCCCGGAGAGCTCAACCTGCCTGCGCACTGAGCGCAGCGATGTAATCGGCATCAGCCCCGGAATGATGGGCTTGGCACCGTGCACTGGGTCGGCTTCCACCAGGCGGTCTCGAAGGCGTAAGTAGTGCTCAATATCGAAGAACATCTGCGTAATCGAGTATTCGGCTCCTGCGCGCAGCTTGGCCAGCGTGTACTGCGTGTCATGGTCCAAATCCGGCGAGCGGTAGTGTCCCTCCGGGAACGACGCAATGCCGATTTCAAATTTCTCGAACTCCGGCTCGGCCTTAATCAGCTCAATCAATTCGCTGGCGTAGTGCAGACCGCCCTCGGTCTCCACCCAAGGGCCAAGCGGGTCTCCCGGTGGGTCACCACGCAGAACGAGCAGATTCGTCAGCCCCGCGCTGAGATAAGAGCGCAGGATTTCCCGCAGCTCGTCGACAGTGTGCTCTACCAATGTCAGGTGCACAAGCGTTGTCAGCGGCTGCCTCGAAACGCGCTGGGCGATTCGCAGGGTGCGGTCGCGGCTAGAACCACCGGCGCCGTAGGTCACGGATGCAAAGGAGGCACCAAGATCATGGAAAGCCTCAGCTGCTCGGAGAAGACGTTCCTCGGCCGCGTCGTCACGCGGGGGCATGAACTCGACCGAGAAGGGAATACTGCCCGCGCTCGGCATTGAAAGCGCCTGGCGGATTGTCACTTGGCGGCCTGGCGACGGTGGCATTGTTGAGGACATAGTCACTCATACTAAGCGGTGTCCTATTCTTGAGTCAGCATTACCCGTCATCGACGAGAGGCTCACATGAGCGAAGAACTGGATTTGGCCGCGCTACAGCCCCGCGAAGTACCAGCTACTGTTACCAAAACGCTGGAGAATTACCTCAAAAGCCGTGGCGACGATGTCGCATCGGTCGATGCGGTATACACCGAGGCCATAGATTCGCTCCATTCCTTCGTCCTCAATGGGGGCAAGCGCGTGCGTCCAGCCTTCGCCTGGCAGGGGTGGTTGGGAGCAGGCGGCCTCGAAGGCCGTTTCTCCCCAGCAGAGGATTCCCAGGCTGTGATGAACGCGGTGAGCGCCCTGGAACTCATTCAAGCCTGCGCACTCATTCATGACGACATCATCGATGACGCTGATACGCGCCGTGGCGCACCGACCATCCACAAGGTATTCGAGGCCAAGCACGAGGCCAATAGCTGGAATGGAGCCGCCGACCGCTTCGGCATTTCCGCCGCGATTCTCATTGGCGATGTCGCCTTGACCTGGGCTGATGACATGATGCACTCTTCAGGCCTCAGCTCGGAGGCGCTAACCCGCGCACTTGTCCCCTGGCGGGCGATGCGCACTGAAGTACTTGGCGGCCAACTGCTCGATATCACGGCCGAAGCCAGCCGGGACAGTCGCGTCGAGACCGCTGAGAAAATCAATCTGTTCAAGACCGCCGCCTACACCATCGAGCGGCCGCTCCACATTGGTGCTGCGATTGCCGGCGCCCCAGCGGAATTGGTTGAGGCCTACCGCAGCTTCGGCCGCGATATCGGTGTGGCATTCCAGCTCCGCGACGATCAGCTGGGTGTTTTCGGCGATCCCGAAGTCACGGGCAAGCCTGCCGGCGATGACCTCCGCGAGGGCAAGCGAACCGTACTGGTCGGCCAGGCTTTAAGCCTCTACCTCGATTCCGCACCTGAAAAGGCCCGCTTTATCGATGAACGCCTGGGAGCGGTCTCGTCTGCTGCAGATATTGATGAGCTACGAAATCTCATCGCTGATTCCGGCGCTGCCGATGCCGTCGAACGTGAAATTGACCGCCTGACCAGCCGCGCTTTCTCCACTATCGAGAATGCCGACCTGCCTGCAACGTCGCGCGAGAACCTCATTGCTATGGGCGTTCGCGCCACCGCTCGTCAGCATTAGACCAGGTGTTGCGTAGTCATGCCCGCTGCTTCCCCCACTCGTGCCCCCATTAATTCCCCGCGTCTGCGACGTGCGGTCACTCGTCCTCATAAGGGCTCCAAACCACGACTGACCATCATCGGCGCAGGCCTGTCCGGACTTACCGCCGCGCTCTACGCCATCGCCGATGGCTACGATGTCACCGTTGTCGAGCGGGGAAGTTTCGTCGGCGGACGCTGCGCCAGTGAACCCATCACAGTCGATATCGACGAGCAATCGCTCACCGCAGTCTTCGACACTGGCGCAACTGTATGGACCATGCCCTCGCTTGTCGACGATGCCCTCGCCGCCGTCGGCCTCTACGCGCGCGATATCGACCCGGGTTTTTCGGCCTCCCCAATCACGCCCACCTACCGTGCGGAATTTGCCACCCGCGGCGGACTCGATGTGTTTTCCAACGAAGACATGATGGCCGATGAACTCGCGCGCTTCGGTGCCTCTGACTCCACCGTCGCCGGTTACCGCAAACTTCGCACGTGGCTGCAAACTCTCTTCAATGCCTGCTTCGACAACTTCATGTCCCGCAGCTTTGACCGCGTTACGGACCTATTCACCGGGCCCGGCGCGCTTCGCGACCTCACTACGCTCCTCCGACTCGGTGCCTTCGGCGCCCTCGAACCTAAGATTCGTGCCTTCCTCGGAGATAATGATCTCGCTCGCGTTTTCAGCTTCCAGGCGCTTTACGCAGGTGTGCCTCCCGCTAAGGCCCGCGCGGTCTACGGCTGCATTTCCCACATGGATACCTCGATGGGGGTTTACTATCCGCACTCCCCCGCATTTGGTTCGGGTATAGGCGCCGTCAGCGAGTTGCTCGCCGAGGCCGTCCGTCGAGCTGGCGGAACCATCGACTTCGGCGTTGATGTCACTGGGCTGAAAGTTGACGAAGCAGGCTTTGTCTCCGCCATCACCACGGCAACTGGCGAGCGTCCCACCGATGCCGTCATCGCTACGACCGATTTACCTGTGGTGCAGAGCTGGCTTCACGACGCGGCTACCTCTGCCGCCGGTAGCTCATCGAAGCGGCGAGGCCTTCGGAGCGTCGTAAAGCGGACGGGAGCGCGACGGTTGTTCCCAGTTCGATTTTCTCCATCGGCGGTGGTGGCGCACGGGCTGATTCCGGTTTCGGAGACTGCGACGTGGCCGAAGCGGCATCACCTGATTTCGTTTGGCGAAAAGTGGAACGAAACCTTTGAGGAGATCTCGTCACCGCGCCATGGAAAGCTAATGTCGGACCCATCATTGCTGGTCACCCGGCCTGCGGTGAGCGCGCCGGAGCGTATTGTCACAGATGCGAACGGCGTGCAGTGGGAGCCCGTCAGTGTGCTCGCGCCGTGCCCCAACTTGCAGTCGGCCAATCTGATCTGGTCACGAATCGGTGGGGACTACGTTGCGAAAATAAGCGCTGAGCTGGAGCGGCGCGGACTGACCGGGATTTCTACGAAGTGGCGAGTCGGTCGGATCGATACCCCTCAGCAGTGGCAAGAACGCGACATGGGCGTTGGCTCGCCGTTTGGGCTGGCGCATCTGTTCCGACAGACGGGGCCGTTCCGTCCCCGCAACTTCTCTCCGAAGATGCCAAAGAATCTGACGCTGGCGGGATCGACGACGGTGCCGGGGGTTGGCGTGCCGACGGTCATGATTTCGGGACGACTTGCGGCACAGCGGTTTGAAACGCCTTAGCTCATGAATGTCTCCCGGATGTCTGCCGGTGGTCACTGACCAACTAGGATTAATGCATCAGCAATGTATCGATTGTTTAGGTTGACATGAATTTATCGCGGAGTGCTCAGCTGGGTGTCTACGGTGGCATCCTCATTGCTCTGGGCTCCTACGGTTCCGGTGCGAATCGCTACCGTGGCGGCCTTGTCCACGCTCTGGGACTCGACTGGATCACCTACGGTCACGGTCAGATTTTCTGTGAGATTGTGATTTGGGTAGGTATCGCCCTGCTGCTTATCTCGTGGCTGCGCATCGGGCGGGAACTGCTGTTCTCGAAGGGGACCATCCGGGACATTGTGGCCGGTTCTGCCCATGATGGCGACGCAGCAGACGCTGCGGTTCCAGCGAACGCTGGCGGCGATGAGTCCACGTTGCGTCGGTTCAATTCAATCCTGATGGCCTGGGCAATTCCCCTCGCGCTGGCCGCACCGCTGTTCTCTCGCGATGTCTATTCGTATCTCATGCAGGGCGCGATGGTCCGCGATGGGTTTGATCCCTACACTGAGGGAGCTGCAGCCAATCCAGGGCCGATGCTGCTGGAGGTATCCGCAGATTGGCGGAATACCACCACCCCGTATGGCCCGCTGCATCTGGGAATTGGCGAGGTCATCACGCGGATTGTCGGCGACAACATCACCGTCGGCGTGATTCTCTACCGCATTGTGTGTCTGCTGGGCTTCGCCGCCATTGTCTGGTCGATCCCGCGAATCGCCCGGGAGCTTGGAGCAAATCCGGCTTTCGCACAGTGGCTCGGTGTGCTCAATCCACTGGTGCTACTGCATCTGATTGCGGGTATGCACAACGAGGCACTGATGGTCGGATTGGTCAGCCTGGCACTAGTTGCCGCACTGCACATGGAGCACATGCGGGGTGGCCTGGTCGCTGCTGTCCTCATCGGAATCGGCGTCGCGCTGAAAGCCACCGCTGTCCTGGCGCTTCCCTTCGTCGTGTGGATTGTGTTGACCAGGCGCGAGCCCATCGCCACGGTTCAAGAGATGCTGCGCAAGATTCCGGCGATTGCCGGTGTGGGCATCGTGTTGGTCGCAGTCTGCGTCGACACGCTTGCAGTGGTGACGTGGCTGACCGGCTCGAGCTGGGGCTGGATTTCCGAGATCAGTGGCAATACCAAGGTGATTAACCCCCTGGCAGCACCGTCAGCGGTCGCTGGTGTGATCTCGGGCGTCATGGCGTGGTTCAACGACGACATCGGTTTCAATGTCATCGTCAGCCACACACGCGTGGTCTCCTCTATCATCATGCTGGTGGGACTCGTGATCTCCTGGTTCTACTTCCGAGCCACCCCTCGTAACAATGTCGCTGGCATGATTGCCGCCTACGTGGTGGCCTGCGTATTTAATGCCGTGGCACTTCCCTGGTACTACGCCAGCTTATTGCCCCCCATGGGAACGATTCGCCCGCCACGATGGGTGGTTCAAGGCACCGTGTTGTTCACATTCATCCTGTCGCTGTCCTTCGCCGGCGGCGGCAATCACCGCTTCTACGACGTGCCCTGGATGGTTATCATCACCGTTCTCGGCTGGCTGGCCGTCGGCTGGCTGACCACTGGAAAATTCAGCTGGAAGTACTCGTGGCGCGACGAAAAAACCGCCGCAGACACGGATTCCACAGTGGCGCCCCTGTCGCGGTCAACCGAGGTCGCATAGTTGTCCATGCCCGCCCCACAGCCTCTCTCGACCATCGCGCTGCCACAGTCCTACGAGCTCTGCCGCGATATTATGGCCTCCCACGGTCGCACGTATTCCCTGGCCACGCGACTGTTGGCACCCTGCCAACAGCGTGCGGTGTGGTCTCTCTACGCCTGGGCACGCATCGTCGATGACTACGTCGACTGCCCCGCCGACGCCGACCGCTCCCCCACGCACATCGAAGCCACGGTCATACGTTTAAGCGAGCTTTTCCACTCAGCTGTCGTCATCGGTTCGCTTGACGACGTCCACCGCGACCGCGACCGTGCCGTCATCTCGGCGGCCGCACAGACTTTTCGCGACTACGACATCGATCCACAGCTCTCTGCGGACTTTGTTCACTCCATGTTGATGGACGTGCCCGACACATCGTGCCACATTGCGCATTTTGAAACATGGGAGCAACTCGACTCGTATATGTGGGGCTCCGCAGCAGTCATCGGCCTTGAGATGATGCCCATCCTAGGCACCCGCACAGGGGTCTCCCGTGAGGAAGCCACTCCCTACGCAGAGCTCCTGGGAAAAGCCTTTCAGGTGACGAATTTCCTCCGCGACATCGCCGAGGATTTTCGCCGTGGCCGTATTTACCTACCACTGAATGAGTGGGAGGCCTTCGGAGTGGGTACCGAGGAGATCGGCTACTGTGCCGCCACGGGACAGACGACCCCGGCGGTACGTCAGGCATTGGCCTTCTTCATCGCTCGCAACCGCGCCCTCTATGCCGAAGCCAGCAGCGGCGTGGACATGTTAGAGGTGCCAGGGCGTCAGGCTATCCGTGCCGCGGAGATTCTCTACTCAGACATTCTCGGCGAAATTGAGCGCATGAACTACAACGTCTTTGCGCAACGCGCTCAAGTGGGACGCGCTCGAAAAGCAAAAATCGCCCTCCCGCTGCTTTTCACAGCAGTGGCCGGGCGATTACGACAGGAGCTATCGCGGGCGTAGGACGGCGGGCGTAGGACGCCGTCCGGGTCTTTACAACGCCATAGCCTGTGCGCGGCGCATTACTTCGCGTGCAAGGTGACCGTGTAGGGCGTCCACCGGACGTCCAGGCAGAGATTCATCTTCGGTGAATAGCCACTCCAGCGTTTCTTCTCGCGTGTAGCCGCCGTCGGCAAGCAATGCGAGTGCGCCAGGTACAAAACGCGCGACCTCGTCATCTTCAAAGAAGCGGGCGGGAATTTGTGCAATGCCGTCGCGGTGGACTGCAATAAGGCGCCCCTCCTGCAGCAACGCGTGAATTCGGGTGACGGTGACGCCAATGAGGTCAGCGGCATCAGGCAGCGCAAGAGTGGGTTCGTCGGCGCTCAGGATATCGTGGCAAGTTGGAATCTTTCTCACACTGGTCACTTTAGCGCGTTGGCCTTGCAGTAGGTACGTCCCCATATACTTATTAGAAGCAACTGATTGGAACAGGGAAGGCTGGTTTATGTCGCAGCTTGTCGAGGGGCAGATTCTCGATGGTCGCTACCGTATCGGAGCCACCATCGCACACGGTGGCATGAGCACCGTGTACTGCGCCACCGATTTGCGGCTCGATCGCAGGGTGGCCGCAAAGGTCATGGATCCGCGTTTTGTCGACGACGAGTCTTTCCGCATCCGCTTCGAACGTGAGGCCCGCGCGGTCGCGCACCTCAATGACGAGTCACTCGTCAACGTCTACGACCAGGGCACGGACCCGGCGGGGCATGTTTTCCTCATTATGGAATTCGTCGACGGTGGGACCCTCCGCGAGCTGCTCCGTCAGCGCGGTCCGATGCCTCCACATGCAGCTGCCGTCGTAATGCGCTCGGTTCTGCGCGCCCTATCGGTGGCGCATTCCCGCGGAATGGTGCACCGCGATATCAAGCCGGAAAATGTGCTGATTGCCTCGGACGGGCGAGTGAAGCTGGCGGACTTCGGTCTAGTGCGCGCGGCCGCTGATGCCAAGGTGACCTCTAACTCGGTCATCGTCGGCACCGTCGCTTATCTGGCTCCGGAGCAGGTCACGGGTGAATCCATCTCCCCTGCCTCCGATGTGTATGCGGCGGGTATTTTGCTCTTTGAGCTGCTTACCGGCACCACGCCATTCATCGCCGATTCTTCGCTCGGCGTTGCCATGAAGCGATTGAACGAAGATGTCCCGCCACCCTCGGAGCTCATCGACGGCGTTCCCGAGGAGTTCGACGAGTTGGTCGCCCGCGCTTGTTCCCGCAGGCCGGAGGATCGGTTTGAGACGGCCGAGGAATTCGGTGACGCACTCGAAGACATTGCGGACAAACTCGCGCTGCCACCATTCCGCGTGCCATCGCCCGTCAATTCAGCAGCCGCCAACGCTGCCGCCATGGAGGGGCTCACAGAGGACTTCCACCGACCGGGCAACGACCATTTCGATGACAGACACGGCACCGCAGAGACGGCACCCGAGCGCTTCGGTCACGACGGCTATGGCTTCTCGACGGACGCACCCGGTAGCCCCGTTTCTTCCCGACCACCGGGACCACCAAACGTTTTCGATGATTTCGACGACCCGGATGCGGGGCGGACACGCACTTTCGATCGCTATGACGAGTACAACCCCACTGGCTGGGAATCCCCGGAGCCGTCTGGTGGAGCTCTCGTACCAGCCGACGTTCCAGGCGCTCCGGAATATCCGCTGCCGCCGGACACTCAGGGGCCACAGCACCCACAGCATCCGCAGCCGCGATCTGCTCAGACTCAGACGCCTAAGAGCCGTCGAGCTACCCGACAGCGGACGCGCCGTGGATGTGCATTGTGGCTGATTATCGCCCTGGTTGCCACGTTGGGCATGGGGCTTGGCGCGTGGTGGCTGGGCTCTGGCCGTTATGGCGAAGTGCCCTCTATCACTGGGCTGTCGCAACCACAGGCGATGACCGCAATCAGTGAGGCGGGCTTTGAACCGGTGGTTGATGAGCGCTACGACAACGATGTCGCAGTGTCCCAGATTATTGGCTCGGACCCCCTGGCTGGAGCGCGGGTTGTCCGCGGTGATGATGTTCGCGTACTGGTCAGTCTCGGCCGCCCGACTGTGCCCGCATATCCCGCGAACCACTCAAAGGAAGTGTTCAGTGCTGCCCTAGCTAAGCGGACGTTGAAAGAAGAGGTCGGAGACCCCGTCTTTTCCGATGATGTCTCCACCGGCGGCTTGGTATATGCGGTTCCTGCTCCAGGACAGACCGTCGAAGTTGGCTCAGTTGTGACTGTGCATTACTCCAAGGGGCCAGCACCGGTGAAGGTGCCAAAAATCGTGGGGCTTCAAGAGGATGAAGCTCGTGAGCTGTTGAGCAAGGCCGGGCTGGAAGTCCGGGAGGTATCGGCGGAGTTCTCCTCCTCTGCTGAGCCGGAAGAGGTTCTTTCCGTGTCTCCTGAGGAAGGCACTGGCCTCGAACGCGGTAGTTCTGTGACGTTGACCATTAACAACGGCATCGAAGTGCCCAATGTCGTGGGCAAGTCGGAGGATACTGCTCGCCAAATTCTGCAGCGCGAGGGCATTGAGGTAAGCGAAGTAAAGGACGCGTCCTCCTCCTCGCGCGACTACGGCCGTGTCGACGCAGTCTCACCGAGTGCAGGTCGTTTGGTTAACCCCAATGATGCGACTGTCACGCTGACGGTGTCCAGAGCAGTGAAGGTTCCGCAGCTGCTGGGTAAAACTGTTGCGCAGGCACGTCGTGAAGCGGAGAAACAGCATCTTCAGCTCGACATCGACGTCTCTGCGAACGAGGAGGATCGCATCGTATTGCAGTCACCCCGACCGGGCGCCAAGGCCACGGCGGGCGACCGCATTTCGGTCAGCACTCTGTAAAAAGTGCAGCGCTCCACTGAACGCGGCGCTGCACCAGCTGGGCTAGTTGTACCTAGCTGAGCTGGTTGCAACTAGTTGCGCAGCATCTCGGCAACCAGGAAGGCCAGCTCCAGCGACTGCTGAGTGTTCAAACGCGGGTCACAGGCGGATGCGTAACGGCCTGGCAGGTCGACATCGGAAATGTCCTGCGCGCCACCGAGGCACTCAGTGACATCTTCGCCGGTCAGCTCCACGTGGATACCGCCCGGGTGTGAACCGATCGAGCGGTGCACCTCGAAGAAGCCCTGAACCTCGTCGACGATGCGGTCGAAGTGGCGGGTCTTGTACCCATTGGAGGCCGAGTAAGTGTTGCCATGCATCGGGTCGCACTGCCAAATGACCTTGTGACCAGAAGCTTCCACAGCCTCAACGATGGGAGGCAGCACGGAGCGAACCTTGTCATTGCCCAGACGCGAAGTCAGGGTCAGGCGACCAGGCTGGAAGAACGGGTCGAGCTTGTCGGCGTAAGTGACAGCCTCCTCCGGCGTGGTGGTCGGGCCAATCTTCACACCGACGGGGTTGCCAATCATGGCAGCCAGGTTGATGTGGAAATCCTCAATGCCACGGGTGCGCTCACCAATCCACAGCTGATGCGCGGAGAGGTTGAACAGCTCCTGGCTGCCATCGTTTTCAGAAAGGCGCAGCATAGCGCGCTCGTAGTCAACAACCAGCGCCTCATGCGAGCAGTAAATCTGCGCGGTCTGCAGGTTCGAGTCCGCAACACCACAGGCAGCCATGAACTGCAGTGCGTGATCAATCTCGCGTGCCAGGTCCTCGTAGCGGGCGCCAGCCGGCGAGTTGCTGACGAACTCACGGTTCCACTCGTGCAGACGGTGCAGGTCAGCGGTGCCCGAACCTGTCAGTGCACGTACCAGGTTCATCGCCGCGGAGGCATTGGCGTAGGCACGCACCATTCGAGCTGGGTCGTGAACTCGAGCTTCTTCGGTCGGCTCAACACCGTTGACCATGTCACCGCGGTAGCTGAGCAAACCGTCGCCGTCGATGTCCTTCGAGCGCGGCTTGGCGTACTGACCAGCGATACGAGCCATCTTCACGACCGGAGTGGATGCGCCGTAGGTCAGCACAACGGCCATCTGCAGCAAGGTCTTCACATTGGCGCGGATGTGCGGCTCAGTATTGGACTCAAAGGTCTCCGCACAATCACCGCCCTGCAGCAGGAAGGCCTTACCATTAGCGACGTCGGCAAGCTCCTGACGAAGCTTACGAACCTCAGGCGCGACCACAATTGGCGGCACCGATTCGAGAATGCGACGCACGTTAGCAGCGGCGCGGGCATCCCAGCTTGGCTGCTGTAGGGCTTGGCGGGATACGACATCAGCAAAGCGCTCAGCCATGTCGCCGGGAAGCGGTGGCAGATCGGGCAGGTCATCTACAGGGAGATCAATAGTCCAACTCACAGAAGTTCATTGTAGTGCCCCTGCCAGAAGGGTGTTAGTCAGGTCACCAAATATTCGCATTCCGCTGCTTAATCAAGCGGCAACTTCTGGGCAATCTTTTGAAACTTCAGCAGATTGTGCTGGGCATCTGCCAGCGCATCGTGCTTACCTGCAGTCTGTTTTGGTAACCGTGGCTTGCCCGCCATCTCCCAGTACTGCTTGAGTTCACGGGTATAGCGCGGCATGAACTGCGGCAGCTTGGTCATATCGCCCCAAAGCTGCACCAACGCAATATGGTCGTAGGCGCCTACCCAGGCCCACAGCTCTGGACTGCCCGTACCGGGTTCGGTGAAAAATGCCAGCAGTTCCTCGCGGATCGTGTCCCGGTTCTTCCACAGCGGAGATGAGGGATTGGGCAGCTGATTGAGCACATTGGCCCGCACCCACGGCCCAGCCTTGCTCTCGTTGAACTCGGTAGACACCGCGTAGTACTCGCGGCCGTCCTCAGCTACGACACCGATGGAGACAAGATCAATAGTCTTGCCGTCTTCAATAAACTCGGTGTCATAAAAATAACGCACGGTGTGGAATCCTCTCCAGCCTCGGCCTCGCGTCGGCTACCTCGCGACCAAAAGACCGCGGAGCCCTACCGAGCAAATCTTCCCCATGCACCGAATCGCCTTAGGAAGTGTGCAGCCCCACTGTCGCGAAAACTATCTGCGCCTTATTATTCTAGCGAGCGCGTCGGAACCAGCGACGAGGGGTCGGCTTCGGCCCCGGAGCCGGAAAAGTCAGCTCTCCCCCCGGCTCGGTTCCCGCTGGATAGCCGTTGCCGGCCTCCAAGGACTTCTTCACATCAGTCGCATAGGCATCGACATATTCCTGACCCGAAAGCTTCTGAATTTCCTTAATCAGGTCATCCGTCAGTGCCCTGGCCGCTTCATACTCATCGCTGTACTTGGCTTTGTACTCCGACGGATCAATCGGATCGCCGATAATCGTGCCCACCTTCACCGGACGAGGAATCCACGAACCAATCGGGTTGGCTTTCTCCGTATCAATCATCGCCATTGGGAACACCGGCACACCGGCCTCCAGCGCGACACGTGCCGCACCGGTTTTACCGCGGTACAGTCGACCATCGGGACTACGGGTGCCTTCCAAGGAAATGCCCAGCAGGTCACCGCGTGACAGCACCTTCAAGCCGGCGTTCAGCGCATCGCGAGCTGCATCACCAGAGGTACGGTCAATCGGCACCTGCCCCACCGAGGAGAAGAAGAACTTCTGGATACCGCCGACAAAGCCCGGCGTGGTGAAGTACTCCGCCTTCGCCAGGAACGTCAGCTGACGACGGCAGACCAGTGGGAAGAAAAAGTGATCCATCACAGCAAGGTGGTTCGACGCCATCAGCGCTGGACCTTCCTGAGGAATCTTCTCACCACCGATGTAGTACGGGCGATTATAGATCCGCAGCCAAGGGCCAATGAGGATGTACTTAAAGAACTTGTACCAGCGATTATTCACAGTTTAAAACTATACAGGTTCAGTTGGTCCGACAATCCATCTCCGCAGCCATTCCCCCACCTTTTCGCGGGCGAATTCCCCTGCAATCCCCAAATTGACGCTTTACGACGATGTCGCACCCTCGGCAGCCACAACGCTGCGCGCAATATCCGCCGCACCAATCAACCCAGCATCCGCACCTAGTTCAGCGACCCGCACATCCGCTACCGGACGATAGCCAGCGCCGGTGAGATTGCGGGCAAACTCGGCCTTGGCCTTGTCCAGGTATAGATCAGACGCCGAGGCAACACCGCCACCGATAACAATCAATTCCGGATCAAAGACATCGCCCACCATCGACAGGCCACGCCCCAGCCAGGTAGCAAAGTCATCAATCGCAGCTAGAGCCAATTCATCCCCCTGGCGAGCAGCCGAGACGACATCGGTACCAGTTACCGAGCCGGCCACGAGCCCGTCGGTAAGCCGCGAGAAGTAGCGACCGGATTCAGAGAGTTCCTGAGCGGTGGTAACCAACGCCGTACCCGAGCAGTAACGCTCCAAGCAACCACGCTTTCCGCAGGAGCAGGGACGACCATCCGGCACAACGGTGAGGTGGCCGAATTCCGGCGCCGTGCCGTACGCGCCACGGTAAATCTCACCCCCCTGCATCATCGCGCCGCCGATTCCCGTACCCAGCGCAAACAGCACCCAATTATCCGCACCGCGAGCCGCACCAAAGCGATACTCACCCCAGGCGGCCGAGTTGGCATCGTGCTCAAGCTGCAGCGGACATGGGAGAAGCAAGGATAAACGCTTGACGACGTTCGCATCGCGCCACGGCAGATGCGGGGCAAAACGAACCGTCTGGCGGTCAGAATCCAAAAAACCAGCTACAGCTAAACCGATGGCGCTGACATCTGGAAAGCGTTCAACCAAGCGCTCGGATGTCTGGACAATGCCACGTTCAATGGCATCCACACTGCCATCAGAACTGGTCTGAACTCGATACAGCACCTGCCCATCAGCGCTGACCACTGCAGCGCGCAGGTTTGTTCCACCAATATCAAAACCGATAGCCGGGCGATCAGCGGCGTCGGACTCGTCTGAGTTCGGATGAATCGGAATATCGGTGGACATAACAGTTGATTATAAAGGGATTGCGCAGGTTCGGAGAATTCGGCGAGCCCGAGCAGCCATGACCTCCCAGGTCCACGACTGCACAACATGCTCCCGACCACAGGCTCCCATCGCCGCCGCGCGCTCCGGATTATCCAAAATCTCAACCAGCCCGGTGGCGACGCTGCGCTTCGAGGCCCCGTCGACAACGATGCCAGTTTCGCCATCGATAACTGTCTCCGGGGCGCCACCAGACTTGCCAGCTATGACAGGGACACCGCAGGCCTGTGCTTCCAAGTAGACAATGCCGAGGCCTTCTACATCGAGGCCACGTCCGCGGGTTCGGGCGGGCATGGCAAAAATGCTGGCCGCATTGTAATAGGCGGGGAGGTCATCATAAGAGACCTTGCCGGCAAAAATAACCTGCTCGGAGACCCCGAGCTTTACTGCCAGCTTTTTCAATTCTCGGTTCAACGGACCAACGCCCACGATCAGCAACCTGGCATCCGGGTGCTGCTCAAGAACCTTAGGCATGCTGCGAATCAGCATATCTTGGCCTTTTCGGCGCACTAGCCGAGAAATACAGACGATAAGCGGCTGGGACTCACCGATTCCGTGGTGCTGCCGGATCTTCTGTCCCGCCTCGGGGTCCGGGGAAAATCGCTCGATATCGACACCGGAAGGCAGGCGTTCAAATGCTGTTTGCGGACCAAAGGCTGCCGCAAATCGACCACGGGTGTAGCGGGAAATATAGGTCACAACATCGGAGCTCTTACCAATGCGCCTCAGCATCTGGCGGGCCAATGGCAGCATCGACCAGCCCACTTCATGTCCGTGAGTGGTAGCAACGATGCGGGTGGCACCTGCGCGACGGCATGCGTCGGCAAGCAAACCAAGTGGCGCGGCGGCACCAAACCATACGGTGTCAATGCGTTCGGTGCGAATAATCTGAGCGGCGCGACGAGCTACGTGCGGCAGTGGCAGCAGCACGGAATCACGCATGCGATAAACACGGTACGGTAGCGACTCGTCGTAGGCGCGGAGCTTTTCTTCGGGGGCTCGCGAGGACGCGAGGACTACGAGGTTCTCCGGATCCAAACGAGCACAGAAATCACGCAGGTAGGACTCGATTCCACCATCGCGAGGCGGGAAGTCATTCGTAATGAGCAGTACGCGCGCAGACATGGAGCCGAGTTTATCTACCTTGACTAAAAGGACGCGAGGTCACCTGCCGCTAGTTAGAAGCGGACAGCGCCTTGGTACGGGCCACCTTGGTCGATGGAAACGACCTGGACTGGAATACCGTAGTCGGAAGCATGGACAATCTGACCATTGCCGATGTACATGCCCACGTGCGTGATTCCCGGGTAGTAACCGATGATGTCGCCCGGCTGCAGCTGGTCGCGGCTCACCGGAGTACCACCGGCGAGCTGTGCCTGCGAGGTCCGCGGGATGGACTTACCAATCTGCTGGTACGCCCAGTACATCAGGCCGGAGCAGTCGAATGCGGAGGGACCAGCAGCTCCCCACGAGTACGGGGAACCCAGCTTCGACATCGCGGCATCAACTGCGGCGGAAGATCCGAGCAGTTTGTCCAACCCTTCGGTAATTGGGTTGTTCTTGGAAATCCAGATTTCCCGCTGTTCGGGGCTCAGCGATTCAACCATGGACTTGACATGCTCGGCGCGCTCATCAAATTCGGCGCTGCGCTTGTCCAAATCATCGCGGCGCTTGGCCAGGTCATCGAGCTGCTTGCGGATATCGCCCTGCAGACGCAGCGCATTGGCCTTGCCATCCTCGGCATCCTTGCGGGCTTGCACCGCACGGCTGACGACTTCATCGTTGTCGCGGAACATCTTGTTGATGTAGCCGGCACGGTCGATAGCGTCCTGAGCACTGGAAGATCCCAGGGCGGCAGACAATGGGTCGACGATTTCACCACGCATCCGCTTCTTCGCGAAGTAGGAAATCTCACCAGAGAGCGCCTTGAGATTATCCTGTGCTCGGAGAACCTGATCCTCAGAGTGCTTCAGTTCCCCTTCGGCGTGCCGGAGTTCCTCTTCCTTGGCCTGAACCTGAGAATCCAGCTCGGTAACTTCCTCAGAAACCGCTTCGGTATCCCGAGAAATCTTCTCCAGCTCTGCAATAATGCCGTCTGCAGTAGCCAGATCCGGGGCTGGCTGTTCATCCTGCGCAGAGGCAATCGGCGCCAAACCTACGGAGCCAAAGGTTAGCCCAGTCACGACCGTAAGCCCGACTACACCGCGACGAGAGTTGTGGCGACGGCGAGAGGCACGGTGACGCGACAAATCCAAACCCTTTTCAAGTTGTGTATTCAAATTTCTTCCCCGAAAAACAAAACATCAAACCACTTGACGCATTCGAGCAAATTGTAGCAGCCTTGCCGCGGAACAACACACCGACAAACCGCCAGCACAAAGGGGTATCCAAAGGGAGTAACCAGGATAGCCCTTCGACTCCACGCATTGCGTAACCGCAGTAGAAAAACAAAAAATGAGGCGAGTGCCCCTATAGTGCTTTACGACGCGCATAGCGTCAGCACCCGGGCGCTCGCCTCAGTGCCCCCTCGGTAAAAAGAGAGCCAAGGCTCTGCGGGGCATCAAGGCCCCGCAGGTTGTCATCCGTTCAAACAGATTAGAAGCGGACGAAGTTGTGAACCGGCATGTAGTTCATCGGAGCTTCCTTGACGACATCGCCGGACTGCGGAGCGTGAATCACGTTGCCGTTGCCGGAGAAGATGCCGACGTGGGTAGCGCCAGAGTAGAAGGAAACGATGTCACCCAGTGCCGGGCTGGAGACCGCGGTACCCTGGGAAGCCTGCGCCTGGGAGGTACGCGGGATCGACTTACCGACCTGCTGGTATGCCCAGGAGGTCAGACCGGAGCAGTCGAAAGAGTTCGGACCGGTAGCGCCCCACACATACGGGGAACCGATCTTGGAACGTGCAGCGGAGACGATAGCCGAACCAGTGGACGGTGCTGCAACGTTTGCAACGCTGCCGGAGGTAACCTCACCTGCGATGTCGTTGAACTTGCCAACAACATCCTGCATACCTGCAACCTGCGGGGTATCGAAGCCGTTCAGTGCGCCCTGGATGTCGTTCAGCGGGTTAGCGTTAGCGGTCGGAACTGCGAGAGCGGTAACGCCGGCGACAGTTGCGCCAAATGCGACTGCGTTGCGTGCAAAGTTAGAACGGCGGTGGTGCTTGCCCATTGTTTTGAAACTCCAAAATCTTCCTGTTTAGCCGACCGGGTTAGCTGACGGGTTCGGAAGAATGGAAGACTTCCTACCCTCCGGGATTTCCCTTTGGGATTCACCCCATGGTTCGAGGTGGGTCCCCGGCTCGAATCCCCTGAGGCTCTCACTACTTAGACCCTCAGGACCTTCGATAAGGCTCTGTGTTTTCTTATCAATGACCGGCACCAACTCAGTGGCCCCGTTTCAATGTCTCGATAAGGTTACGAAATGGCATCAAGTTTTGTCTAGCCGTTTGTCCAGAAAACCGCTCGAGGCCCGGTTGTTACCATCGATAGAACTAAACCGTTACCAAGCTGTTACAACTAAACACTCCCCCTATAGCGGAATAATAACAGTTTGATAAACGTGTCACTACCTGGCATTTTGAAGTCCGCCGAGAACTTTACACTTAATGCCTTAAAGTCGACACATTTTTATCGCGGGCTCAAAACGTGTTTTATGTCACACTCCAGCTTGCAACAGCTCAATTTGCTCAAGTTTCACAGTTTTAACACCACTAGGAGCGCTCAGCATAGGATTATTGACGTGGATTCAGGACAACAGCACTTCCCTCTCGAAGGCACCGTCGATGATTCTCTTTTCAACACCACCTTTGTCGTCGTAGACCTGGAAACGACCGGATTGAAGGCCAAAAACGACCACATCATTGAAATTGGGGCCATCAAAACCCGTGGCGGTAAGACAATTGGCACCTTTTCCAGCTTCATCGACCCCGGTATGGAGATCCCCGACCACATCACATCTCTGACCGGCATCACTACCGCCGATGTTGAAACCGCCCCACAGCTCGGCACAGTTATTACTCAGTTCCTCGAATTTGCCCGGGGAAGCGTCTGGGTTGCGCATAATGCCAAGTTCGATATTGGATTCCTCCGCCAGGCTTGCACAGATTTGGGCCTAGATTGGCCGAGCCCCAGTGTCGTAGACACCCTCACGTTGGCGCGTCGCGTCCTCGACCGCTCACAAGTTGGCAGTTTCAAGCTCTCACAGCTCGCACGGTACGTCGGTTCTCCGAATCGCCCCACCCACCGGGCGCTTGACGACGCAATCGCAACCGTCGACGTCCTTCACTACCTCGTGGAGAGACTAGCTGGCGATGAAGTACAAACAGCGTCCGAGCTAGTGCACTACTCGCCCACCGTCGCTCCAGAGGTTCGTGCTAAACGGCACCTTGCCGATGGAGCTCCGCACACCCCTGGTGTCTATGTTTTTCGGTCAAGAAATGACGACCCCTTATATATAGGTACAGCTCTCGATTTGCGACGTAGACTTCTGCAGTATTTCAACGGTACTGATTCTCGTCGCAAGATTACGGAAATGGTCTCTCTAGCCGAACGCGTCGAGATCATCGAGTGCCCGCACGGCTTCGCTGCAGAAATTCGCGAGGCTCGTCTGATCTCTGCACTCCGTCCGCCCTACAACCGACAACGCACCGAACCAACCCGCGGCTGGTACATCGTCCCCACTAGCCCCGGTCGGCCTGCCAAGATTAGCCGGGCAGTCACCGACGCCCGCAGCCTAGGTCCTTTCCGCACGCGCGACACCGCTACTGCCATCCGCGACAGGTTCTCCGCGCTTAACGACGACTTTGCGATAACAACCGCTCAGATCTCCACCACCGGCGCAGACGAGATCGCAGACATGATTGCAGAGATATCAGCACTTGCCGAAGCACACCGCTTCCAACGCGCGGCAGTGCAACGTGACCGCGCCGCGGAGTTCATTATCAGCTTGGACAAGCAGCAGCGCCTGAGCATGCTTGCCGCCATCCCATCTCTGCAAGCCGCTTTCCCCGATGGCAATGGCGGCTGGCATCTAGCGGAAATTCGCTACGGCAGGTTGGCCGGCGCCAGCACCGCACCACGTGGCGCGGAAATGAACTACATCATCGAGCTCATGGAGAGTTCAGCCCAAACAGTCACTCCAGATGATTCCTTATATAAAGGAGCATCGATTGATGAACTCAGTATTATCTGGAAATGGCTGCAGCGCCCGGAGGTACGAATAAAGCCCACCGGAGGCGAGTATTCCTACCCTAGGTTAGGCGCAGGAAAATACCTTCAGTGGGCAATTGACGCGCAGCAAGCACGTCGTGAAGCGCGACGCGAACCTTAACCCTTCATCGCCGCGGTAAGGATGTCCAAGCACAGCCCCGACTGGAGCGTTTCCTTGACCTCTTCAATGGAGTCGGCCATAGCTTCCTTTAGCGGACGGCCACTCAGACCACGCGAAATGGCGATTGCGGCGGCGGAGTTAAGGATGACTGCATCGCGAATCGGGCCTTCGAGCTCGCCAGCCCAAATGCGACGTGCAACATCAGCGTTGTAAGCAGGGTCACCGCCACGCAGCGCGTCAATTTCGGAGTACTCCATGCCATAGTCATGTGGATCGATGGCATCTTCGGCAACTCCACCGTTTTCCACAATAAAGACCTTGGTGGGGCCAGTAACGGTAATCTCGTCGAGGCCATCGCTTCCGCGAACCACCAGCGCGCGCTGACCACGGCGGGCGAAGGTGTCCGCCATCGTCTCCATCTGATCTTCGAAGGCACAGCCAATCAAGCTCGCCTGCGGTCGTGCTGGATTCGTCAGCGGCCCCAACAGGTTGAAGACTGTCGGAACCGCTAGCTCCTTACGCACCGGTCCAGCGAAGCGCATGGCCGGATGAAAGCGAGCGGCAAAGAGGAAGCGCACGTAGAAATCCGGATGTTCCGGAGAAGTAACGAGACCGTTCTCAATGTCGATGCCAAAGGCCTCCAGCATGTCAGCTCCGCCCGACTTCGAGGAAGCCGCGCGGTTACCGTGCTTGAGCACCGGCACACCGCTGGCCGCGATAACAATCATGGACATCGTGGAGATGTTGACGGTATTTGCGCCATCACCACCGGTGCCGACGATATCGACTGCACCGCGCTCAATAACACCGGCGAGCTGTGGATCATGAACTGGGCGGGCAAATGAAAGCATGCCCTCAGCCGCAGCATCGAGCTCGGCAGCCGTAATCCCCTTGGCGAGGAGACCGAAAGCAAACGTTGCGGTCTGCACGTCTCCGGAAGCACCGGACATGATTTGATCCATGGCGAATCGAATGCCCTCACCGGAAACTTCGCGGCCAGCGCCAATCGTGGAGAGAACATGGCGCCAGTTTTCGACCGCCCTCTTATCGCCGATCTCGCTCATCGCCACTCCCTTCCACTAGATAGTCAAGTCTGTATTCGTACTTTATTAATACAACTGCACCTAGGTACTGCTGGCTATCCCGCCCACCAGGCGCACCACATCACAGGGCTGTTGAAAAAAATCCCACCGTGATGTACGTAATAAGACAAGATACCTCCCCCATATATCCAGCGCATCACCAGGTCCACCTTTTGCGTTCACCGAAAATCTCACCCCCATTGGGGCAACTGGAAAAATACGATATTAAACAGAGCCGAACCTGCGATAAACTAACCGACAACTGATGTCGCAGTATCGCTAACCCAGGTTCACCGGAGGTGAACCTGGCAGTCCAGGGGATGGACACCGCGCAACTCAGCACAACCAAACCCTCGAATTCGCCCGCGTCGGATAAAGACACCGGAAAGTTCCCATCAGGGGGAAAAATTAGTGAAATTCTCAGAAACCTTTCCTCGCGACCTGGGATTTTAGGAATTTTTATACAAAAACGGGGGTTGCAACGTGACTACTCCTTAAGAACAGTACATACTGTTAGTTGTGACGAGCGCAGTTGAAAATCAAGGTATGACAGCACCACGTCGTGCTGCGACACTGAACCGACCGAATATGGTCAGTGTCGGCACGATTGTGTTCCTGTCTCAGGAATTAATGTTCTTCGCCGGTCTGTTCGCGATGTACTTCGTGTCACGCGCGAACGGCCAGGGCGATTCGTGGGATTGGGGTACCGGCCACCTCAATGTCCCGTACGCACTATTGATCACCGTGATCCTAGTGTCGTCTTCGTTCACTGCCCAGTGGGGCGTGTTCGCGGCCGAGCGTGGCGACGTTTTCGCACTCCGTAAGTGGTACGCACTGTCTACCGCCCTGGGTGCAATCTTCCTCGTCGGCCAGGCTTACGAGTACTTCACACTGGTTAGCCACGGTCTGACCATTCAGAACTCCATTTACGGTTCGGTCTTCTTCATCACCACCGGATTCCACGCAGCCCACGTCCTCGCGGGTGTGCTGGCTTTCGTTGTGGTGCTTATCCGTACCTCCAAGGCGAAGTTCACCCCGGCACAGGCCACTGCTGCCATCGTGGTCTCGTACTACTGGCACTTCGTCGACGTCGTGTGGATTGGCCTGTTTATCACCATCTACTTCATCCAGTAGGCCGTATTGGCCGTCCTTTGTTTAGTACGGCCTACAGCCCATCCACTTTCCACGAACAGTATTAAAGGGAAAAAGATGGAAAACACTACCTCCGAAACCAAGGACACCACGTCCTTGGCTGCGGCCCCGAAGTCAAAGGGCCGCCGCAAGATGCGCCGTACTGCCTCCGGCATTATGGCTATGGCTCTCGCCCTCACCGGCGCGGGCTTCCTCGCTAATGCTCTGACCCCTGATGCACAGACGGCTACTGCTCAGCAGGATGAAGCCGCAATGATTCAGCAGGGCAAGGAGCTTTACGACGTTGCTTGTATTACTTGCCACGGCGCCAACCTTCAGGGCGTTAAGGACCGCGGCAAGTCGCTGATCGGCGTCGGCGAAGGCTCGGTTTACTTCCAGGTTCACTCCGGTCGTATGCCGATGCTCCGCAACGAGGCTCAGGCAGCACGTAAGACCCCGCGTTACTCCGAAGAGCAGACGCTGGCTATCGCAGCCTACGTCCAGGCTAATGGCGGCGGCGCCGGCATCGTCCGCGACGAGGACGGCTCCATCGCTATGGAGTCGCTACGCGGTAAGAACGCTGGCCCGAACGGTGAGCTTGACAAGGCTGACGTTGCTCGCGGTTCCGAGCTGTTCCGCCTGAACTGTGCATCCTGCCACAACTTCACCGGTCGTGGCGGCGCACTGTCCAGCGGTAAGTACGCACCGGTCCTGGATCCTGCAAATGAGCAGGAAATCTACCAGGCCATGCTGACCGGCCCGCAGAATATGCCGAAGTTCTCTGACCGCCAGCTGTCTGCTGACGAGAAGAAGGACATCATCGCCTACATCAAGAACGCCAAGGAAACTCCGACCCCGGGTGGTTGGGGCATTGGTGGCATCGGCCCAGTTGCTGAGGGCCTTGTCATGTGGATTGTAGGCATTGTCGCTCTCGTAGCGGCCGCTCTTTGGATTGGATCCCGCCGATGAGTAATAACGAAAACAAGAAGTACAGCTCCGAAGAGCTGTCGAAGATGAGCAATGCGGATCTCGCTCGTCTGGGTGCTGAACTCGATGACGTGACCATTGCTTACCGCAAGGAACGCTTCCCGATTGCCAACGACCCGGCTGAAAAGCGCGCGGCTCGTGGTGTCACCATCTGGCTGGCACTGTCGGTCATTCTTGGCCTGGCATTCATCGCCATCTACCTGTTCTACCCGTGGCACTACAAGGGGCACGGCGAAGAGGGTCTGTGGCTGTACACTATGTACACCCCGCTGCTGGGTATCACCATCGGTGGCTGCATCGTCACCCTGGGTATTGGTGCAGTTAAGTTCACCAAGCGCTTCATTCCGGAAGAGATTTCGGTTCAGCGCCGCCACGATGGTCCGTCCGAAGAGGTCGACCAGAAGACCATCGTTGCCCTGCTGAACGATTCTTGGCAGACCTCCACCCTGGGTCGTCGCTCCGCTATCAAGGGCCTCCTTGGTACCGGCGCCGTCCTGGCTGGTATCGGCATGATCCTTCCGCTTGGCGGCATGATTAAGAACCCGTGGAAGCCACGCCACGACGTTGACGTCACTGGTGACGGCACCCTGTGGACCACTGGCTGGACTCTCGTCGAGAAGGGCCACAAGGTTTACCTGGGTCGCGACACCGGCGCTATCGCTGAAGAGGGCGTACACGGCTACACCACTAAGGGCGTTTCCCGCCTGGTTCGCCTCCGCCCAGAGGACCTGTCCGCAGGTTCCATGGAGACCGTCTTCCCTCTTCCGGAGGAGGACGTCAACGACGGCGACAAGTACTCCAAGGATGCTGATGTCTACGAGGCACACATGCACTCGATTCACGGCTCCCGCAACTCGGTCATGCTGATCCGTCTGCGTTCCCAGGACGCTGAAAAGGCAATCCTGCGCAAGGGTCAGGAAGACTTCCACTACGGCGACTACTTCGCCTACTCGAAGATTTGTACACACATCGGTTGCCCGACTTCTCTGTACGAACAGCAGACGAACCGTATTCTCTGCCCATGCCACCAGTCGCAGTTCGATGCACTGCACTACGGCAAGCCGGTCTTCGGTCCAGCTGCTCGCGCTCTTCCAGAGCTGCCGATCAGCGTTGACGAAGAAGGCTACATGTACGCAGAGGGCAACTTCATTGAGCCCGTCGGTCCGGCATTCTGGGAGCGTCAGTCATGAGTAATCCAACGAAACTAGCAACCGCTGCTAAGAATATGGATGACCGCTACACCCTGTCTGGCGGCATGCGTAAGCAGCTCAATAAGGTATTCCCTACCCACTGGTCCTTCCTGCTGGGCGAGATTGCACTCTACTCCTTCGTAGTCCTGCTCTTCTCGGGTGTTTACCTGACTCTGTTCTTCGACCCGTCGATGTCGAAGGTCATTTACGACGGTGCCTACGCGCCGCTCAACGGTGTCGAGATGTCTCGCGCCTACGAGACCGCCCTGCAGATCTCCTTCGAGGTTCGCGGTGGCCTGTTCATTCGCCAGATTCACCACTGGGGTGCTCTGCTGTTCGCCGTGTCCATCATGGCGCACATGTTCCGCATCTTCTTCACCGGCGCATTCCGCAAGCCGCGTGAGGCTAACTGGGTCATCGGTTCCATCCTCCTGCTGCTGTCCGTGGCAGAGGGCTTCATGGGTTACTCCCTGCCGGACGACCTGCTTTCCGGTGTTGGTCTGCGTATTATGTCCGCAATCATCATCGGTCTGCCGATTATCGGCACCTGGCTGCACTGGATGATGTTCAACGGCGACTTCCCGGGTGACATGATTATCCCGCGCCTGTACATTGCACACGTGCTGATTCTCCCGGCCCTGCTGCTGGGTCTGATTGCCGCTCACCTGGCTCTGGTCTGGTACCAGAAGCACACCCAGTTCCCTGGCGCAGGTCGTACCGAGAACAACGTCGTCGGCGTTCGTATTCTCCCGATCTTCGCAGTCAAGTCCGTTTCCTTCGGCCTGATTACGTTCGGCTTCCTGGCGCTATTCGCTGGTATCTTCCAGATCAACGCAATTTGGAACCTTGGCCCGTACAACCCGGCGCAGGTTTCCGCTGGTTCCCAGCCGGATATCTACATGCTGTGGACTGACGGTGCTGCCCGTGTCATGCCGCCGTGGGAGCTTTACTTGGGCTCTTACACGATCCCGGCAGTCTTCTGGGTCGCCCTGCTCTGTGGTGTTCTGGTTGTCCTGCTCTTCGCTTACCCGTTCATCGAGGCGAAGATCACCGGCGACAACGCCCACCACAACCTGCTGCAGCGTCCGCGCGACGTGCCGGTTCGCTCCGGCCTGGGTGCCATGGCTTTGGTCTTCTACACCCTGCTGACTCTGTCCGGTGGTAACGACCTGATCGCATACCACTTCCAGATCTCGCTGAACGTGATGACCTGGGTTGGCCGTATCGGTCTGATCATCCTGCCTCCGATCGCTTACTTCGTCACTTACCGAATCTGCATCGGCCTGCAGCGCTCTGACCGCGCTGTCCTGGAGCACGGCATCGAGACGGGCATCATCAACCAGCTACCTGATGGTTCCTTCATCGAGGTCCACCAGCCACTGGGTCCGGTCGACGAGCACGGCCACGCCGTTCCGCTCGAGTACCAGGGTGCTTACGTCCCGAAGACCATGAACGAACTGGGCGCCGCTGGTAGCCCGGGTCGCGGTAGCTTCTTCAGCCCGGACTCCCCGGAGATCGCCGAAGAGGCAGCTCGTATCGAGCACGAGAACCACGAGCAGCAGGCTCAGATGTTCCGTGACCTCGAAGCTCAAAACGCTGAAGAGCGTCGCCAGCTCGAGCAGTAAAGTTCCGCGGTAGGTTTTCTACTGCGCTCAAATAAGACCACCCCGGTCCGCATCCACTTCGGATGTCGACCGGGGTGGTTTTTGTTACCCAGATTCTTCCGATTTCGCCTTGACCCCACATATGTCGGATACCAAATCTACTGTTTACCAGTACTAAAATGGACATATGTCTACCAGTCCCTCCCCCACCACCGATCTTTCGAGCAACGCCACACAGCTTGTCGCCAACGGTGTCAACTTCGACTACGAGGCCACGCCTGTTTTGCGCGATGTCTCGCTCACGCTTTCCGACGGCGATGTCCTCGGTCTGGTTGGAGACAACGGAGCCGGCAAGTCCACTCTTCTTTGGCTGCTGTCGGGTCGTCGTCGGCCCACGAGCGGTACGGTGACTCATATTGGCACGCGTGTACTCGGCTCTCAGGAACTGGAAGCTCCTTTCGACTCCACGGTGCAAATGCTTATCGATGAAGCCCTCGGCCCCTCGAAACGTCGTTTAGCGGAGTTAGAAGAGGCAGCTGAGGCGATGGCCTTAGCAGAGACCCCAGATGAGTCTAAGGCGGCAGAGAAGGCGTATTCGAAGGCCTTCTCGGACGTCATGGCTCACGATGACTGGAACGCCGAACATAATGCGGAGATTGTGCTCGACCATCTCGGCCTGACCGGTTCTGCTCCGGACGGCGCTCCCCTGACAGAGCAACTAACCACGGAGATTTCCGGCGGGCAGCGGGCGCGGTTGGGGCTCGCGATTACGCTCATTCGAAAGCCAGAGATTCTGCTTCTCGACGAGCCCACCAACCATCTCGATGAACGCGGTCGCCAGCTCGTGATTGACACCATCCAGAACCACCCTGGAGTGGTTGTGGTGGCAACACATGACCGCGACTTCCTGGATGCCGTTTGTACTGTAATTGGAGACTTGGTGCCGGGGCGCCCTGGTATTGGGCTGTTCCGTGGTAATTACTCCGACTACGCGAAGCACCGTCGCCACCAGCGTGAGCTATGGGAGCACCAGTGGCGCTCGGAGGAGCATGAACGCAATCGGTTGGAAGACACCATCGAGAATGGCGCTCGTGAGATCTCACCGGGTCGGGAAATGACGGACAATAACAAGATGGCTTATGACCGCCGTGGCGGTCGTGTAGAGCGGCAAATCGCCCGCCGCGTGCGTTCGGCTAAGCAGCGGCTGGAGGAACTCATTGAGGAAGGTGTGGAGCGTCCACCGGCACTACTGGGCTTTGATGCCCCGTTGACCGCACCCCTACCGACCAAGCGCGCTGCTTCGGGCAGCGATGAAGATTTTCACATCAAGATGCGCGGTGTGGTCGTCCCAGATCGAATTCGGGTTGGTTCACTGACTATTCGTCCCGGCGACAAGGTCGTGATCACCGGCCCTAATGGGGCCGGCAAATCTACTTTGTTTAAGACGATCATGGGGCAAGTTGAGACGCAGGCTGGCGAGGTGCGTATCGGCGAGAACTGTCGAGTAGCCATGCTGGCTCAGGAACAAGACTGGGAAAACCCAAAGAAGTCCGCCCGTGAGTTGTACGACCTTGCGCCCAATGCCCGCGTGCCTCTCGACGACTTTGGATTGCTTAGCCCTGAGGATGCCAATCGACCGGTAGGAAGCCTCTCCATCGGCCAGCAGCGCCGGGTGGCGTTAGCGTTGGTCGTAGCCAATCCGCCGGAGATCTTGCTGCTCGATGAGCCTACGAACCATCTGAGTGTGGATCTAATCGAGCAGGTCCAAGACGCGATCGCATCTGCAGAGGGCACAATTATTGTGATTACCCACGATCACCGCATGATCAACTCGCTCGAAGCGCGTCATCTGCAGGTGACTGACGGTGAGGTCATCGAACTACCTAAGGGGCAGAAACCCGTCGAATTCGCTTGATGCGGAATCATATATTGACTACAGATCCTAACCGACGAGGTAACACCAGTTAGGAATCCCCTCCCACTCGCCCAAACAAAAAAGTCTCTCCCACTAACGCCCTTGTTAGTGGGAGAGACTTTTCGGTTATCTACGACTGTGGTTCAGTCTGATTGCACTCGGACTAGTGCTTCTCCGGCGGAGTGATGTACTGAGTGTTGAGCTTGGTGCCGGAGACGATCAGAATTACCGCGCCAAGGACAATCAGCCAGTAGGCCATGAATGCGATGCCGTAGCCCATGAGGAGGATGCCCATGGTCATCACGAACGGCCAAATCGAGCTAGCGGAGAAGAAACCGAGGGTACCTGCACCGTCGGCAATCTCTGCCTCTTCGAAGTCGGCCGGGGTGATGTCGGAGCGGCGCTCAGTGAAGTGGAAGTATCCACCGAGCATCAGAGTCATCAGAGCTGCGAGGACCAGGCCGGTTGCGCCAGCCCACTCGAGGCGACCCTGGCTTTCGTTGATGACGTTACCGGTGTCCTGGAGGTACTGAGTGCCGAAGATGTAGACGACAGCCATGAACCCCAGGAACACGGTAAGTCCGTAGAAGAGCTTTGCTGCAGACTTCATTTGAGAACTTCCTTTAAGTAAGAATCTTGCTGGGTTTACTTGGCGGTCGCGTTCAGGTCAATGGTGTTAGCACCACGATCACCCATGTCGCGGGTGTCGACACGACCGGAGTTGAACGGCGAAGTGGAGACTGCGAATGCCGGCTCACCGATGTGCTTCAGAGCATCAGCGTTAGTAGCTTCTGGGTTCTCCTGGCGGAACTTGATGTACTCGGTGAATGCCTCACGGGAGACAGCACGAATCTCGAAGTTCATCATTGCGTGGTAGGTACCACACATCTCGGCACAACGGCCAACGAATGCGTTCTTGACCTTGTCGCTCGGGTTGTCCTCTGGTCGGTTGGCAATCTTGTCCGAGTCAATCTTTTCGATCTGGAAGACACGGTTGGACTTGTTAGCCTCCGGGTGCGGGAACACGTCGCGCTTGAAGAGGAACTCCGGAACCCAGAAGGAGTGAATCACGTCAGCGGACGCGAGGTCGAACTGGATTGCAGTGTCTTCCGGAACAACGAGGACCGGAACCTCTTCGGTGGTACCGAGGGTCTCAATCTCGTCGTAGTGCAGGTAGTCGAGGCTCTCCTTGGAGCGTCCGTGAACCGGGTGCTCCTTCTGCTTTGCGCGATCCTCAGCGGACGGAACCTCGTGGCCGCCCTCGGTGAAGAACTGCTCATCAGCCGGCTTCTCAATACGGCCGTTGTATTCCTCGCCGCCCATCAGGTCAGCGGAAATGTTGGCGTAACCGAACTTCCAGTTCCACTGGAAACCGGTGACGTCGACGGTAACTTCCGGATCCTTATCCAGGGCAGTGACCTTGTCCTGAGTCTGAACCGTGAAGAAGAACAGAGTCATCACGATCAGAATCGGGAGAATGGTCAGAGACAACTCAACCGGAACGTTGTATGCAGTCTGGCGCGGGAACTCGCCCTTGCCCTTCTTTTCAGCCTTCTTAGCTGTGAAGTTTGCCATCGAGTAAAGGGTAACGCCCCAAACGATGATGCCGATAATCCAAGCTGCAACCCAGGTCCAAACCCAGAAGTTACCCATGGACTGTGCTTCCGGGGTCACACCTTCCGGCCAACCAAAGCGGAGCAGCTTGAAGAAGCCGTTCTCCGGAGGATTAACATCGCAGCCGGCAAGCAAGGCTGCGCTACCGGTGGCAACGCCGAGGACGCCGAGCTTACGGGCGACTCCGAACTTTCTACGCTGATTCACGTGTGTCTGCCTTCCTGATCCACACAATTTTCGATAACCGATTAAGGTTTCGTCCTACCCAAGCAGAGTAGTCGATTCTTAAGCTTTCTCCACAATAAATATGGCTGTGGGGTGCCTTTGAGTATATCTGCCCTAATAAAATACTGAGAAAGACCCGCCTATCGGGGGTGGCATTCTCACCAGTTACACCCTGTTGACGCTCCTAAGTCTATGAATTTTTTAGTGTTTGTGCCACGCGCTGACGCACACACCGTCCCGCGCAACCTTGCCCCGAGCCCTAGACACGGCAAACTCAGACATTCTCGCTTTTCCCCAAAAGGCATTAAAGTAGGTGCAGCATTTCTATGTGGCGCCAATCTGGGGTTCAACCCAGCTACTCAGCCACGCGGCGGTCCTTCACGGCCACCGGTTAAGGCGACAACCAGTCGCGCTGAGCCGCTAGCTACGGAGCCGTCGAAAATCCATTAAGTGACACTAAGCGAAAGGTGCGCGCACGAAGCATGTGTGGTCTTCTCGGAATCCTGGCTGCAAATTCTGACGCAGCGGAGCTCGTTCCCGTTGTCGAAAGGGCCCTGCCCTGCATGCGGCACCGCGGCCCTGACGATGCAGGCACGTGGCACGATGAGGACGCAGTTTTCGGCTTCAACCGCCTATCCATTATTGATATTGCCCACAGCCACCAACCGCTGCAGTGGGGACCAGAGAATCAGCCGAATCGTTACTCCATGACCTTCAACGGCGAAATCTACAATTTCGTCGAACTTCGCGAGCAGCTGGAGAAGAAAGGCTATGCCTTTAATACCTCCGGCGATGGTGAACCTATCGTCGTTGGGTTCCACCACTGGGGAGCGGACGTCGTAAAGCACTTGCGCGGCATGTTCGGCATTGCCATTTGGGACAGCGTCGAGCGCAAGCTTTTCCTGGCGCGCGATCCGTTCGGCATTAAGCCGCTCTACTACGCCACCACAGAGCGTGGCACAATTTTCGGTTCTGAGAAGAAGTCCCTGCTCGAAGCTGCGCCGGAGATGGGCATCGATGCGAAGAAGCTGAATAAGCGCGCACTGGAGCACTACGTCGATCTGCAGTACGTTCCGGAGCCGGAGTCGCTGCACACTGACATTGTTCGTCTGGAGTCGGGTTGCACTGCCATCGTTACGCCTGGTGGCGAAGTTAAGCAGACCCGCTACTTCAAGCCGAATTTCCCGATTCAGCCAGTGGCTAAGGGCGCTGAACAGGATGTTTTTGACCGCATTGCCCGTGCGCTGGAGGACAGCGTCGAGAAGCATATGCGTGCCGACGTCACGGTGGGCTCGTTCCTGTCGGGCGGTATCGACTCCACTGCGATTGCAACTTTGGCTAAGCGCCACAACCCGAACCTGCTGACGTTTACCACTGGCTTCGAGCGCGAGGGCTTCTCCGAGGTCGATGTGGCTGCCGAGTCCGCCGCCGCCATTGGCGTCGAGCACATTGTGAAGGTCGTCTCGCCGGAGGAGTTCGCCGGGGCGATTCCGAAGATTATGTGGTACCTCGATGACCCGGTAGCTGACCCTGCACTGGTGCCGCTGTACTTCGTGGCCGCAGAGGCTCGTAAGCACGTTAAGGTCGTACTGTCCGGTGAGGGCGCAGACGAGCTCTTTGGTGGTTACACCATTTATAAGGAGCCGCTGTCGCTGAAGCCGTTCGACAAGGTTCCATCTCCCCTGCTGCGCGGTCTGGCTAAGGTCGGCGAAGCTCTGCCAGAGGGCATGCGCGGCAAGTCGCTCCTGCAGCGAGGCACTACTCCGCTGGAACAGCGCTACTACGGCAATGCTCGTTCCTTTAACTTTGAGCAGCTGCAGGAAGTGCTGCCGTGGGCCAAGAAGGAATGGGACCACAGCGATGTCACTGCGCCGATTTACGCGCAGTCTGAAGGCTGGGACCCGGTGACTCGGATGCAGCACTTGGATCTGTTCACCTGGTTGCGTGGCGACATTCTGGTCAAGGCGGACAAGATCACCATGGCTAACTCCCTGGAGCTGCGCGTGCCGTTCCTCGACCGTGTGGTCTTCGACGTTGCACAGACGCTGCCGGTGGACATGCGTGTTTCTCACGGCACCACCAAGTACGCACTGCGTCGCGCCATGGAGCAGATTGTTCCGGAGCACGTGCTCAACCGCCGCAAACTGGGCTTCCCGGTGCCGATTCGCCACTGGCTGGCAGGCGACGAACTGCACGGCTGGGCCGAGGACATCATCCGCGAGTCCCAGACCGATGAGTTCATTAATAAGGACGCCGTGCTCAAGATGCTCGCCGAGCACCACCCAACCGAGCGCGACCACTCCCGCCGCCTCTGGACCATCCTTGCTTTCATGGTCTGGCACGGCATCTTCATCGAAGACCGCATTACTCCGGACATCGAGCAGCGCGACTACCCCGTCGAGCTCTAGCTCGCTTTACGACGGTCCCCGCGCCTCAACCCCATCCTGCCCCGGCAGGCTGCCACCATAGCTGGGGCAACCAATAGAAAAGGCTCGGACCTCACTCAGTTAACAAGAGTGAGGTCCGAGCCTTTTACTATCCGATGCTTTTCACAGCGTCTGCTGACAGCTCTGCTCAGCTAATGACTTAGTTGAAGGAGTCACCGCAAGCGCAGGAGCCAGTGGCATTCGGGTTATCGATGGTGAAGCCCTGCTGTTCAATGGTGTCAGCGAAGTCGATGGTGGCACCGGACAGGTACGGAACCGACTGGCGATCAACGACCAGCTTGACGCCACCGAAAACTTCGGCGACATCGCCGTCGAGGCTGCGGTCATCGAAGTAGAGCTGGTAGCGCAGGCCGGCACAGCCGCCCGGAGCCACGGAAATACGCAGTGCCAGGTCGGTGGCACCTTCTTGGTCCAGAAGTGCCTTTGCCTTGGCAGCCGCAGCTTCGGTCAGGGTAACGCCAGTGCTCTGAGCAGTAGTCATAGCGCGTGTCCTCCTTGTTGAAGTGTTTAAGTATGCGAGTCGACCCCAAGGTCGGCTACGTCATTATTTATCACAACCTTACCGACCAGTCTTTAATTCCCAATTCTGGGTTCTCTTTTTCTTTCTCTTTTTCGGAAGTCTCTTTTTGCCGCCACATCGCAACCACACCACGGCTTCCCACGCCACAAGCGCACTCTTCCCGCCTGCCCCTGCGGCGGTCATCCCCAAAACCTCGCCCTTGCCCCGTCCCTGCCCCTCAACCTGCAACCTAATTAGGGAAGCACCTTGAAGACCTTATAATCTGGGGTCGTGAATCTACCGTGGAAAAAGAATGACAAAAAGTCCAAGGCAGCTGAGGCAGCTAACGCTGACGCAACCAACGCCGGAGACGTAGCCACCGACGCGACCGCATCCAGCGGGGCCAAGGGCACCGCTTCGGAGTCTCAGCAGCCCGAGAAGAAGCACAGCGGTGCTTTTACTCCCAAGAAGGGGCGCCCCACTCCGAAGCGCAACGAGGTTGAGCGCGAACGCGGCATCCGCCGTGGCCCGGTCGAGGCGCCGCTGACCGCTAAGGAAGCTCGCCAGCGCCGCAAGGAGCTCAAGGCTTCCATGTCCAAGGAAGAGCTCAAGGCCGCCAAGGCACGCGAGCGAGCAGAGCGACGTGAGCAGCGTCGCATTGCCGACGAGCGCATGGCCGCCGGCGATCCGCGCTACATGCTGCCACGCGACCAGGGCGCTGAGCGCAAGTTTGTCCGCGACTGGGTTGATTCCCGTCGCTTCCTCGCTAACGTGTTCCTCCCGTTCGCGCTGATTCTGCTGCTGATTATGATGATTGGCACTTCCCTGCCGAAGCTGGCCAACATCGCATCTCTCATCGCGATGGTTCTCATCATCGCCCTGATTATCGAGGGCATTTACATCGGCCGCCGTGCCATCAAGTTGACGCGTGAGCGCTTCCCGAAGACCACCGAAGGGGCCTGGGGACTGGGCTTCTACGCTTACTCCCGCGCTTCTCAGCCGCGTCGTCTGCGTACTCCGCGTCCGCAGGTCAACATCGGCGACGAAATCAAGTAGCCTCATCTGCCATGCGCACTTTGGTTCTCGGTGGCGCCCGCTCAGGCAAGTCCTCATGGGCTGAGCACGAGCTGCTGGCCACCGCCGCAGCCTCAACCGGCGGTGCCTCAGATGCTGCAGCCTCAACGGTGTTGCATTACATCGCAACAGCACGGCCCTGGCCCGGTGATAGCGATTTTCACTCCAGGGTCGAGGAGCACCGCATTCGTCGTCAAGCACAGGCAAAAGAGCACGGAGTGGCCTGGCACACGGTTGATGACGTCGATGCGGTGGAAGCTCTCGCGTCGCCGGAGCGGCGCATGCTGCTGGACGATGTCGGCACCTGGCTGACGCACATCATCGACGCGCAGGGGCTGTGGGAGGCGCCGAGGGGCAGCGTCGCGCCGTGGACGCACTCGCTTGTCGACGCCGTGCGCAACTTCCCCGCAGATTCCGACCTGTTCATTGTGTCGCCCGAAGTGGGCTTCGGTGTCATTCCCGAACACCGCTCAGGGCGGCTTTTCCGTGATGAAATTGGCCTTCTCAACCAACAGCTCGCAGCTGTCTGTGATCGTGTTGTCCTAGTTGTGGCTGGCTGCCCCATGGAAGTCAAGGCGGCGAACTAGATTCACTCCACGCCGCTTCCCCTATGACGGTCTGCCTAGCAATGCGAATAGCTGTGCACCAATGGTCGGTAGACAAATCGTTTTCGGGTAGCGTTTGAGAGTATGAACGCGGATTATTTTGGACCGGTAGCACGCCCTGACGAAGAGACTGAACAGGCCGCCCGCGCGCGCCATGAGCAGTTGACTAAACCCGCAGGCTCACTTGGCCGGTTGGAAGAACTCGGCATTTGGATTTCGGCGTGTCAGGGAGAATGCCCTCCGCGTGACCTGGACGATTGTCGTGTTTATGTCTTCGCTGGTGACCACGGTGTTGCCCAGGGCGGGGTGTCCGCGTACCCGTCCGAGGTGTCTATTCAGATGCTTGCCAATATCGAGGCAAAGGGTGCCGGCGTGAACGCTATCGCTGACATCGCGGGAGCCACTGTTACCGGTGTGGACATTTCCCTCGACCACGATGCCGAAGGGCCATACCGTATCCGTCGCAGCTGTGGTTCTATCGACCGCGAGGATGCGATGAGCGAGGAGGAGGTCGATAAGGCCATCCGCACGGGCATCGCGATTGCCGACGCCGCCGTTGATGAAGGCGCTGACCTGCTCATTGCCGGCGACCTGGGCATCGGAAACCCCACTCCAGCCGCGGCGCTGATTGGTGCCGTGACCAACTCCGAACCGGTGGTCGTCGTCGGCCGAGGCACTGGCATTGATGACGAGGGGTGGAAGCTCAAGGTCGCTGCCGTACGCGATGCCATGTTCCGCGTGCGTCGCCTGCGCAATGACCCGGTTGAGGTGCTCCGTCGTATTTCCTCGCCGGATATGACCGTGATGGCCGCGTTCTTGGCGCAAGCAGCGGTTCGTCGCACTCCTGTGATTTTGGACGGAGTGGTTGTCACATCCGCTGCTCTGCTGGCTGACCAGCTCGCTCCGGGCGCCCGCGATTGGTGGGTCGCCGGCCACAAGTCGGCAGAGCCCGCGCACGCGCTTGCCCTTCGACACCTGGATAAGGAACCACTTCTCGAATACGGGATGCGTCTTGGCGAAGGCTCCGGCGCCGTCGCTGCCCTACCGCTGGTCAAGTCCGGCGTATCGGTCCTGCGCAACATGGCTACTTTCGCCGACGCAGGCGTAAGCACCAAGGACTAATCGACTTGTCCGACAAAGCCGGCCCGTCTCGCCAGGACAACCTCGACGGCGATCCCTCTGCTCACGGCAATGCCGTCGCTGAGGCCATCACCACTGCCCTGTCCTGGCTCACCATCCTGCCCTTCAAAGGCGCGAGCGTGTTCGACCGCATCACCGGCCGTCGCGCCATCGCCGCACTGCCAGTAGCTGGGCTCGTTCCTGCCGCGGGTGCAGTTCTCATCACGGCGGCGCTGTTCGCAACGTCGTCGTCAGGCACGCCCACGCTTTACGACGTCACCCCGATCCTCGGCGGCACCCTGATTATGGTGGCGGCACAGATGTTGACCCGCGCGATGCACCTGGATGGGCTGGCGGATGTGGCGGATGCCCTCGGCTCGTATAAGCCGCCGGAGGGGGCGCGGGAGGTGCTGCGCGATCCGAGCACCGGCCCAATGGGCGTGGGCTCCATCGTGCTGACGATGTTGACGACGACGACTGCTTTTGCCGTGATTGTGGCTAGTGTGCTGTCGCAGTGGTCTGCTGGTCAGATGTGGCCTGGTGTGGTTGCGCTGTGCTTGCCTTTTGTAGCCTCTCGCGCGGCAGCAACGACTGCCTGCTGGCGCGGCTTTCCGCCTTTTTCGAACAGCGGCTTCGGCTCTCTGACTGCCGGTACTCAGTCCACAGTCACGGTGACCTGCTGGTGGATACTGCTGCTCGCTGTGTCGGGCTGGGTGGTTGGGCTCGTGGGCGTAGTCGCTTGTGCACTGAGCTTTGGCGTTACACTGCTGCTGACGCGGCATTGCGTGAAGAGGTTTGGCGGAGTCAACGGCGACGTGTTTGGTGCAGTCATTGAGATAGCGTGCGCTGTCTGTGCCGTGGCACTTGCCATAGGGTTCTAGCAGGGAAAATGCGCGCATTGCCCCCGTTGGGGTTTTCTTTAAAAAGAACTATTGACGGTCGCTTTGACGCGGACGTATTCTGAGGGCACACCGCCGGGAAGGCGGAGTACAGGAGGCTCGTTTCGGGGCTCGCCCAAATTATTTTGCGCCGACCGTTTGCCGGGGCGCCAAGAACGAGCACACCTTCTAGCCTCCCAGCTAATTAAAAAGCGCGTCCCGCCGCAGCGATGCACGGGACGCGCTTTTCTTTGTTGGGGTGGCACTCCCAGGTTTGGGTTCAGTGGGGTTTGGGTTCAGTGGGGCTAGTGACTGCGGTTATGTTAGCGACGGCGGGCCAATGCGAGTTACTGACTGCGTTTATGACA
>NZ_KV787379.1:0-1666 GCF_001807075.1 Corynebacterium sp. HMSC14B06 | reverse complement strand
GGCCCAGAGTGTGTAAAAACCCGACAGAATGTGGTCGGCGCGCAGCGCTTATTGTCGGTTGTCGGGTATTTAGCGCCAAAGAGCTTCTGGTTGAGCTACGGAGGCCCTGATTAGCTTTGAGAAGGCGTACCTGGCTTGATAAATAGCAGCAAAAACGACCTTTTCAGGGCGCTAAGGCTCTCATCAAGTCAGGCATGCCGATGATTTTCATCACCCGCTTCAGGTTATAAGCCAGCACGTTCAAACTCATTTCGGTACTCACTCCGCCAAGCCGACGCGTCAGAAAGTGCGTTGCACCCATCCACTGCTTGAGAGTCCCGAAGGGGTGCTCCACGGTCTGCTTGCGCAGGGTCATTACCTGCGGCGCGTTGGCCAGGCGGACCTGCATTTCTTCTAGCACTGTCTCATGTTCCCAGCGCCGAACCTTTCTCTCTCGGGCCGGTGTGCATTGCGCCTTTATCGAGCAGGCTTGGCAGTTGGAGCGCCAGTAAACGTCCAGCTTCTTGCCCTTGTCGACGTAAGAGTTGCGCCAGATCAGCACTTGATTGGCGGGACAGACGTACTCATCGTTGTCCGCATCGTAAACAAACTCTTCATTGCCGAAGCGGCCATCAAATTTGGCCCGCGAGCTCAGCGTTTTCGGCACATAAGCTGTGATCCCTGCCTCATGACAGGCCAGGATTTCTCCGCTTTTGTAATACCCACGGTCTGCCACCACCGACAACGATTCGACTTGCATCGCCTCACGGGCCTGCTGGGCCATCGAGCTAAGTTGATCACGGTCGTGACCGACATTGGTCACCTCGTGCGCGACGATCAAATGATGCTTGGTATCCACCGCGGTCTGTACGTTGTAACCCACGATACCTTTTCCGCCACTGCTCATCATTGAGCGCGCGTCCGGATCGGTCAGCGAAATTTGTTTGTCCGGGGATTCTTCAAGCTGTACCTCAATGGCCTGCAACGCCTTCATTTGCTCCTTCAATTTGGCGATTTTCTCCTCCAGGCCGACCTTGGGGCCCGCGGTCTTGGGCTCTTGCCGATCCTCGGTATCCAGCGCCGTTAGATAACGAGCGATGCTCGACTCGATTTCTTCCATTCGCCGCTTCAATTTGGCGCTGGTGAAATTGCGGTCACGGTGATTCACCGCTTTGAATTTACTGCCATCGATGGCAACGAAATGTTCCGAGAAAAGCCCCAATTGTTGACACAGCACGACAAACTGCCGACAGACTCCTCGAATGCCCTTTGCGTTGTCTTTGCGAAAGTTGGCGATGGTCTTGAAATCCGGCATCAGGCGACCGGTCAGCCACATCAGTTCGACGTTGCGCTGCGCCTCGCGCTCAAGGCGTCGGCTTGACTGGATCCGGTTGAGATAGCCGTAGATGTAGATCTTCAGCATGACTGCAGGATGGTAAGCCGGTCGGCCCGTTTCAGCGGGGACAGCGCTTTCAAAACCCAAGGTGATCAGGTCGAGTTCATCCACAAAGACATCTACAACGCGCACCGGATTGGTGTCGCTGACGTAATCGTCGAGACTCTCTGGAAGCAAGGTACTTTGACCTCGGTGTTCGCCTTGGATGAAGCGTTTCATGGGCAACCCTTGCGATGAAATCCTGGGAAATCATAGCAAAGGTTTACCTTGAGTTTTTACACACTCTGGGCC
>NZ_KV787378.1:0-51457 GCF_001807075.1 Corynebacterium sp. HMSC14B06 | reverse complement strand
AGTTTCCCACCAGGGCCGGCAATAAACAGTTGTAAAACGCGATGTTTCAATCGGCGTGGATCGCGTCGAACTGCCATCCTGCATCGCGCGACTACTACCTGCGTAAACGGGGTGAAGGACAGAAGCACAATGCCGCGGTGATGTGGCTTGCCCGGAGCTGCTGCAATGTCATCTGTGCTCTGTTGACTCGGTGTGAGTTCTTCCGAGAAATCCCTGCTAGAAACATCGCCAGGGGTGTGTAGGCCGCTGCGTTGATCACCGCCGGCCCGCATGATGCGGCTCGGCGATCAGTGATGGCTACAACACCCCCATGCGATGTACGTGCAAGTTCCGCCTGACTATTGACAATCCACATAGGGACCCCGGCATGGCGCAGCGAATCAGCGCCGGGCGCGGGATCCGCCACTCCGAGCTCAATGCCTCCGGTTACCTCGACGGCAAGAAGTTGCGGGTCGTCCAGGCCTGGTTGCCGCCCGACGATCTCGGTGCCGCTCCCTCCCACGACGAGGTCGACCTCAACGATGCTCTCACCGACGGCACGCTGGTCCCGGTCGCGTCGGGCACACCGGGCCTCGCGCCGCTGACCATCGGCACCACCGGCGCGACGTTGCGCATCGGCCGGGTTCCCGCAGGCCGCACCATCGACGTGCCGTTGTCGCGGTTCACCCACTTCTTCGTCGCCTGCGGCTCGGCATCCTTCGGCGACGAGACGCTTTACGACGGCGACGTTGCCCGCATCACGGCCGACGGATCGAATTCAGCGGATTCGGACGAGGTCGACTCACTGCCCATGACCGCCATCAACGATGCCGAGGTGCTGGCTTGGACCATGGACCGCAGCATCGACTGAGCCCACCAAACGACACCGGATGACGGTATAGACCAGACGCCGAAGGACAGGTACCTCGCCTTTTTCGGATCGACCGGGTCGTCGGACATCTACGTTGCAACGGCCCGGTTCGGCGTTTCGGGCCAACCCCTCGACAAATATGCCAGGTAAGGCTAAGTTAATTGCTAAAGCAGTATTTTACATGCGGGTTAACGGGCCGGCGCAGCCGCCGACACCGTCGGCCCGGCCACACGACGAGTGAGACGCACCATGAATGCACGCGACAGAGATTTCGAACAACTCCAGGGCCACTGGCTACTGGCCCGACTGGGCAAAAAGGTCCTTCGACCCGGTGGCCGGAAGATGACGGAGTGGATTCTCGACCGGGCTCGCCTCACCGACGCCCGCGTCGTCGAACTCGCACCGGGACTGGGGATTACGGCGACGGAAATCTTGAATCGCGCACCGGGGGATTACGTCGGCATCGACGAGGACCCCGACGCCGCCAAGACGACCGGCAAGGTCGTTGGCCACAGGGGCCGGGTCACCGAAGGCAAGGCCCAAGCGACGGGGCTCGGCGATGACTCGGCGGACGCCGTCGTGGGCGAGGCGATGCTCACCATGCAAGGCGACAAGGGCAAGGCGGCGATTCTCGACGAGGTTCGTCGGATTCTCGTTCCCGGCGGCCGCTACGCGATCCACGAACTGGCGTTGACCCCCGACGACCTGGATGCGGCGACGAAAGATGAGATTCGCATCGCGATGTCCAAGGCCATCCGGGTCAACGCCCGACCACTCACCGTCGCGGAGTGGCGAAACCTCCTCGAAGAACACGGATTCGAGGTCGAGCACGTCCGCATTGCGGAGATGGGCCTGCTCAAGCCCTCCCAGATGATCGAAGACGAAGGGATCTCCGGAGTTGCCCGCATCGCAGGCAACATGATCAAGCACCCCGCGGCGCGTAAGCGCGTTCTCGGCATGCGCAGCGTTTTCGTCGAGAACGACGACGCCCTCGCCTCGATAGGCATCGTGGCCCGTCTGCGCGACACCGCCGATTCCGCCGACGCCGCCGATGCGACGGGTACCGTTTCCAACGCTTCCGAAAGCGGGCGCGAAGCATCGCCCGCCGTCCGACGCGGGCCCGAGATTGAGTTCCTCGACGACGACCAGCAAGCTGAATTGACCGCCGATCCGGAGGCTCTGAGCCTTCATGACGTCGTCGCCGCCGCTCCGCCCGCCAAGGACGGCGACGGCCCGGCGGTGAAACGTCTGCAGACGGCCGACGGGGTAAACATCATCGCCATGCGTTTCCGCTCCGGCCAGGCCTTGCCCGATCACCGCGCTGCACACCCGATTATGGTGCAATGCATCGAGGGCCAGGTGCGCTTCACCGTAGGCGACCGCACCGAGGTCCTCACGCCGGGGACCGTCGCACACCTGCCCACCATGGTCCCACACCGGGTCGACGCAGACGAGGACTCCGTGTTCCTGCTGTCGATGCTCACGTAGATCCGTACACGGGGTTGACCGCCGCACGGGCGGAGCGATTTCGCCGGCCCGGACCGGCCTCGCCGCCGCATCCGGCGAGGGCCCCTTCGGCCGTTCCCCCGAACCACGCGGCCTGCGGCGCGTGCTCATCACCGGCGCCGCTTCCGGCTTCGGCCTCGAACTGGCCAAGCGCTTCGTCGCACGCGGCGATTCGGTCATCGCGACCGATCTGCATGACTCGGCGAACGAGGACGTCGTCAAGCTCGGCGATGCGTGCACCTACCGCGAGCTGGACGTCACCTCCGACGCGGACCGGGAGGCGGCGGCCGCGGCGATAGGCGCGGTGGACGTGCTCGTGTTCAACGCGGGCATCGCGGTCGGCGGGGCGATCGAGAACGTCACCATGGACACGTGGCACCGCGCGCTCGACATCAACCTGCTCGGGGCGGTCTGCGGCTGCCGTGCGTTCGTGCCACTGTTGGAGCCGGGCGCGAAGATCGTGATGACATCGTCGATCGCCAGCCTGATCCCCCGTGGCGCCCGAGCGGGTAAAGATCAGCTTTTGCGCGCTGACTTTATGCTCGGAGGCTTATAGTCGGAGCTTTACGATCGGACGTTGTGACCAATCACCGCCGGGATAGTGATTGGCGCATCCCCGAAAAGCTCCTTCTGGTATTCGTTCTGCTCGAAAGCGCCGGCATCGTTATCCCTGATGGTGGCCACGTTTGTCAGTTTGCGTGCCGACGGTGCGGAGCCCTTTTGGAGCAGTCCGCCACGGCTGCCCGCAGTGGTGGCCGCGAAAGACCCTGCGCCACGGTTTCCAGCAGCGGCGCCCGCGGTTCCGCCAGCAGCACCCGTAGCTCCGGTAGCAGTACTGTTGCGTGCGCTGATTAGGGAATTCATCAATCCACTTCCGCGCTGTGAAGGGCTATTCGAGGCGTTTGGCAAGGCAGAACCAGCAACCCCGGGACCCAAGCCGGTTCCCATCCCGCGCCCCGCTGTTGGCGCTGGCATACGACCAGGACTCGAAGTCGGAAGTCCCGAGGCCGGTGGACGGGGGCTTGCGTTTCCAGAAGGCGGCAGTGCCGGGATATTGCCCGCTGGTGTGAGCCCCGCAGTGCGTCCTGCGCCGAGAGGGCCAGCCGGCCGGTTGCCGTGAACTCCGTAAGGCGAGACTCCTTGCGGTGATGTGCGTTGAAGTGGGGCGCTCGCTCCCGAAGGGGTGACCATGGCTGGATTCGCCGTGCTCGGTTGAGCCATGGTTGATGTACCGGTCGGGGATGTTGGCGAGATTGTGGAGCTCGTTGGGCTGCTAAGTGATGCTGGGTGCACAGGGGCAGCAGACGGATTTGTGGGGTTCGACAAAGTCGAAGTGCTCGGTTGCACGTGCGAAGGAGCGGAAGGGCTCGCGGATGTGGATTGTGGTGTTGGAGAATCCGGAACAGTTGAGGTGGCACCAACTGGTGTGCTGGCGGCCTGCATGCTTCCAGTCATCCCCGCAGGCGAAAGGCTGAACTGGCTAGTTCCAGAACGCCCGGCGACTGTGGCCCCAACGGACACCTCGGCAGTCACACCACTTCCCGCATCGGCAGAAACCAGGTTAGGAATTCGGGGAATAGCTGTCTGTAGCTGTGCGGTATACGGACCAGAGAGAAAGGCTGCTACCTCGGCCTGTTCAAAAGCCTTTTGCGCGCCAGGGTTTGGGAGTGCCTTGGATTCGGCTTCGATCGCTGATAGTGCATTGACGGCCATCGCTTTCACAGATGGCAATACGGCAAGGTGCCCGGCCATGACCTCCGATGCGGTGGCGATGCTGGTAGCGCGTGCGGCCAGACCTTTCATTGTTGAGTCAGCAGCAGAGAAGACAGCACCGCTGTTGCTCGACACCAAGCCGGATGAGATGGAGGTTAGATTGCTGGCCAACGTGGTCATAGTGTCGGCGAAGTTGTTCCAGTAGGCGATTGCCTCGGCTACGGCACCGTCATTTGTCGAGGAAAACATGGATAGTAGGGACTTCGCATCGAGACCAAGTTCCGCAGAAAGAGTGACTGGCGCGAAAGTGAGACTTCCAGCTTCAAACATCGGCCGACGCTGAAATACACCGCTTGTGCGCGCTACTTCAGCAAGGGAAGCGCCGTCACCATTGAACGGGTTAATGCTTCGAAGAATCCGATTCATGGTGGATTCGTGCTCAGTGATCACGCGACGGAAGTCAGCGAGATTCGTTTGCGCCCAGGTGAGTTGTTTGCCCAGAGACAAGCCGACGGCGGCAGAGCTTCCTGAACTGCCGGAAATTGCGAGACTGTGTTCTGTCGCCACCAGCTGGAGTGACGGAACCTGTGAGTAGCCGGCCAAGTTTGGTTGCATCGTCATAGACGAACCGGGAAGCATGATTGCTCCAGTTAGTCCGCTAATTGCGTGATCAATTGTCGAAATATTTGCAGAAATCAAGATATTTCCCCCAGGTAATTGGTCATGAGTTCATTGACGGGCTCACAAATGGTTTCATCGAAATCAGTAGATTCTTCCTCTGAGATGTGCGTTATAAAACCCAGTGCGCCTTTCGGGGTCTCTACAGATGCAATGCAGTATGAGAGACCAATCGGGTTGGTTTGTCTGAAAGTCACCCAATGAAGGCCTTGTGAGTGGTGTGTAGTGGGGTGAGCGTCATAGTTCTCGAGCCGGGAATGGGCCACCGATGTGTGCCAGAGCCCGAGGGGCAAAATATGACTTGTTTGAAGTCCGCAACCTATTTGTTTGACACCTTTAATTCGCTCTGAAACCTCAGACTGCTCCTGGAACCCCAGCCTGTCTAAACGCCCCATAATCGCAGGGTCGTCACACGGATTGGTCAGGACGAATTCGGGTGCGTCGTAGTTGTAGTGCCCATCGGGACCAAGTGGAGCATCACCGGGCTCCGGCGGATTGTTGGGTGGAAGCACACCCGCAGGTAACGTCACGCCCGAGTCAGTAGTCATGGTTGTCGCATTGTCGCCGACAGGTTGAACGTCCTCGCCGGATGCCTCGGTCGATGCGCAACTAGTCCCCGTTATTCCCCATAGAAGTGCTGACAGTAGGGCGGCAGTAGTCGCCTTTTTCAATTTTCCCTCCCCAAAGAATTTGTGTGAGAAAGATATAACACCGCGGTCGCAATTGCGCTTGCTGAGAAGCCGAAAAAATAGACCGGCTGTGGATAACTTTTAGGGGGTGTGGACAACGCGGTCGCCGTGCAAAACGACGCCTCTGCGTAGCCACCACCTGCACCTTTGGGGTGCGTTCTCCGGGGCGTCGTTAAGCGTTGGTGGACAGCGCGGGTGTAATGACCGAAGTAATCCGAACGATTGGTTAGACTATGAGGCGCATTACAAAACCACGGGAGTGCCAACCGAAATTCCGGCACTGAGAGGACGCTAGGGATCGAGCGTCGACCGGACGAACCTGAATCTGGGTAATACCAGCGTAGGAAAGGGATGTGTTGCTTCATGGCCGCACGTGTATCTGTATCCGCTCCACCGAAAGAGGGCGAGGTTACAACTGGCCCGATTTACCGCAGCAACAAGCATTACGACGAGGTTGCGTTTAGCAACGATTTCGGTGAGGCGAACCTGCGCATTCCAGTCCGTCGAATCAATCTGACGGACGGCACTCACTTCGATGCATACGACACCTCGGGTATTTACACCGAGGAAAACCCGGAACTGAATCTGAAGGAGGGGTTGGCTAAGACTCGTGACTCTTGGCCGAAGGCTCCGGCGGTGCCGGCGGTTGCGGGGTCTGAGGACGCCCCGAAGGTCAAGACGCAGCTGGCATGGGCTCGTGCGGGAATTGTCACCCCAGAGATGGCATTCATTGCCGCTCGTGAAAATGTGGATCCGGAAGTTGTGCGCGAAGAGGTTGCTGCGGGGCGCGCCGTGATTCCGGCCAACCACAAGCACCCGGAGACCGAGCCGATGATTATTGGCAAGCGCTTTGCCACCAAAATCAACGCCAACATTGGTAACTCGGCTGTGACTTCGTCCATCTCCGAAGAGGTGGAGAAGATGGTGTGGGCGACCCGTTGGGGCGCGGACACCATCATGGATTTGTCCACTGGTAAGGACATTCACGAAACCCGCGAGTGGATTCTGCGTAACTCCCCGGTGCCGGTTGGTACGGTGCCGATTTACCAGGCGCTGGAGAAGGTTAAGGGTGACCCGGCCAAGCTGACCTGGGAAATCTACCGCGAAACCATTATTGAGCAGTGTGAACAGGGCGTGGACTACATGACCGTTCATGCGGGTGTGCTGCTGCGCTACGTGCCACTGGCCGCCAACCGCGTTACCGGCATTGTCTCCCGCGGTGGTTCGATTATGGCCGCATGGTGCCTCGCGCATCACCAGGAGAGCTTCCTCTACACGCGCTTCGCTGAGCTGTGCGACATTCTGGCACAGTACGATGTCACGTTCTCCCTCGGTGACGGCCTACGCCCGGGCTCCATTGCCGACGCTAACGATGAGGCCCAGCTGGCTGAGCTGCGGACCCTCGGCGAGCTGACCAGGATCGCCAAGTCCCGCGGCTGCCAGGTCATGATTGAAGGCCCAGGCCACGTTCCGATGCACAAGATCGCTGACAACGTGAAGTGGGAAGAGGAGTGGTGTGAGGAAGCTCCGTTCTACACCCTCGGCCCGCTGGCAACCGACATCGCGCCGGGCTATGACCACATCACGTCGGCTATCGGCGCGGCAATCATTGCGCAGGCTGGTACCGCCATGCTCTGCTACGTCACGCCGAAGGAGCACCTGGGTCTGCCGAACCGCGACGACGTCAAGGTCGGCGTGATTACTTACAAGATTTCCGCGCATGCCGCTGACCTGGCAAAGGGGCTGCCGCGCGCTCAGGAGCGTGACGACGCGCTGTCGAAGGCCCGCTTCGAGTTCCGTTGGCATGACCAGTTTGCACTGGCTCTGGATCCGGACACTGCGCTGGATTACCACGATGAGACCCTGCCCGCAGAGCCGGCAAAGACCGCGCATTTCTGTTCCATGTGTGGTCCGAAGTTCTGCTCCATGCGTATTTCCAAGGATGTGCAGGACTACGCGAAGGAACACGGCCTGGACTCCGTTGAAGCTATCGAGGCCGGCATGGCTGAGAAGTCCCAGGAGTTCACTGATCAGGGTGGTCGCGTCTACCTGCCGATTACCGCGGAGTAATTGGTTGCGTCAAAGCTGCTGAAGCAAGCCGCGGTCGAGCTCTATTGGGCTTGGCCGCGGTTTTCTTTTGCTCTCAACCATTTCTTCCAATCCCAGCGTTGAGACTCAAACGGGGGTGGATAAGGCGCGCCTTAATAAATGCGTTAGGTGAGCCTAATATGCAGGTGTACATTGCTTGTATGCACAGTCTGAAGTTCTTGACTTTCGATCATTTCCACCGCCATCTTGCGGGGGCTCACGAAACTCGCCTTTCGTCCGGCTCCGAATCATCGCCCGTTGGAGAAGGCAAGCGTCGACCGGTGAGGCAGAGTGCGCGCAGAGGTGTTACTGCGGTTTCGCTGTCCGGCGCCATGGTCCTTTCAGCGTTTGTGTCCCCAGCAATGGCTGAAACTGCGAAGCCAATCGTGCCAGACAACTTTCCCAATGTGATTAATCCAGCGGAGAACTTCCAGCCGCAGGATCCGCAGTATGTCGAATCCCCGGAAGTTTCTGTCACTTTTGAGGACGGCACACCAGCTGAAGGCGCCACAGTTCATCGCGGCGATGTTCTCATTGTTCGCGGCAGTGGTTTTAATCCGTCGGCCAACCGTGGTGGTTACCCGCTTCCAATTCCTCCGGGTGTGCCCAATGGCGTTTACGTTCTCTACAGTGCGTTCCCAGACTCCTGGAAGCCAAGTGAAGGTGCTCCGTCCTCGTCGCGGAAACATCCGCACGACAACATTGCCTGGGTCACGCCGGCTGGAACTCTCGAGGCGATACCGAACCAGGGCGTCGACATGCGACGTTCTATCGCTCGTCAGGCTACCCCGATGACAGATGACGGCAGCTTTGAGGCTCGCATTGTTGTTAACCCGCCAGAGACCCCAGCTGGTGAAAACTGGGGCATTTATGTTTACCCGGCAGCCGGCTCCATTAATGAGGCCGAGGAAATCTACATCCCGTTGAATTATTCGGATGCTCCGGGCAAGAATGCCCCGGCTCCCTCCAGCGAGGATTTAGTAATTTCTGTATCTGCGCTGGAGAAGGTATTCGGCGCACTGGGTGGTGGCGTCACTGCCAAGAACGGTGCCCTAGAGCCTGAGGCCGGTGTCGTCTCATTCACCCGCGACAATGACAACAGTGATGTCGAAGGGGAGAGCTACCGCGGAGAAGTTCACATCACCGCGAAGTTCAGTCTGGTTCATGTGGTCGTTCGTAATCCGCGCATTGAGGAAGGCCCGACCGGAAAGATTATTACGGCAGAGGTCTCGCAGGGCTACGATGTCGGCCCGGATGAGATGGAGCGCATGCCCATAGCCGCCGTGGTCGACAGCGATGGAGATCAGCTGATTACGACCATCGGCACTATTTCACAGATTCGATAGTCCTCCGGCCATCACGGCCGCCAACTGTCGTCCTCCTGGCACTTTGTTCAAAGTAAGCCGTCATACCTTGTGGGTTCTTGCGGGGTGTAACCACTGCCGTATTGGAATCACTACATTAGATAGAGGCGCTTACCAGCGATGAGGAGGAACGTGGGACGGCATAGTCAGGCAGAAGGACCTGTGTCACAGGATGGCGCATCGTCACAGGCTGCGGAGTCGCAACGTGCTGCTGCGAAGTCTCGGTCACAGGTCTCGCGAAAAATGCGGGCTCGCAAACCCAGTCAGACCCCCGCGCTGGCGCAATCGCCTGTGATGAGCTGGCCTCTTATTCTGGTCTCGCTGCTCGGTGGTCTTGCCTCGCTGTTGGCCTGGAATGGTCGTACTCAGCCGGACGATTGGGCTTCGCTCTGGGTAGGCGGGCTACTTATGGACAGGGGACTTGAGTCCCATCTTTATGACGCCGATCCAATCGATTTCACTGCCATGAGTGGAGAGGTCTGGCCACGCCTGGCGCAGGAAGTGTCTGCGCCATTTACGCATCCCTTTGTGCAAAACCCTTTGTTCGCAAAGGCTCTGGGAGTGATATCCCACGTCATGAGCTTTGAAACCTCGGTTGCTTGGTTGCTGTTTCTCTCCGGAATGGCCGTCGTGGTCCTCGTCGTAGCTTCCTACCACCTGTGGTTTCGGTCCACCATGCCCTGGGGTATCGCAGCGCTGGTTACCGCATGCGTATTCGCTCTGCCGACCACTATTAATTCGTTCTGGATCGGTCAGACGACACCGCTGATCGTCGCGGGCGTCGCCTATGGTCTTGCTGCCTCGCGCACTCGTCCTTGGCTCGCGGGCATCGTGCTCGGCATCGTCGCATCCATTAAATTGACTCCGTATGCGCTCATCGCTGTGATGCTCTTTTTCGCTTATCGACGGCGCGCAGCCCTCTGGTCGCTGGCCACCACGGCGGTACTGGCGGTCTGGATGTTTATCCGCGTTGATATGGCGGTGATTTCGGATTGGATTGATCGAATCGGCGACATTGGTTCATCGGTCTTGGTCGGCGGTGCGAATCAGTCGTTGGCGTCGACTTTAGCCACAGACCTGGGAAAACCTGATTTATTAGTAACAGTGGTTCGTGATTATCCGAGTCATGTGAAAACGATTCCACTGTGTATTGCGCTTGGCGTGGTGTTGATGGTCACGGCAGTTGCGTGGTTGAACCCGGTCTACCGGTTTGAATTCCTAATCACGGGCGCGTGGCTTATTGCAGCCACATTCTCATCGATTCTTTGGACCCATTACATGTTGATGCTGGTCACGTCTGTGTTCGGTTTGGTCGCCATGGCGCGGACCCGATTGACCAGACAGTGGCCGTATATCGGTATTGCGTTGCTAGTGGTCCTGCTGACGTTTCCTGTGACAAACCCGATTGCTGCTACGCCATATACCGGCGGATTTATGTATTCGGGGATTACCGCGATGCTCTTGACGCTGGCATTGATGCTAGTTATTGGTGGCTGCCACGCGTTTGCGGTACATCGGTATGGCGATGGTGATACAGGCGAGGTTGGACCTGGTTTTGGCAGTGAATTAGCTGCTGTGGAGACGTTGAAATTTCCTCAGCCAGAGCCAATGGTCTTATTCGACTTGAGGAAGCGCTAGATTTAGCGGCTCAGCATAGAGACGATGTCACGGGGAGACATGTCGCTGTAGATCTCGTTCCGGGTGCTCTTAACCTGGTGGCCGAAGTGGACTGCGTTAGCGTCACTGCTGGTGTCGCGGGCAAGAGCCTCGCGCAGCGGCTGAGAGAAGAAGGCGCGCTTGGTAGTGAAAGAACGGGGGAACAGGTTTTCAAGGCTCACGGTATAAACCCTTTCTGTGGTCGGAATCCGGTCGGGACTCCGGTTTGAGAGTTTCTGTATTCAAATGGTTTTCTTTGATGCGGTTGCCACTATATGTCTGAATATGCCCGATATCGAGTTAAAACGGGCAAAAGTGACTAAGCGGATACCGTTCCCAACATGAAAGCTGCATCACACTGTGGACCGGCTTAATACTCGGTCGCGGTCAGTTGTGGGCTCCAATACAGTTGTGCCCTCCAATACAATGAAATGCGGAATCAAATTTGAAGTAGGAGTTTGGCTATGGCTATTTCTTCGGCACTCACCCCTGAGTCTCCGGATTCGGCGGATACCTCGGACGCGGCATCGCGCAGCGTTCCGGCGGCAGCGCTCAGTCACGTTGAGGATCTAATTGATTTTGTGGCTGCGTCGCCAAGCTCATTTCATGCGGCACAACAGGTCGTTGACCGTCTGAGTGCAGCCGGTGCCACGGTCGTCGACGAGCACGAACAGTGGCCAAGCGAACCCGGTGCCTACGTCCTGCGTCGCGATGGCGCTGCCGTTGCTTGGATCGTCCCGGAGGCACCGGCTGCCGATTTGACCGGTTTCCGTATTGTGGGTTCCCACACGGATTCGCCCGGTTTTCGTGTGAAGCCCAACGCGCGCACCTCCGCCGCAGGCTATGCACAGGTCGCCGTCGAAGTCTATGGCGGCGCGCTGTTGGGAAGCTGGACCGACCGCGAAATTGAGTTCGCCGGTCGTGTAATTGATAAAAATGGCAATGAGCACCTTGCTCGCACCGGCCCGGTCGCGCGTATTCCGCAGTTGGCTATCCACCTCAATCGTGCGGTTAACGAAGAGGGGTTGAAGCTCCACAAGCAGAATCACACTGCACCGATTATCGGAATGGATACCTTCGGCACCGATGTGCACCAGGTCATCGCCGATGCAGCGGGCCTGTCTATCGATGAGATTGTCGCCTGGGACCTCATTTCCTTCGACACTCAGCAGCCGCGCACCTTCGGTGCTCACGATGAGTTCCTGGCTTCAGGCCGACTGGACAATCTGCTCAGTGTTCACTCATCCCTGGTCGCCTTCGAGGCCTTGCTCCGCCAAAACTGGAGCACGTCAACTACTATTCCCGTCATGGTCGCTTTTGACCACGAGGAAGTCGGGTCCGCCTCCACCACGGGCGCTGCAGGGCCACTGCTTGCCGACGTTCTGTCCCGCATCGCAGCGGCCACAGGCGCTGACCTGGAACGCACCCAGCAGCTCTACCGCGGTTCCATCTGTCTCTCTGCCGACGGCGCACACGGTGTGCACCCGAACTATGCAGGTGAACACGAGCCGGGGCACCAGCCGGAACTCAATGCTGGCCCAGTGCTGAAGATTAATGCCAACCAGCGCTATGCCACCACGGCGGCTGGTCAGGCCGAGGTTGTCCGAATTGCAGCGGAAACCTCTAAGCGCATTGGCCAGGAAGTGCCGGTGCAGTATTTTGTCTCTGCGAACCACAAGCCATGCGGCTCCACTATCGGCCCAATCACCGCAACGCGACTGGGTATTGACACCATTGATATCGGAGCTGCGATGGTCTCCATGCACTCGGCGCGTGAGATGTGCGGCACGATTGATCCATGGTGGTTGGCCGAACTCACCGTGGATTTTTGGGGTGCCGGAAACTAGCAGCACGCTGGCAGCGCTTAAGTCACCTCTAGCAGGGGAGATGTCGGGGCGCTGTGGCCGTCGTGAAGCGAAAATGGGTGAGGGAATTTCCGTAGCTGCTCGTCGTGGAGCCTATTTTCTGTCATGCTATGAACCATGACTGATGCTAACGACACCCTGCCGTCGCACCGCCTTGAAGTACCTATCGAAGAGGCGGTGGCATGGCGTCGCCAACTGCACCAGAATCCGGAGCTGAGCTTCCGGGAGTACAGGACCTCGGACATGATTGAGGATTTGCTCAATCAGTGGGACATCCCGACGTACCGGTTGACCCCGACGTCCGTAATTGGCGTCATCGAGGGAACAGCGGGCGACCCCAGCACTGGCCGTGTGATTGGCTACCGCGCGGATATTGACGCCCTGCCGATTCAGGAGGAAACGGGACTGCCGTACGCCTCGCGCACGCCAGGTGTGATGCACGCCTGTGGGCATGATGTTCACACGGCGATGCTGCTGGGCACGGCGAAGGTGCTCTCTGGAATGCGCGATCAACTGCACGGCAAGGTGCTGTGCATCTTCCAGCACGCCGAAGAAATGCTGCCGGGCGGTGCTCGTGAGCTGGTCGACAAGGGTGCCGCCGATGACTTGGATGAGGTCTACGCCTTCCACGTCGCGCCGCATCCGGTAGGGCATGTGGGAATTTGCGCTGGGCGAGTGACAACCATGTCGGGCATCGTCTCCATCGCGATTCGTGGCCGTGGCGGACACTCTTCGAACCCGCAGCTGTCGATTGACCCGGTGCTCATCGCCAGCGAGGTGACTCTCATGCTGAACACGATTGTCTCCCGCGATGTGGATCCGAAGCACATGAATATCGTCAACGTCGGCTCACTGCATTCAGGTGAGGCCGGCAACGTGATTCCGGATACGGCCAACCTGGAAGTGTCCATCCGCTCGGTGGATGAGGCCGACTGGGAGATTGTCTGCCAGCGTATCGAGGCCGTCGTCAACGGCGTCTGCCAAGCTCACGGCGCACAGGCGACTTTCGACTGGCAGATTCCGTACCCGATGGTGGTCAACGCCGACATTGCAGTCAATCGTGCCTGGCATGCGGCGACGAAGGCAGTTGGCAACTCCAAGGTGTTCGCCGCCGATCCGTGGGCTCCTTCGGATGACTTCTCCTATTTTTCTCGTGAAGCGCCGGGCTGTTACATGTTCCTCGGCACCGGTGGCCCGGAAGCGGGTAATCCCTTCTTTCTCCACAATTCCAAGTTTAAAATTGTGGAGAGAGCCATGGTCAATGGTATGCGCACGGAAATCCAAATCGCGCTGGATGCACTGAACCCGTCGAAGAATCATCCGCCGGAGCGCCCTGCCACATCTCCGACCATGCCCGCAGCAGGTTCCGTGCCTCCACGGCCGCGGAAGGCAGGCCTTGGCACGCCACAGTCGCATGCGGGCCAGGCGCGGGCGTCGTCAAGCGAATCGGCGGGGGAGACCTCACCGAGTCCTGAGGCGGCGGCATCAGATAATTCCAATCAGCCTCAGGCACCTAGAGAGGATGCATAGGACAATGTCCACAACCCCCAACGCCCCTGATAAGATGCTCGCTGCCGCACCTGAGTGGTCGAAGTGGGCGATTGGATGGCACGTCTATCCACTGGGGTTTGTGGGAGCGCCCATCCGTGAGAAGGATCGAGGCGCCGCGCCGGTCAATCGAATTCGCAAACTGATTGACTGGCTTCCGTACGTCCAGGAGCTCGGGCTCAACGTGCTGCAGCTGGCGCCAGTATTCGAGTCGACTAGCCACGGCTACGATACCGAGGACTACTACCGCATTGACTCGCGCCTGGGTACCGAAGAGGACATGAAGGCTGTCATCGAAGCTGCCCATGAGCGTGGCATCAAAGTGCTTTTCGACGGCGTTTTCAACCACATCGGGGCAGAGGCACCCGCGTTGAAGACCGCGAAGGAAAACCCTGACTCTGAAGAAGCACAGCTCTTTGCGTTTACTCACTCAGATGGCGACATGACCGCGCCGGTGTTTGAGGGCCATGAGAGTTTGGTCGAATTCGATCACACCAGTGACGCGACTGTTGATTTTGTCGTCAACGTGATGAATTACTGGCTGGCGCGGGGGATTGATGGCTGGCGACTGGATGCGGCCTACGCAGTGGACCCACAGTTCTGGCACAAGGTTTTGCCGCGAGTGCGTGCTGAGCACCCGCACGCCTTTATCTACGGCGAGGTCATCCACGGTGACTATGCGGAGATTGTGTCGGTGTCCGGCATGGACTCGGTGACGGAGTACGAGCTGTGGAAAGCGACCTGGTCTGCGCTGAAGGAGGAAAACTTCTTCGAGCTGGACTGGACTCTGAAGCGCCATAACACCTTCGCGGAGTCTTTTGTGCCGGTGACGTTTGTGGGAAACCACGATGTTTCACGCATTGCGACGCAGGTAGGGGCCGACAAGGCCGTGCTGGCGGCGACGGTGCTGTTTACCGTGGCCGGTGTGCCGCTGGTCTACTACGGCGACGAACAGGGCTACACCGGCCTCAAAGAGGAACGCATCGGCGGTGACGACCAGATCCGTCCAGTGTTCCCGGATAGCCCGGAGGAACTCTCTACGCTTGGTGAGGACCTCTACCGCGCTTACCAGCAGCTCGTTGCGGTGCGACGCCGGTTCCCATGGTTGCTCTCCGCTCGCGTGGAGACTGATGAATTGCGCAATGGTTTTCTTCGCTACCGCGTGACCGCAACCGACGCGGCGCTCGTGGACGATGCTGCCGAGGCCTTGGGCGAGACTGGAGCTTCCGGCGAGATGCCCTCGCTTGTTGTCGAGCTGAACCTGGAAAACGGCGCAACCAGCGCGGTAATCCGTAATGGTGAGCACGTGGAATTTGAGTTTTCCTAGGCTCTCTTGGCGGCCCTAGGCTGCCCTCGGAGAACCAAAACCGCCCGGACACAATGTCCGGGCGGTAATTCTTTCGCGCCCCATCGATGAGTGGGCACAAGGGGTAGCGGCTGCGTTTATGTTTGCTAGCTAACCCGGTTTTCGCAGATGCAGTGACTACATCTCTGCGGTCTCAACAGGAGTCATCTCGTCGGAGGATGCCGGAGTGGTGGCCTTCTGCTCGAAGGTCTCCGACGGGTTGGCCTGGTCGCCGACCTTCACGTCCGAGTCAACCTGATTCGGGGGAGAGCAAGCGACCAGGGCTGCTGCGGCAATGGCGGATGCGGCGATAGCGCCGGCGATGCGGTTACGCATGGATGTGGCTCCTCTGTCGGAAAAACAATAGCTACAAGGGGCTAATAAACTTTTCTCACATTATCTTAAAGCAATATCTTAGAGGATTCTTAACGGCTTGCGGGAACCAAGGGGCCAATCGCCCCCGCGCCGATGCATAGGGTTGCCCCCGGAGTCGCCTTTTCCACATCGACATGGAGAGTATTTCCGCCACCGTTGAGGTACACATAGCGCGGTCGCAGATCGTTGTTCATCTTCACGACTGTGGAACCACCGCGGGTTTGCTCTTCAGTCTCGAAAGGATTGGGGAGCGACAGGCGCACATCCATGTCCTCGGAGGCGGTGGCCGGGAACTCAAGCACCCAGTCACCGAGCTTGATGATGTTCTCCAACTTGATGTCCTCCGACGCGGTGCCGTCCTCGCCAACTGTGATGCGATGGCCACACTGCTCGACAGGGCCGTCGGTGACACGGGTGACCTCGGAGACCTTGGCGTCGATAAGCGAACCGTCTGTATTGAACATGCGCGGGTGACCGGTGACGCGCTCAAACGGCGGGCGATCGGAGACCGCATCAAACACCCGCGAGTACATGTTCATCGGAGCGGCGACGGGCACGAGAACTTCGAAGGGGACGGGCTGGTCGATGAGATTGTAGTCGATCGCCTTGTCGGGGCCAGCGGCATCGGCTTCCTCGCGCAGCGCGGACAGCGACGCCTTGGTGTTGCCGATCCACTCCATTGCGATGTCATCAGACCAGGCATTGCGGTAAGTGACCACGGAAATCGTGGAGGTGACAGCCAGCGCGATGCCCAGCGACCAAATCAGAATGTGCGTACGAGCCGGTAGCAGCGCTGGCGCCTCGTCCTTCGGTGGGAGTCCAGCCAGGGAGATCGCGACGCAGATTACGATCACGAGCGCGACATCAGAGTAGTAGTGCAAAGTGTGCGCCAGCACGCCAGAGGTGTTCTCTCCCGAGCGGAACAGGGTGATGGCGAACAAGGTGGTGAACATGTACGCCACCGATAGCGTCCACGGAGCCCAGCCACGGTAATCGCGGCCGATGAGGGTGGCAGACAGAATCAACAGGATAATGCCGCCGAGAGTAATCAGCTGAGACGAAGCGGAGGCAAACGGCTGTCCCGGAGCCCAGCGTTCCCAGCTTGTTGGTCCGCCGATGATGCCGGCAAAAATCTGGCCGAGGCCGTTGAAGAACAGTTCGGGCTGTAGCTTGTCGGAAATGAAGCCAGTGGTTTCGGCGGGGCCGAAGTAGTACCACAGTGCCCAGGCGCCGGTCAGCAGCATCGATGGGATCCAGATGACGAGGCCACGGCGGAGAACCTGCAGGATATTTCTGCGTTCCATGTAAGCCAACGTGACGACAACCAGCATGGAGATCGGTGCGATAGCCAGGGACTTCTCAAAGAATCCCAGCGCCACGGCCAGCAGCACGAACAGGCCTACGGCCTCCCACGGGCGGGGGCCGAAGGAACGACGCATAGTCGTGCGAATAGCGACAATCATGAAAACCACAAATGCTAGGTGGAACGGCTGGGAATTGGCCGCGGCCGACCACCAGGTGTCGCCCGGAAGCATCAGCGGTGTCCAGGCGACGACCGTGATGAGGAAGAGAGACACCAGCGTGCGGCCGGTGAGAAGCTCAAAGAGTTTAGCTGTGGCGTATGTCAGCACTACCGACATCACGGCCATGGTGATAGCCGGTAGCCACCAGTTCCACGGCGCGATGAGGTGATAGAGGCCTTGCACCAAGAAGGCCAGTGGTGCAAGGTGCCCGTCGTGATCCTGAAGCAGGTAGTCCTTGCTCAGCAGTGGGGTGTCGTAAAGGTGGCCAACAATGATGAAGTCATCCCAGTAAAAACCATGGCTAGTCAGCACCAGAATGCGAGCGACAAGCTGTATCGCAATAACAACTCCGATGAGAGGCCACCATTGCTTCGCAGACAGGTCAAGTCTCTCGCCCCACGTCAATGTGGGCATGTAGTATGGGCGAGAACTTTCCTGCTCAGCGGTGTTGTCAGCACCAGGGGCCTCGGCAGTTTTCACTGCGGAATCCGCGGCTGTCCCCTCATCGCCGACTGTCGGCGTATGGGGGGGTTGGGCAGTTGGGGTATCTCCTGTAGATGACCGCTCGGCTTTAGTCATGGTTCCTTATGTTATCTAGGCCATCTGCTGGGCGCGGTAGGGTAGGCAAAAGTTAGTGCTTAGGGCGTGTCGACACAGGCTTCATACGCCGCTAATGAATACATCAATAATGTTTGAGCAATACCGCTCGAGTTAAAGAAAAATAGGAGCAAGTGGGATGACGCAATCGGCGAGTGCAGCGCGCGCTAACTTCTCGTGGCGCAATATTGACATCATCATTGCAGCTGTTATCGGCGTGGCCGTTGGCCTGATTTTTGTTATCTGGAACATCATCGGCGGTGCGGGCTATGAAGCAGTCAACGCGCTTACTCCTGGTCTTGGCGGTTTGGTCGCTGGTATGTGGTTCCTCGGTGGTCCGCTCGGCGCGTACATCATTCGCAAGCCGGGTGCAGCTATCTTCGTCGAGGTAATCGCGGCGACGGTTTCAGCACTGATCGGTAACCAGTGGGGTATCTCCACCCTGTACTCAGGTTTGGCGCAGGGGCTCGGCGCGGAGCTGGTGTTCCTCATTCTGGCGTATAAGAGCTACAACCTGGCCACCGTGGTTATCTCCGGTCTCATGGCAGGTGTTGGCGCATGGACTTTCGAGCTTTTCACTGGAAACCTGGCCAAGACTTTCGAATTCAACGTCATCTATCTGATCTCCACGGCGCTGTCGGGTGCCGTCCTCGCCGGTCTGCTGGCTTACTTCCTGGCTAAGGCACTGGCGGCAACTGGAGCGCTGGATCGTTTTGCCATCGGGCGAGAGCGGCACGACGACGTCTAGGAAAATCGATGACAGATGAGGCGTTGACGCGGGGGCCGTCGTCAAGCGGAAATGTCCCTGCGGTGAGCGCGCGGGGGTTCGGATATCGGCACGCGGGGCGCAAAGCTGCGGTACTGAACGACATCACGCTGGACATCGAGCGCGGTGAAAAGGTGCTGTTGCTCGGCGCGTCGGGGATGGGGAAGTCGACGCTGCTCGCCGCTATTGCTGGCGTGCTTGGCGACGACTCCGATGGCGAAGCCACCGGAAAGCTCCTGATTGAAGGTCGTACTCCTGCTTCCGCACGGGGCGCGGTGGGCTTGGTGCTGCAAGACCCTGACTCGCAGACGATTAGTGCTCGCGTTGGCGACGATGTTGCCTTTGGTGCGGAAAACCTGGGCGTTGCCCCAGCTGAGATTGGCAACCGAGTGCGCGCCAGCCTGGATTTGGTGGGGCTGGATTTGCCGCTGGATCATCCCACGCACAGACTTTCGGGTGGGCAGAAGCAGCGCCTCGCATTGGCAGGTGTGCTGGCAATGGGCGCACGGGTCATTTGTTTGGACGAGCCGACGGCCAACATCGACCCGGCCGGTGTGCCGGTACTACGCGATGCTGCGATTACCGCGGCGGAGAGGACCGGTGCGGCACTGATTGTGGTCGAGCATCGAGTGGATGCGTGGGTCGATGTGGTCGACCGCATCATCGTGCTGGGTCGCGGAGGTGTGATTGCCGATGGTGCACCGCATCGGGTCTTGGAAGACTACGGGCAGGCTCTGACGGATGCTGGGGTGTGGATTCCGGGTGCTCCGCCCGCGCTGCCGGATGCGCGTTCAGTTGCCTGCGACCAGGACGGGCACCCTAGCGGTGACATCGCGATCGAAACCCGCGATCTGGACATCGGCTATGGCGCGAAGAAGTCGTGGTTCAGGGGTAGCGAAACTGTTGAGCCTATTGCTCGCGGAGTATCCGTTTCTATCCCATCCGAAGCTTCCACCTGCATCGTTGGTCACAACGGCAGCGGGAAGTCCACGTTAGCGCTGACGCTCGGCGGCCTGCTTGAGCCGATGGCGGGCACGGTCCAAGTGGCCGGCAGCGGTAGTGCGCCGTGGAAATGGCCGTCGAAGAAGTTGGCTACTCGGATTGGCACGGTCTTCCAAGACCCCGAGCATCAATTTGTCACCGGCACAGTGCTGGAAGAGTTGCAGCTTGGACCGAAGCTTGTCGGTGTCAACGCTGATAAGCGCATCGAGGAATTACTTGAGCGGCTGCGGCTAACGGCTCTGACCAAGGCGAATCCGTTCTCACTCTCGGGCGGTGAGAAGCGACGTCTGTCGGTGGCGACCATTCTGGCGACAGCGCCGGATATTGTGCTTCTCGACGAACCGACGTTCGGCCAAGACCGCCGGACATTCACCGAGCTGCTCACTTTGCTTCGCCAACTTGCTGACGACGGCCGAACTGTTATCTCGATTACCCACGATCCATTGGTGGTACAAGCGATGGGGGACTACGTCATCGACATGGATTCGTTTCATCCGGAGCGGTCAGGCCGTGCGGCGCCGGGACAGCGTGGTTCAGGGGAGCAGGCCGGTCCGAGCCGCACTAGCGGTGCGCGCGGCCAGGGCGAAGCAGGAGGGAAATCGTGACTGAAGTCGGTTCCGCCGGTACGGCTGAAGGTACGCAGAGCGCTATTTCGAGTAAGCAGCCTTTCCTCGCGACGGTCAACCCGGTGGCGAGAGTACTGGGCCTATTCTTGCTCACCACACCGCTGCTGATTTCCATCGACTGGGTCTCCGCAGTGGTTGCGCTTGTCTGCACGCTTTTCTTGGTGCCGCTGTCGGGTTTGGGTTTTCGTCGTTTTCTAGGACGCAGCCTGCCACTTCTTATCGCCGCGCCCATCTCTGGAATCTCGATGGCGCTCTACGGCAACCCGGAGGGCAAAGAGTATTTCTCCTTCCTGCTTGCGCATGTGACGGATAATTCTATTTCCCTGGCCATCGCGATTATGTTGCGTGTGCTGGCTATCGGTACTCCAGTTGTCGTGTTGACAGCCAATATCGACCCCACCGATCTGGGCAATGGGCTGGCGCAGATTCTCAAGCTGCCCAGCCGCTTTGTGCTGGCAACGGTGGCGAGTCTGCGGCTCGTCGGCCTGTTCATCAGCGATTGGCAGGCGCTGACCCGAGCCCGTCGCGCACGCGGTTTGGGTGACCACGGTGCAATCCGCCGCACTACTTCTCAGGTGTTCGCTCTGCTGGTGTTCGCGCTGCGCCGCGGCACCAAACTGGCTACAGCCATGGAAGCCCGCGGCTTTGGTGCACCGATTAAGCGTACGTGGTGGCACACCTCGACATTGGCCGCGCGTGACTATGTCACCATGGCCGCCTGCCTTGCCATCGCCGTCGCAGCAATCGGTATTTCCGTGTGGGCCGGGGAGTTCCGCTTCCTGGGCGTGGCGTAGCAAAGGCATTTCGATCACGATGATTCTGCTTATCGATGGCCGTTCCGGCAGTGGCAAAACCACCTTTTCGGCAAAGTTGCACAGTATCCTCGGTTGGCCAGTTATCCACTTGGAGGATGTCTATCCGGGCTGGTCCGGCCTGCAGAAAGCATCGGCCGAAGTCGCGGAGACCATTTTGAACCCCGCTCTACCGGCCGACAAGCGCGGGTATCGCCGTTGGGACTGGTACGCCAGTGAATTCGCCGAGTGGGTCCCCACGCCACCGGACTCCTCGCTCATCGTCGAAGGCTGTGGCGCTGTCACTGAAGCTAACCTTGCCGCTGCCCGCGCCATCGGCGACGGCAACGCCTGGGGAGTCTGGGTAGAGCTGGACACGCAGACTCGATTTGCCCGTGCCATGGCTCGCGACGACCACTTCGAGGAACACTGGGACATGTGGGCCGAGCAGGAATCCCAGCATATGGCGAAGCACAATCCGCAACAGCTCGTCGACTGGACCATCAACGTTCCAGAACAGTTAACGTGGAAGCTCTGATGAGAAAAACACTCGCGTGCCTCGGTGCAGGCTTCGGTTCCATGCTCCTCGTCGGCGGACTACGCGTCGCCGCTAATTCGGAGCTACGCCCACCACGCCTGCCCAATCGCAGACCTCCGCGGTGGGTTCTTCCCACAGTAGGTGCCGCGTGGACACTGGCCAGCTACCGCGCCTACTACGCTCGCGCATCGCATCGCTTGACGACGCCCCTGCTCGCCGGCCTCGCAGTACCAGGAGCCGCAGCGATCGTTTTCGAGGCCGTTCGTCTTCGATGTGCAGCCAAAAAACCAACTCTGCCGCCACACACCGTGGTTGTGCTGGGATGCGGATTGAAGAACAATCGGCCCTCGGCCCTGCTGGCCAGAAGATTACAGCGAGCAGTCTCAGCGTGTGATGAGCGAACCGAGCGAATCATCTGCTCCGGTGGGGTCGGCAGTGAAGCGGTGACAGATGCCACCTGCTCCGAAGCGGACGCCATGGTGGAGTGGTTGGAGGCGAACGCTGGGGACGTCGTAAAGCGTGGCGACATCGAGTTGATCCCCGAGGACCAATCGACGAATACGTCGGAAAACATTGACTATGCGTGCGAATTGATGCGCGGCATGGACGGTGCGTTGAGCGCTGGAACGGTTGTTGTGACCAGTGATTTTCATGCGCCACGGGTAGCGAAGCTCATGCGCGAACGGGGGCTGGAATCCTGGTGTGTCGTCGGGGCCTATACGCCGTTGAGGTACTGGGCGACATCGCTGCTGCGGGAATTCCTCGCGCAGTTTATTCTGTGGGCGCCGAGCGGCAACGCGAGAATTTTACGAATTTCGCGGGTAGCGCGAAGCGTTAGCCACTAGTATCGAACGAAGATAAATACGTCGTGCGGTGATAGTGCTGCGTAGAAATGCGTAGAGCGCGATATCGAACACGACATCGGAATCATTAAATCGGGAGGAACACCCACATGGCTTTGACCCCAGGATTCGACCTGTTCCAGCTGCCAGAGGAGCACCAGGAGCTCCGCGCCGTTATCCGTGATCTGGCGGAGAAGCAGATTGCTCCGTACGCAGCGGACGTCGATGAGAACGAGCGTTTCCCGGAGGAGGCCCTGAAGGCTCTCAACGAGGCCGGCTTCAACGCCGTCCACGTGCCGGAGCAGTTCGGTGGCCAGGGTGCGGACTCGGTTGCGGCCTGCATTGTCATTGAGGAAGTTGCTCGTGTCTGTGGCTCGGCTTCTCTTATCCCGGCTGTGAACAAGCTGGGCACCATGGGCTTGATCCTCAAGGGCTCCGACGAGCTGAAGAGCAAGGTCCTGCCGGACATCGCCAACGGTGAAATGGCTTCCTACGCACTGACTGAGCGTGAGGCTGGTTCGGATGCCGGTTCCATGAAGACCCGCGCGGTCCGTGAGGGCGATGAGTGGGTCCTCAACGGCTCCAAGTGCTTCATCACTAACGGTGGCCGCTCCACCTGGTACACCGTCATGGCTGTTACCGACCCGGAGAAGGGTGCCAACGGCATCTCTGCATTCATGGTCCACAAGGACGACGAGGGCTTCCGCGTCGGTGGCCTGGAGCACAAGCTGGGTATCAAGGGTTCCCCGACTGCGGAGCTGTACTTCGAAAACTGCCGTATCCCGGCTGACCGCATCATCGGCGAAGAGGGCACCGGTTTCAAGACTGCCCTGGAGACCCTGGACCACACCCGCCCGACTATTGGTGCACAGGCACTGGGCATCGCGCAGGGTGCATACGACTACGCTGTTGGTTACGTGCAGGAGCGCCAGCAGTTCGGCAAGCCGATTGCTGCTTTCCAGAACACCCAGTTCATGCTGGCTGACATGCGTATGAAGATTGACGCTGCTCGTCTCATGGTCTACACCGCAGCCGCTAACGCTGAGCGTGGCACCGCTGAGGGCGGCGCTCGCCTGGGTCTGATGGCCGCAAACGCCAAGACCTTCGCCTCTGACGTTGCTATGCAGGTCACCACCGATGCCGTGCAGCTGCTCGGCGGTTACGGCTTCACCCGTGACTTCCCGGTTGAGCGCATGATGCGTGACGCCAAGATCACCCAGATCTACGAGGGCACTAACCAGATTTGCCGCATGGTCGCAGGTCGCCAGATTCTCGCAGACGCACAGAAGCGCTAATCACCAGCGTAAACGCTAAGCCCTCGCTACCAAGTACCAAGGCGGGGGCTTTTTCATGCCGCCGCGTCACTCAGAATTCGTCTATTAACCCCAACGCGCGCTAGTGACTGCGTTTATGGTCGGCGGCGTTGGGGCGATGCGAGTTACTGACTGCGTTTATGACAGAAATGGCCCGAAAAACGGCTTCAAAGTGTCATAAACTCACACAGTTTCACATTTGCAGCCCGTAAATTTTGCGTTAAGTAGCAAGAAGCGTGTCCAATCGGCGTGCACCGGGGTCTACTTTTCTCTTAACCCCCGGTTTTTCGGCCGTCCCGCACGAGCACCGCACGAGTCCCGCACGAGCCCCGCACGAGTCCGGCACTACACCATCCACCAGCTCGCCAGCAGCCGCACGCATCAGCCTCGCTGATCACACCCTCATTTCGCCAACCAAGCACAGGCCGCTACAACGATTGCCTCTGCTCCCCGGTCAAGAGTGGGTTGGAGGTCAGGGGCGAAAGCTGGGTTGTGGTTGCCAACAGCGCTGCTCTCATCCGCGAAACCGCCGAGCCCCCAGTACGTATATGGCACGCCAAGCGCATCGGGGATGATTGAGAAATCTTCAGAGGCGGGCACTGCGTCCAAGTCGGAGACTTCTTCACCGAAGTACGCGTCGAATGCCTCACGCACAGTATTCGTGGCATCCCCGTCATTATTCGTGAGGGGATAGCGGTCGTAGTAAGTGAACTGCGGGTCTTGAGGGCTGCGGGCAGCAACGCACTCTGCTCGTACAATGCGCTCGATTGCCTCTTTGAGGTGTTCGGTCACGGCGCTGTTGTAGGCACGAGTGTTGATGAGCAGCTCTGCGGAGTCAGGAATGATGTTGGACTTAGTTCCCGCTTGAATCGCACCAACGGTCACCACTGCGGTCTCGGTGGCCGCTACCTCACGCGAGACAATCGTCTGAAGACGCATCACAATGGTGGATGCCAAGACAACGGGATCGACACTGAGCTCCGGCATGGATCCATGGGAGCCATTACCGTACACAGTGACTTTGACCGAGAATGCAGAGGAGAGAACTGGCCCCCGGCGAGTGCCCACATAGCCGCCGGGCAAGCTAGCTAGTACGTGTTGACCGAGATAAACATCGGGACGCGGAATAGCCTTCTCCAGGTCTGCCGCCAGCATTGCGCGTGCACCTTCGGCGGTTTCTTCAGCGGGTTGGAAAATACCGATGAATGTGCCAGACCACTGATCAAGGTTTTCGTTGAAAGCCTGCAGCGCTGTGAGCAAAGACATCAGGTGGAAGTCGTGGCCACAGGCGTGGGCGACGGGGACCTCTGTGCCGGTCTTTTCATCAATCTGCGTTGCTGTGGAGGCGTAGTCTTTGCCGGAAGTCTCCTTCACCGGTAGCGCATCAATGTCTGCGCGCATAGCCACAATCGGCCCGGCACCGTTCTCAATAATGGCAACGACGCCGGTGCCTCCGACGCGATGTGTGGAAATACCCGAAGATTCGAGCTCCTGAATAATCCGGTCCGCAGTGCTGTGCTCCTGCATGGAAAGCTCAGGGTGCTGGTGGAAATACTTGTACAGTTCCTCGCGCTGGGACTGGGTGGACGCGAGACCATTCAGAATCTTTCTGGCGCTCTCAGTATTAGTGGGCATACCTAAAATGTACGCCGACCTAAAGCGGACGGTGGAGGCCCTGGAAGGCATCCCCCGTCCCGCCCCAAACCTCTAAGAGCTGCCTACGTCGTCACAAAGAACTTCTGGTTTCGCTCGCCGCGGTAGGACTGGGCGGTTGCCGTTGCGGCGATGATAGAGGCAACGATCAGCAGGCCAGCTGTAATCAAACCGAGCGCCGACGAGTCTCCGGAGCGTACCTGGGAAATCGTTCCGACCAGCGTCATTGATGCATTAATGACAAAAACTGCCGCCGCCACGGACAGCACCGTGCGTGCTGCAGTCGATCCTTCAAGGAGTTTGCCAGCAAGCCACCAGCACGCAATCGCCGTTGCCGTCTGCGTGATAATCGCGAACGCGAAGCTCACGGCCAAGCTGGTCTGAGCAGCAGAAACCTCGATGTTGTTGGCCTTTGCCGCTTCCGTAACAGTCGCATCCCATTCCAATAGGGAACTGACCACGGTCAGGATTAGTGCTGGGACGTAAACATATACCGCCAGCCGCCACCACCGAAAGGACTGCGCCGCATGGAAAGGAACGTCTTTAGCCGAATTGACTGCCATAATTCCATACTCTAAACCACGCTGTCGCGGCGCGAAACGTCACTGCTAGGTTGCACTTATCGCTTGCCGACGAGCAGAAAACCGGCAACCCCTACAAAAGCTAACTTCTATACAGCGCTGGTGCGGTGCGGATCGGTGAAGTCGACACCTTGGGTTTCCCACACGCGACGCAGTTCGTCAACGCCCTTAGCGCGAGCAAGGGCAAATTCGTTGGTCGTGGCCGGGACCGGCTGGAACATCGTGACTTCGGTTTCCTCCACCGCGACCGGCGGGATTTCTGCCTTGAGCAGCACAAAACCGGTGAAGCGCGACTGATCCCACAGTGGCTGGCCGAAGTCGATTAGTGCCCCCTCGGTCAGGATGAGGCCTTCGATGCTTGGGGAAGCGGCAAGAATACCCAGCGGGCGGATGACTTCGTCCAGTCCACCACGAATAGGCAAGATGAGCTCGGCGCGCGGGCCAGAGTTAGTGTCCACCACCATTGCGGACGGATCCTGCATCGCCTCGGCACTGCAGCCCAGTGTCGCGTAGGTGACGATCCGGTCTGTGTCAGGCCCGAAGCGAAGCATCTTCAGTGGCGCAGAGCCAAGGAAGGTCAGCTGGGCTTCGCCGGGGTCGGACTCTTCAAAGTAGGAGGTAAATGCTGCTCGGACGGCTTTGATAATCGCATTGCTATCAGGGCCGGTGGGAGGAATGGGGCCGGTTAAGTTATCGAACACGGGCGGTACTCCTTTGTTGAGGTGGTCGGTCTAGGCCGCAGGCGAAAGCTCAACGGCATCAGCCCACGTCGCATCGAGGTTCAAAGTCTGCATCCACGCATCAATGTTGTCACCGTGTGCAGCGATTGCGGCGCGTGCAGTCAGTGTGGTCTCGATAGCGAATTCGGTGAGTTCATCGCTAATCAGCCCTTGAGTGTGGGCCGCGACGAGCTCGTCGACATCTTCAACGCGAATCTGTGTGGTCGCATCGACAGGTAGGGGAGCTATGGCCTCAGGATCGGTCGGTGCCTGCAGGATGTCGAGATACAAATCGGTCATACGCCAGCACTGCGGATCAGTCCGGTCGATGCTGACAATATCGACGTAGCGTTGGTGTTCCACCTTCACGCCCGGGCGGAAGTGATAAATGCTGATGCGCAACCCCTCGTCGGCAAGCAGGAATGACTCTAGATATCCAAACTTTGGATGATCCATCCCACGGCGCATATAAAGGCGGCTGGGAGTGAGAGTTCGGAACTCGTCGACATTGCGCCGAAAGCCCTTGGGGTCGGTGTTGACCATTTCACGTAGGTCAAAGGTCTCGACTTTCGGAGGATGTGTGTCCTGACTCGAGCGAATTGGGGAGAGTGCAGGAGCTGCCGCGGTCGAAGCCGAAGTGGCCGGTGAAGTGGACATGCGAATACCTTAACGTGTAGGGGTTGCCTTTTTGGGCATAGAAAAGCCCTTTCTGCATACGTGATGCAAAAAGGGCTAGGGGAGAACTAGAAAAACTTAGTTCAGGCCGACCGGGAAGACACCGGCGGTCGGAGTGTAGCTGCAGTTGGTCGGACCAGGCTCTTCCTGAGTGGTGATACCGCCCTGCATGACAGCGATGACCACGCCCTTGCCCGTGTCAGCGGTGCCGTTGACAGCGCCCGGGCCCTCCTCGGCGTTGATGCCGTTGTTCTCCAGGGTGGTCTTGCCGTACTTGCCGTTAGCAACGTTGACCCAGTAGACATTCATCTCTGTGTCCTGCTGCTTAGCCAGCTGCTTGGTGCCCAGGCCAGTGAAAATGAAGCCAAGCTGGTTTTCTGGAACACCTGGCAGAGGCAGGTCTGCCGGGCCCGGAACGGTAGTGGCCAGGCCGAAGGAACGACCTTCGCCGCCGATGCACTTGTCGGCAACAGTAGGCAGCAGGAACTGGTTGGTCTTCGGGGCACCTTCCGGAACCTTGAAGCCCGGCTCGCCCTCGCCCTCACCAGTCAGGAAGTCAATTCCCTTGTTCAGTGCGCTGGAAATTTCCTCAGGAACGCCTGGGGAGTTAATGATGTCGCGCGCGTTGCCGTAGAGATTCGGCGAAGCGATGTTCAGGGAGTCCAGCGACGGGGAAGCAGAAGCGGCGGGAGTCATGCCCGCAGTGAGAATTGCAGCTGCACCCAAGGTCGCTGCGGCACGGCGCAGGAAGGAGCGTCCAGTCGAAACCACGGTGAAGAACCTCTCATTCGTGGGCTATTGGAGTCGGAATCAAAATTTCGGAATCGTTGCTCATCTTAGAACGACTCCAACGTGAAATGGAAAGATTTGAAAAAGAAATGTTCAGAATCTTCTCAGGAGATTAACGCACGGATTCCCGTGTGTCGCAAGTTAATTAGAGTGATTTTTGATGTAGAACGAGATGATTGTGAAAATTGAGGCGAAATGTGTATGTATGGGGTTAATGGTGTTTCGCAGTGTGTAAGCGGGTGAAGTCAAGTCTCATCCCGTGGGGTTACAACTATGGCATTTGGTCACATCTATCACATGGTGGGCTGAGAGATTGCCGTCGTGAAGCGTTGTGGCGCTGGCGGATATGCCGTTATGGCTGTCGGTAAAGCGGGGGTGCAGTAAGGGGGTAATTTATCCCTAAGGGTGGCGCGGCAGTGCCACTTTGCATGACGGATAGGTGCTCGGGGTTGCGAGAATCTCTGCCAGATGTGCAGGGGCATTAAGAAGGAGTACACTGTAGAACGCTTTATTACGCGTTGATGCGGGGCGTTAAAGGCAGTCGTAAAGACAGTCCTTTAGAGCAAGGCCGTATCTTTTTCTTTTAGTCCTCTTAGCTTGTTAGGAGCTATCCGCCTGTGAGCGATACCGAGTTCCGTAATGTCGCCATTGTCGCACACGTCGACCATGGCAAGACCACTCTCGTGAACGCCATGCTGGAGCAGTCCGGCGTTTTCAGCGACCACGAAGAAGTTGCAGACCGAGTGATGGACTCTGGTGACCTTGAAAAGGAAAAGGGCATCACCATCTTGGCGAAGAACACCGCTATTCGCCGAAAAGGTGAGGGCAAGAACGGCGAAGACCTCATCATCAACGTCATTGACACCCCTGGTCACGCCGACTTTGGTGGCGAGGTGGAGCGCGCACTGTCCATGGTTGACGGCGTCGTGCTGTTGATCGACTCCTCTGAAGGTCCGCTGCCGCAGACCCGCTTCGTCCTGGGCAAGGCGCTTGCTGCCTGCATGCCGGTGATTATTGTGGTCAATAAGACTGACCGCCCAGATGCGCGTATCGACGAGGTTGTCGAGGAAGCACAGGATCTGCTGCTAGAGCTAGCCTCCACCCTGGAAGACCCGGAAGCTGCAGAGGTCGCTGAGCGCAACCTTGAGCTGCCGGTTCTCTATGCCTCTGGTCGTGCCGGTAAGGCTTCGACCGAGAACCCGGGTAACGGCAACCTGCCGGAGTCCGAGAACCTGCAGCCGCTGTTCGACGTCATCACCGAGGTGCTCCCGGAGCCGTCCGCTGAGATCGATGCCCCGCTGCAGGCGCAGGTGACCAACCTGGACTCCAGCTCCTTCCTTGGTCGAATTGGTCTGATTCGTATCCACAAGGGCCGTATCCGCAAGGGACAGCAGATTTCGTGGATTCACTACGATTCCGAGGGCAATGAGCATGTCAAGAACGCGAAGGTTGCAGAGCTGCTGCGTACCGTCGGCGTGACCCGCGTTCCTGCTGAAGAGGCCATTGCAGGTGACATCGCCGCTATCTCCGGTATCGACGAGGTCATGATCGGTGACTCTCTCTGTGATGTCGAGCACCCGGACCCGCTGCCGCGCATCCTGGTCGATGAGCCGGCTATTTCCATGACCATCGGTGTGAACACCTCGCCACTGGCAGGCCAGGGGGGTGGCGATAAGCTGACTGCTCGTATGGTCAAGGCCCGCCTGGACCAGGAGCTGATTGGTAACGTCTCACTGCGCGTGCTGCCGACCGAGCGCCCGGATGCCTGGGAGGTGCAGGGCCGTGGTGAAATGGCGCTGTCCGTTCTGGTTGAAACTATGCGTCGTGAGGGCTTTGAGCTGACCGTCGGTAAGCCGCAGGTTGTTACCAAGACCGTCGACGGCAAGGTTCAGGAGCCGTACGAGCACCTGACCATCGATGTTCCAGAAGAGCACCTGGGTGCTGTCACTCAGCTGATGGCGGCTCGTAAGGGGCGCATGGAGCAGATGGGTAACCAGGGCACCGGTTGGGTGCGCATGGAGTTCCTCATTCCGTCCCGCGGTCTGATTGGCTTCCGCACTACTTTCATGACGGAGACCAAGGGCACCGGTATCGCCAATCACTACTCGGCCGGTTACGGCGAGTGGGCAGGCGAGATTAAGGATCGTCCGACAGGATCGTTGGTCGCTGACCGTACTGGCCAGATCACCGCTTACGCGCTGATTCAGCTTTCTGACCGCGGTACCTTCTTCGTCGAGCCGGGTGACCAGGCTTACGAGGGCATGGTCGTTGGCCAGAATCCGCGTGATGAGGACATGGACATCAACATCACCAAGGAAAAGAAGCTGACCAATATGCGCGCAGCCTCGGCTGATGCGACCGTGACTCTGGAGAAGGCGCACAAGCTTTCCCTCGATGAGGCTATGGAGTTCTGTGGCGCTGACGAATGTGTTGAGGTCACCCCGGAGGGCATTCGCGTACGCAAGCAGATCCTCAGCGCCACCGATCGCGCTCGCGCTCGTTCCCGCGCGAAGGCCATGAATAAGAAGTAATTCGGGTTGCTAGGGGACTGGGCCACCTGAAAACCAGTCTCGGGGTAACTGACTCGGCCAGGTGTCGAGTAATCTCGTGGATGTGTTTATTCGCAGCCGTCGTCACGCAGCTTCTCGTCGATTTTTCGTAGCATCGACACTCTGCGTGACGGCGGCTTTGGCGTCTTCGTGCATGGCTCGCCCGTCGGACGCTCCGACTGTGCCCGGGCAGCAGGAAGTGCCGGTGCAGCAGGAAGACACCGCTGACCAGGCTAAAAAGATGCGTGAAGTCACGGTCGGTGTCGACGAGTTTGTCGAAGGCTTCAATCCGCATTTGCTTGCCGACGTCTCCCCGGTGACCAGCCTGGTAGCGCGACTGACACTGCCTAGTGTTTTCACCCCTGCGCCGGTAGAGGGCGAGGCTGGTGACGCTAGTGCCTCCGCGCAAGCTCCCGGAGTGGTGGATAACGCTGCCAACGCTCGCTCGGCAGGAGCTCCCCAGTGGCTGCTCAACTCCGACTTGCTGGATTCCGTGCAGGTCATCGAGAGTGATGACAGCAAAGACGGTGACGCCAGAAACGGAGCTGGAAACGGAAAAGCGGCCGATGTTGACATCACGGATCCGACGGTAGCGGCAGAGCATGTCCGCTACCGCATTCGAAAAGGGGCGCAGTGGAGCGATGGCACGCCAATCAGTGGCGAGGACTTCCGCTACCTATTTTCCCAAGTCACGTCCACGCCAGGATCGCTGGATACGGCGACTTATGAGCTGATTAAATCCATTGATGTCTCCGATGGTGGCCGTCAGATTGACGTGACGTTCACTCAGCCGATTACGCATTGGCAGCGCCTGTTTGCACATCTCTTGCCAGCGCATTTGATGCGGTCGAACACTGATGGTTTTTCCGAAGGGCTGGCCAGCCGTTTCCCGGCCTCCGGTGGGCAGTACACCGTCGAGTCGATGGATGTCGGCCGCAACATCATTCGACTGGTTCGAAATGACCGCTACTGGGGTGAGCAGCCAGCAGCCTCGGAGGTTATTACGCTGCGTGCCATGCGTAGTGCCATCGATGGTGCGGAGCAACTGCGTTCGAAGCAGATCCATGCCGTGCAGGTCCGTCCGACGGAGACCTCTGAGCTGACGTACGGTCTGGTCCCCGGTGTTGCTGAGTTCTTCCATGAGCCGAACCGGGAACTGGTTTTCAGTACCAATCTCGCGTCGAGCAGGCTTGCCGACGAATCCGTCCGCCGGGCCATTCTGAGCACCATCAACGTTGCAGAGGTCTCAGAGGTGGCCACCGGGCGCCGAATTGCGGGTGGTTCTGGTGACGGTGGTGACCAGGAGCGATTCGAGACACCACAGGCTGGTTTTACTGAGGACAATCCGCTACGAATTGGCATCATCAGCGACGGTATAGCGGCACGCGCTGCGGCTTTTGCGGTCGCTGACCAGTTGACTGCAGCTGGTATCCCCGCCACCGTTGTTTCGTATTCTCCGGCGGACATGCTGCGGTCTTCGTTGCCCTACGGAACTGTCGATGCCGTGGTGGCATGGGCAGAGCAGCCCAATTCTGTCCAGGCGGCCCGGGAACGCTATGTGTGTACGGAAGGCTCGGTCAGTTCGCTGCCGCCGAAGGACCTGGACGAAGCGGGCGCAGAGTCGGCTGCTGAGTCTGAGTCCGAGTCTGATTCTGAGCTCGTCGATAGTTCGACAAGGCCTGCGCCAAGTGGAGATCGGGAAAAGAGTGCTGAAGAGCAGGGCTCGTTGGACGGGACAACACCATCTGAACAGTCCAAATCTTCTACCTCAGCGGAGCCGGCTGACCTAAATGGAGTACCAGTTGCTCCGAAATCGGCTGCTCGGAGCGAGAATCTCTCCGGTCTTTGTGACCCACAGATTGATGAGCTGCTCGCTCCCGACAGTTCTGCGTTGCCCGCTGAACTCGCCGATATCATTGCTGGCCACAGTATCGAGCTGACCTTGGTGAAAGACGGCTTGCTGACGGTGGTCAGCCCGGAAATTACAATTACCGGGAGGAGGGACTCTTCGCAGTGGACCGATGACCCAGTGTTGGGCCGCCTCGGTGTTCTGGGCGAGGTTCGCCGTGTCTCGACACAGAGTGGGGCTCGAGAATCGTCTGAGAATTCTCAGACGAGAGATAATCCGCGCGAAGATACAGAGCAGGACGGTTCGGGTCAGAACCAAGATGGCCGCGATAACATCGACCAGGAGAACAAGGGGAAGTAAGAAAGTCCGTGAAGTTACTTTTTGTTCACGCACATCCAGATGACGAGTCCATTTGGACAGGTGGTTTGATTGCGGCTGCCGCGCGTTCCGGAGCGTCGGTAAGCGTAGTGACCTGCACGATGGGCGAGCTGGGAGAGGTCATCGGTGCGCCGTACCAGGGGCTAGTTGCTGATGAAGCCGACCAGTTGGGCGGTTTCCGCGTCGCCGAGTTGCGCTCGGCGCTGCGTGCGTTAGGCGCCAACGGTCCTGATAACGCGCCGCGGTTCCTCGGCGGCGCTGGACGTTGGCGTGACTCCGGGATGGCCGGTGACAAGGGCAATGAGCATCCGCGTGCCTTCGTGAACTCAGGTGATGAGGCGGTCGCCCAGCTTCGCACCATCCTCGATGAGCTGCAGCCAGACCTGGTCATTACCTACGACGCCGATGGTGGCTATGGGCATCCGGACCACATTCGTGCGCACGATATCACTGTCGCGGCGTGCGGAAATCGCTTTCCGACGCTGTGGGCGGTCACCGATCGTGAGGCAATGGCGGCGGGGCTGGATGCCATTACCGTGGTACCGGAGAGCTGGCAGTCGTGCGATGTCGACGACTTCGCCACCGTGACTGGCCATTTCGAGGTTCAGCTGGATGACGCCGCTGTGGCTGCCAAGGTTGAGGCCATGCGCGCGCATGCGACGCAGGTGTGGTTCGCCGATGGTTCCGTCAGCGAGGTTAATCCGGATGCTGTCTATGGGCAGACCGATGGCTCTGGTCGTGCGCGAGCCGTCTGGGCGTTTTCCAATTTGCTGTGTCAGCCGGTGGCACCGACTGAGGCATACCGTTTTGGTACGGCGACCGCTGCGTCCCTGGAAGAGCTGGGGGAGCTGGTGAATATCCAATTACCGCCAGAGCCGGTAGCGAGCGTCGACTCTGTACCGAGCGTGGATCTGGAAGCGGAGGGGAGTGCGGACGATGAGTAACCCTCAGCCTCACGAAAGCGAAGACTTGATTAACGCTGCTGGCGGAAAGTTGAAGAACGAGCGCTTGAGTATTGAAAAGCGCACATTCGGGGATGAGCGCTATTGGGGTGACCCGGAACGTTCGCAGCCACGCGAGAACTTCCATCAGGGGGAGGTCACAGTAGCGCTAGTCTGGCTGTCGCTGGCTGCGTTGGCAGCGTTGGTGATTGAAGTAGTTTTCCTCGGAGTGTGGATTACCATCGGCTCGGTTGCTATTCCGTTGCCGTGGACCATTCCGCTGGCCTATATTGCCAATCTGATTATCACCAACACAGCGTTGCTGTGGACACGCGATCGCTCCAAAGCTGCAATTCCGACTGTCATCTGGGTGCTGGGCTTTGCAGGCATTCTGCTGTGGGCAGTGCTGCCCTTCGGTGGGGACTTGGCAATGGGGCAGTGGTTGCGAACAGTGCTGCTGCTTGTTTGCGGTGTGCTGGGCGGTGCCTGGCCACTGCGCCATCTGCGGGCACTCTAGCGAAAACCGCAGCGGATACTGCAGGAGACGGTGAGGAATTGATACAGGGCAGGCCCGCATCAATGTGGCTCTTTCTGGAGCCAGTTGAAAACAACACCCACGTTGGGTGTAGACTCCAATCTGAATATACCGCTCTGTCTATTTTGCTCTGTTTCTCGTCGGAACGGCATAATCGACAGATAGCGAAAGCCTCATCCCATATCTTGTGAGAAAGGTTCTTAAACCTAAAACCATGACTTACATCATTGCCCAGCCATGTGTTGACGTCCTCGACCGTGCCTGTGTTGAAGAGTGCCCGGTTGACTGCATTTACGAGGGCAAGCGCATGCTCTACATTCATCCTGATGAGTGCGTGGACTGTGGCGCTTGTGAACCGGTCTGCCCAGTCGAGGCCATCTTCTACGAGGACGATGTTCCGGATGAGTGGGTTGAATTCATCGATGCGAATGTCGACTGGTTCGATGAGTTGGGTTCCCCGGGTGGTGCCGCCAAGCTCGGCCCCCAGGACTTCGATGTGCCATTCGTGGCAGCTCTGCCGCCGCAGGCAGAAGAATAAAACCACAGATGATTAAACCTATTTCTTTTCCCGGGAAGGACTTCATCACCGCCCATGTCAGCTGCCCGTAAGCGCGTAACTCCCGGTTCTCTTTTGCCTCAGTTTCCGTGGGATTCTCTCACGCAGGCGAAAGCCACTGCGGCTGCGCATGAAGAGGGCATGGTCAATCTCTCGGTCGGCACACCGGTCGATGAAGTCGCTCCGATAATTCGGAAGGGCCTTACCGAAGGTGCTGCCGCACCGGGTTACCCTCAGACCGTCGGCACGCCTGAGCTACGTGCTGCGATTGTTGCAGCGATGGCGCGGCGCTACGGCGTGACGGGACTGGAGTCAGCGGTCAATGGCGGCAATGTGCTTCCGGTCATCGGCACCAAGGAAGCGATTGGCTGGCTTCCCTTCCTCCTCGGCGTAGGCGCGGGGCACACCGTCGTCATCCCCGAGCTGGCATATCCCACCTACGAGGTCGGCGTTCGCATCGCAGGCGCTGAGCTGCTGCGTGCGGACTCGCTGACGCAAATCGGCCCCGCCTCGCCGACGCTGATGTTCATCAATTCCCCGGGCAACCCCAACGGCAAGGTCCTCGGTGTTGAACACCTGCGCAAGGTGGTTGAGTGGGCGCGTGCTCGGGACGTCGTTGTCGCCTCTGACGAGTGCTACCTGGGGCTCGGTTGGACTGAACAGCCAGTCAGTATTCTCGACCCGCGAGTGTGCGACGGTGATTTCACCAACCTGCTGGCTATTCACTCGCTGTCCAAGACGTCGAACATGGCGTCGTACCGCACCGGCTGGTTCGCTGGCGACGCGGACCTCATCGCCGAGCTGGTTTCCGTGCGCCGTCACATGGGGCTGATGATGCCGGGACCCATCCAGCACGCCACGATCGCCGCGCTTAACGACGACTCCCACGAGGCCGAACAAAAGCAGCGATACTGTGACCGCCGTGAGATTCTGCATGATGCACTGGTAGCCGCAGGTTTTCGTATCGATGACTCCGAGGGCGGGCTCTATCTGTGGGCTACGCGCGGGGAAGACTGCTGGCAGACCGTTGATTGGCTGGCCGAACGCGGCATTTTGGTCGCGCCGGGTAGCTTCTACGGCCCCAAGGGTGCGCAGCACGTGCGGGTGGGGCTCACAGCAACGCTCAACGACATCGAAGTGGCGGCGGCGCGTATTCGCGGCTAGCCCCGGCCAGATGTGCTGGCCCGCGTAGGCCGAATGCTGCAAACGGTGCCGACATCGGCATAGACCAAATCATGAAAAAGGGAGTGTGCCGTGGGACGTGCCGCAGGCAATCGAGATGCGTGGTGGGGCCTTGAGAAGAACCGTCAGGCAGCGCAAGTCGATGCCGCCGCTCACGAGCGCGAGGAGTACATCCCCTTTGAGCCGGCAATCGTGGCCGACACCGATGAGTTTCTGGTCGTAGACAAGCCACCTTTTCTGCCGGCGACTCCCAATGGCCGCATCGTGGCCAATACCGTGCAGGAGCGACTGCGACGTAGTCTCGGGGAACCGGAGATAGTGGCCGTTCACCGCCTGGATCTTCTGACCAGTGGGCTGCTGTTGCTTTCCCGGAATCCGGCTACCCGTGCGCGCTACCAGCAGCTTTTCCAAAACCAGGAAATCACCAAAGAATACGAATGCCTCACCGTGATGCCCGATGATTGGCATGTGGGGGAAACCAGGGATGTCACGCTTCTGCTCGATCCCAACCCGGCGGGGCGCGGAGTAAAAGTCGTGGAGACCGACGATTTCGCTCGCGCTGCCGCGAAGAATCCCAAGTTCAAGCTCGCACGCACAACCGTGACCTTCCTCGGCCGAGTAGCCGCGGACATCGGCGATGTGCTGGCGAACAGCCATGGCGGTGGTGCGACCAGCACCAGCATTCCGCTGCACGCAGTCGGCTGTGGTTGTGGGCATTGCGGCAGCCGCATGCAGGTGGGGCACTGGCGGCTACAGCCCCATACGGGCCGCACGCATCAGCTGCGGGCGACGATGGACTGGCTAGGCTATCCCATCCTCGGTGAGGATACCTATGGCCGGGAAGCGGGGGCGCAGGGGCCGTCGGCAAGCGCGAGTGGAGTGCCAAAGTACACGCCGCAGTTGCGATTGACGGCGACCGCGCTGGCCTTTGTCGACCCCGTCACTGGTGAGCGACGTGCCTACCGGAGCGCGCGGACTATCGCGGCCCCGGCAGACGTGCCGACGACCCCTTAGTTAGCGTGCAGCTCCGCGCTGAGCTTCACCTTTTCGGCAGCCCACGGCACAACCTCGACTGCACCAGAGAGCGAGTTGCGGCGGAAGAGCATATTCGATCCGCCCGAGAGCTCGCGGGCCTTGAGCGTCTTCTTCACACCGTCTAGGGCAACGTGGCACTTGGTGCCGGCAGTGATGTAGAGCCCGGCTTCGAGTACGCAGTCATCGCCGAGCGAGATGCCGAGTCCAGCGTTCGCACCGAGTAGGCATCGCTTGCCGACGGACACAACTTCCTTACCTCCACCGGATAGTGTGCCCATGATGGACGCCCCACCGCCGATATCGGAGCCGTCGTCGACGACGACCCCCTGAGAGATACGGCCTTCCACCATGGAGTGTCCAAGCGTGCCTGCGTTGAAGTTGACGAAGCCCTCGTGCATGACTGTGGTGCCCTCTGCGAGGTGGGCGCCTAGGCGTACGCGGTCAGCGTCACCGATGCGGACTCCGGTGGGAGTGACGTAGTCGACCATGCGGGGGAATTTATCGATGGAGTAGACGGTGACAGGCCCGCGGCGCGACAGCTTGGCTCGGGTTACCTCGAAGCCTTCGACAGCACAGGGGCCAAAATTCGTCCACACCACATTGTTGAGCTTGCCGAAGATGCCGTCCAGGTTGATGCTGTTGGGGGTGGCCAGGCGGTGGGACAGCAAATGGAGGCGCAGGTAGGCATCGATGGTGTCAACTGGTGCGTCATCGAGTGAAGCGATGGTAGCTGTGACCAGATGGCGGGTGGTGCCGCGGTCCGCATCGGCTACGGCCAGATCTGTGAGGTAGGTGAAATCTTCAGGCAGTGCGTCGGCGTCGATGGTTCCGGTCGTGGTGGAGGTTGCCACGCCCTCTTCGATGAGCTTGGGGGCGGGGAACCAGACGTCGAGAACAGTATCGTTGTTAAAAGTGGCAATGCCGGTAGCTTGTGCTCCAAATTTCATGGAAAACAGGCTACCGGCATATCCCTATCTATGAAAAGTGTTCCGCAAATGTGTAGCAAGGAAGTGTTCGGATAGGGGTAGCAGGGTGGTTAGACCCTGCAGCCAGTTGCTAACGGCTAGTTGCTATCGCTGGACTCGAGAGCCTCGCGGGCCGCGGTGCGGCTCTTCTTAGTCAGTGCAGCGAGCACCGCGAGGAACGCAGTGACACACACAACGGCGATAACCTGCTGGCGAGCACCAGAATCGGTGAGCATGCCAACAGCGAGGCCCAGAATCAGGATGACCGCTACCCAGGACAGTGCCGGGTAGGCCCACATGCGAACGGAAAGCTCGTTGTTGGCCTCCATCTGCGGGCGCAGCTTAATCTCAGACAGGGCGATGACCAGCCAGATCACCAGCAAGCAGCCGCCGACAGCGTTCAGTAGGAAGACCAGGACACTCGAGCCGTCGAAGACAACCTGCAGGCCCACGGAGACGAAGGCGAAGACCATCGACATGATGACCGCACGGTTCGGAACTGCGCCCTCATTGGTGTGGGCGAAGAAGCGCGGTGCCTCACCGCGGGTGGACATCGAGTAGACCAGGCGAGAGGTTGCGTAAATCTGAGCGTTGAACGCGGACAGCAGCGCCAGAACGATAATGGCCTCCATGAAGCCAACGGCACCCGGAATGTTCGCCTGCTTCAGAACCTGGGTGAACGGCGACTCAGCTGCGGAGTCAGCGCCGTCAATCTGGGAGTACGGCAACAGCAGGATGATGACGGTCACGCAGCCCAGGTAGAACACAGAGATGCGGAAGATTACCGAGCGGACAGCAGCAGCGATGGAGCGCTGCGGATCTTCAGCCTCAGCAGCGGCAATTGTGACAATCTCGATACCGCCGAAGGCGAAGGCCACGGCCAACAGACCAGCGGCAATGCCGGACACGCCATTCGGGAGGAATCCGGACTCGGCAATATGCGTCGTACCGACGAAGCTGGTGCCTGGCAGCAGACCGAAGAAAAGAAGAACGCCAATGACCAGGAACGCGATAATCACCGCGACCTTGATGAACGCGAACCAGAACTCAAACTCGCCGAAACCGCGCACATTCGCCAAATTCACTACAGCGAAGAAGACAACACAGATCAGGCCTGGAATCCAGCCCGGAATACCGAACCACGCACCCATGATGGCACCGGCACCGGTAATTTCAGCGCCGAGCACCATGATGAGCATGAACCAGTAGAGCCAGCCGAGGACAAAGCCAGCCGAAGAACCAAAGGCCATCTCAGCATAGGTGGAGAAGCTACCCGGTGTCGGGCGGGCAGCGGCCATCTCGCCGAGCATCTGCATGACGAGGACGACAATGAAGCCAGCGATGACATAGGAAATGAGAACACCCGGGCCAGCTGCCTTAATGCCGACGCCCGTACCAAGGAAAAGACCGGCACCGATTGCGGAGCCAAGACCCATCATGGTCAGGTGTCGAACCTGCAGCCCCTTGCCCAGCTGAGATGTCTCGCCGGAGGTGGAGGTAATTTGCGATTCGGTCATGTCGCAAACATTACCTCGCTGATAACAGGGGCAATAACCGTATTACGGGTTTACCCCCATTCACCGTTTCGGGGCCCATTAATGTGCCTTCAAGACACCTAAAGTAGGTTATCCGGCCAGCTCATCCGGCACGTCGGCAAGCTGAGTGAAAGTAGCGGCACCTTCGTCATTGCCCGGGCGTTCCGTGCGGCGGACGCACACTGCCGAGTGGTCCGGGTGATGGTAGAAGTGCATATTGTTGCGGCCGGAGATTTCCCATGCCTGAATACGGCGGTTCTCCGCGGGGACATCGATGGGCGTATCGGGGGCAATGAGGATGCTTCGGTCAATAATGCAGTCATTACCGAGGCTGACGCCGACGGTGCCGGCCGCGATATCGATGTGGCAGCGCTCGCCAACCGTGAGCGGCTTACGCTGACCGGAATCGTCGTGAGCGGCAATGATGGAGGCCGACAGCCCCACCTTCGTGTGCGCACCAATGACAACACCGGAGGATAGACGTCCCTCAATCTTGCATGGGCCCAGAGTGCCCGAGTTCAGCGAGACAAATCCCTCGCGCAGTACTGACGTACCCGGTGCCAGATAAGCGCCCAACCGCACGCGCTCGGCCTCTGCAATGCGGACACCTGCGGGCAGCACATAGTCGACCATGCGCGGCATGCGGTCGATGGCGTAGACGTGAATCAGGCCGCGGACGCGCAAGTGGGTACGCAGTTGCTCGAAGTTGTCCGGCAGGCATGGCCCCTTGTTGGTCCACGCCACGACATGGAGCAGCTCGTAGAGCCCCTTGGTGTTGAGCTGGTGCGGCTTGACCAAGCGGTGGGAGAGCAGATGCAGGCGCAGGTAGGCATCGTGCGGGTCGACAGCCGGCTTGGACAAATCCTCAATAGACGTGCGCACTGCCACCTGCTCCACGCGGCGATCCTCGTCCAAAATCACCTGACGAAGCAGCTGCGGGGTCAAATCAGCGGCGCCGAGCCGGTGAGTGCTCGACTCTACGACCTCATCGCTTAACTGAGGTGCGGGAAACCAAGTATCGAGAACTGTACCGTCCATTGCGATGTTGGCGATTCCCGTAGCGACAGCACCAGATGTAATCATGATTCTTAATATTAGTATCCCTTAGAGGAATCTTCGCGGAAGGATGAACTATGCCCCTAGCTGGCCTTGAAAGCACACAGAAAATGAAGCAGTGGTTCTTAGTTAGCCTCATCATTGCTGTCAGTGTGCTCGGACTCGGCTTCGTCCTGGCCCTGCCGGTGGTCTTCTATGTCGGATTCGCACTGTTGAGTGCTTGGATTCTTGCCGTAGCCAGCTTCTTTGGTTTCGTTTTGCCGCCGCGAGCAATGCCAATTGGCGCAGTCGGTGTGGTGATTGCCGCAGTGGTTGCGCTCATCGCGCCGAACCGTCTGGTGCTGGTCATCGCAGTTGCCATCGCAGTGGGGCTCGGTGGTGGCATGATCGCCCGTCTTCTGCTGGAGCGCAAGAACCGCGATCAGCAGGCACGCATCGACGCTCTGCCGATGTGGGAGCGCGATGAGCTGGGCGATGTCGCCGAAACGCTTCGTCCTGCTTATCGACGAGACATCGATCCCACTCCAGTGCAGCTGCCACATGCAACGGCCAAGATTGTCGCGGCCGTCTGCAAGCCGTTGGCCGGTTCTACAGTGATTGTCAGCACGAATGAGCTGCGTCCGGTGATTGCGGTCTATGGCTCCCGTGTGGCTGTGGTCTATGGACCCGGCGCGGGGGTTGTCGAGGAAGAAAGCGGCAACGGAGAGGTGACCGATAATGCGGGGGAGGAGCGGGCGCTGGGGTCGTCGGCAAGCGAAACTCCGGAGGAAATCATTGCTCAAACTCTCCCGGAAGGAGCGAAAACCCTGGTCTTTGAGGTGGCTGATGGGCTTAAGCGTCCGGCGGAGGGGAGAATTGGTGTGACCTCCGCCGAACCGCATGAGCTGGCGCTGTTCCTCGGCGGTGGCGCGCCTGCCAATGGGGATGCGATCAATGGTCGTGCGGCGCATATTCATCACAAAATTCTGGTTTCGCTGGCGCACAATGGTTTGTACGCTTAATTGATGTGAAATCGAAGTTAAATCTGCTCCAAGATCCTGTAGACCTCACGGCGGCACTGGTGGACATCGAATCGGTGTCCCACAATGAGACCGCGATTGCGGATGCCGTCGAGGTGGCATTGCGTGAGGTCGCGCAGGCAGATGAGTCGATTGAGGTCCTGCGCATCGATAACAACGTGATTGCACGGACTCATCGTGGATTGCCGCAGCGTGTGATTCTGGCCGGACACCTGGATACGGTGCCGACTGCGGACAATGTGCCTTCGACGCGTGGGGTAGACGCGCAGGGAAGAGACACGCTCTTTGGCTGCGGAACTGTGGATATGAAAAGCGGGGACGCGGTCTATCTGCATGCTTTTGCGACGCTAGCGGCAAGCCAGGAGCTGCAGCGCGACCTGACGCTCATCATGTACGAATGCGAAGAGATCGCCGCGGAGTTCAACGGGTTGCGGCACTTGAGTGAGTCGCATCCGGAGCTTCTGACTGGCGATGTCGCTCTGTTGGGCGAGCCCAGCGGCAATGTCATCGAAGCCGGTTGTCAGGGCTCTATTCGCCTGCGTTTGACCGCTCACGGCACACGTGCGCACTCGGCTCGGGCGTGGCTCGGCGACAATGCCGTGCACAAGTTAGCGCCGGTGCTGTCGAGGATTGCCGCCTATGAGCCGCAGACTGTGGACATCGACGGGTTGGCCTACCGCGAAGGGCTCAACGTCGTCTGGCTGGAGGCCGGGGTTGCTACCAATACGCTTCCCGACGAGGCGGTGCTGCGAGTCAACTTCCGATTCGCGCCCAACCGCAGCGCCGATGAGGCCATGGCGCACTTCCGAGAGGTGCTTGGACTCGACGAGTTCGCGCCCGAGGACCTCACCGTCGATGTCGAGGATGTGAGCCCTGGGGCGCTGCCTGGACTGCATGCGGCGGCTGCGAAGGAGTTGGTTGCGGTCGCAGGCGACGTCGTAAAGCCCAAGTTTGGGTGGACCGATGTGGCGCGTTTTTCGGCGCTCGGCATTCCTGCGGTGAACTTTGGCCCGGGTGACCCGGCGTACTGCCACAAGAAGGATGAGCAGATTCCGGTCGAGTGCATAACGGCACTGTGGGAGGATGTGCGGCGGTACTTGACCACCGCGCCGGTGGCTGAGTGAGCCTAGAATCACACCCCACCCTCGCCGAGCGGGTGCGCGTATGTCATTGCTGGCATACATTGTGAGGTTATGAAACCTGTACGTACTCCGTCCCCAGCTAAGCGCCGTGCACTCCGCGGCCCAATCGCGATTCGACAGGCGGGCGAACCGCAGGCGTCTACGACCGACCGCAGGCTGTTGTCACACAATCCGAACACGGACTGGCTGCACAACGATACCTGGCGTGTGCTGCGCATTCAGTCGGAGTTCGTTGACGGCTTTGGTGCGTTGGCGGAGATTCCGCCGGCGGTGACGGTATATGGTTCGGCACGTCTGCCAGAGGATAGCCCTTACTACCAGTGGGGCTTCGACCTGGGCAAGGCGCTGGCGGAGGCGGGTTACGCGACCATCACCGGTGGCGGCCCGGGCATCATGGAAGCCGCCAACCGCGGCTGCTACGACGCCGACGGCCTGTCCATTGGGTTGGGCATTGAGCTGCCGCACGAGCAGCACTTGAATGACTGGGTCGACCTGGGCATGAACTTCCGCTACTTCTTCGTGCGGAAGACCATGTTCCTGAAGTACTCGCAGGCGTTTATTTGCCTGCCGGGCGGTTTCGGCACTCTCGATGAACTCTTTGAGTCACTGGTGATGGTTCAGACCGAGAAGGTGGAAAATCACCCAATCGTGCTGCTCGGCACTGAGTTCTGGTCGGGGCTGGTTGATTGGATGCGTGAGAAACTAGTGGCCATGGAGCTGATTTCTCCGACTGATATGGACCTTTTCCTGGTCACCGACTCCATTGACGAAGCGGTCGAGTACATCGAGGCCGCGCACGAAAAGCTGTTGGAAGAGTGTGAGCCGACCTCTGACGTTTCCGAAAAGCTCCGCCGAGTCCGTCGCTTCAGCGAGAGGTAAGACGCTGTGTGGAGTTTTTATCAGGACTCCGCGGTGCCGACGGTGATGGCCATCGTCAATCGCACCCCGGATTCCTTCTATGACCGTGGCGCGACGGCTGCGGAGGAGGCTGCGCTTGCTCGCGTCGACGAAGTTGTTGCGGCAGGCGCGGGCATTGTCGACATCGGCGGCGTCAAGGCCGGTATCGGTGCAGAAGTAACTGTTGCCGAGGAGATCGAGCGTGTGGTGCCGACCATCGCGAAGGTTCGCGAGCGCTATCCTGACCTGCACATCAGCGTCGACACCTGGCGCGCCGAAGTCGGGGAAGCCGCCATCAAAGCTGGCGCTAACCTCATCAACGACACTTGGGCAGGCCATGACCCGGAGCTGCTGGAAGTCGCGGGCGCCCACGGGATGGGTTACGTTTGCTCGCACACCGGTGGAGCACTGCCACGCACCAATCCGGTTCGCGTGCGTTACGACGACGTCGTGGACGATGTCATCTCAGAAACCGGCAAGCTCGCCCAGAGGGCAGTGGACGCTGGCGTGCCGGAGGACCGCATCCTTATTGATCCCACCCACGACTTTGGCAAGAACACCTACCACGGCCTCGAGCTTCTGCGGCGCTGCAATGAGCTCGTGGCTACAGGCTGGCCGGTGCTCATGGCGCTGTCGAATAAGGACTTCGTCGGTGAGACTTTGGACCGCCCTGTCGAGCAGCGTGTGCCCGGCACCTTGGCTGCGACCGCCCATGCGGCAGCTGCCGGTGTTGCGGTGTTCCGTTCGCATCAGGTGTCCGAAACTCTTGATGTTTGCCGTATGACTCTGGCTATTTCCGGTGATTTTGCGCCACTGCATCCGGTGCGTGGGCTGGTGTAAGGGGCGTAGTTTGAGGCGCTTCACCCATGCCGCTGCGTGAAACAAAGGACTATGATGAAGAGAAGTAGTCGAAAAAGCCGACCGGGATTCTAAACCGGGATTTTAAACCGGGGTCTTAGACCGAGGTCTTGAACCGGGATTGTCAATCTCCCGGCTACCACAGCTGAGCTGGGGTAGCTGGTCGTCTCCTGCATCGACATTGTCTTAGAACGAAGGAGTTCACATGGCAGCAATGAAGCCGCGTACCGGTGATGGTCCGCTGGAGGCAGTCAAAGAGGGCAAGAAGATTGTGATGCGCGTCCCCGCAGATGGTGGTGGGCGCCTGGTGGTGGAACTCTCCCCAGAGGAGGCCAAGGAGCTCGGCGCAGAGCTCGTAGCAGTAGTGGAGTAGCGGGGTAGTGCCCGGGTAGCGGGGTAGCGGCCGGGCTTGTCCGGTTTTGACCCAGGGGCGACCTACACAAGTAGTGTAGGTCGCCTTTTCTTTTTCAGGTGATCACGGCTCGAATGAGGGTTTATGAACAAAAAATACGGGCTGCAAATGTGAAACTGTGCGAGTTTATGACACTTTCAAGCCAGTTTTCGGGCACTTTTTGTCATAAACGTAGTCAGTAACTCGCATTGGAGTTACTTGGCTGAGCTCGACACGGGCTAAGATAGTGAAAATTATTTTTCTAGCTCAGTTTGAGGAGTGACCGACGTGCTAGCTGACATCATTGATGTGCTTGCTGACCCCATCGATGGCACTGATTTGAAGTTTGGTGATGCCGAACGAATGACTCTGAAGTCCGAATCCGGACATAGCTATGATGTCGCCCGCCAGGGTTACGTTACGCTCGCCGGTGGGGCTGGCCTGCGCTACACCGGCGATGACGCCAAGATGATTACCGCCCGCGAGGAGTTCCTCTCTGGTGGCCACTATGCTCCATTCGTTGAGGCAGTTACAGGCAACGTCCAGGACGTGCTTGACGACGCCAACGTGTCCGAGGCCGTCAGCCCAGTCATCTGCGAAGTCGGTGCGGGCACTGGTTATTACCTCGCACACACGCTGGACAGCATTCCCAATTCCCGGGGCGTGGGCATCGACGTCTCAGTGCCGGCCGCCAAGCACCTGGCCAAGAGTCACCCGCGGCTCGGTGCGGTTGTGGCCGATGCGTGGGCGCGTCTGCCGCTGCGTGATGGCTCCATCGATGCGCTTACAGTCGTCTTCGCACCTCGCAACGCGGAGGAGTTCGCTCGCGTGCTCAAGCCGGGCGGCCAGGTTGTGGTTCTGACTGCCACCACTGGTCACTTGGGTGAGCTTCGTGAGCCACTGGGCATCATTGATGTCGAGCGCGGCAAGGTCGAGCGCATGATTTCCCAGGCAGAGGGGCACCTCGTGCCTGTTGGCGACCCGGAGCTGGTGGAGTTCGGTATGAACCTCAACCAGGGTGCAATCGCCGCACAGATCGGTATGAGCCCGTCGGCACGCCATATTCACCCGGAGGTGCTGCAGGAACGCATTGCGGCGCTACCTGCAGAGATGCACGTCACCGCCCGTGCCTACGTCACTCGTCTTGGCCGCCCGGGAGACTAGCGTTTACTCCTTGACCTCGGTTTTGTGAATCTGCTCGTCCAGGTCTTCCGGATCCAGGTCAGCATCCGAGAATTCCGCCGTTAGCGGAAGGCGAAGCTGCAGGTCAGTGCCCGGGCACAACTCGATAGTGCCCGAGCGCAGCTTAAAGTCCAGCACATGCCCGCCGCCGGTGCCGCCTTCCGCAAGGAAGTGCACGTGACAGCCGGGCACCGAAATTCCCTTCTCGTACACCGGCGTGCGGAAGCCCGCAATCGTGCCCCGCAGGTTCTCGAAATCAACCGACGCGTCTTCTTCCGTCGCATCAACCATCTTCTGATACGGCTTTTCCTGCTTTACGACGGTTCGAGTCTTCACCCACTCAAATTCGCCGGTAATCCGCAGTGCGTACATAAAGTTTTGGCTCGGCACCAGGGAATCGATGATGGGGCTAATTTCCTTGCGAGTCAGGTTTTCCGGCGCATCCATCACCGTGTGGGGAACGAAGTTGGTGACCACCGTGTAGGGGCTGCGCTGATCCATGGTGGCCCGGGTCGCGGAGCCGTCGTGACGCACCTGCCAGCAGACACCGTCGAGGATTACCATTTCGCCATCGAGACCGTCGAAGGTGCCGATGCCGAAGTTTCCATGACCAAGGATTTCGCCAATGGTCATCTCGCCGTCGTAGATGCCATCGAGCAGTGCGGACATCAGTGAGTTTTGGAAAATTGTGTGTCGGACCGTTGGAAAATTCTCGTGAGTGGTCATGGAAGCCATTATATTCCCGATATTTGTAGCCCAAGCTGAGGTGGGTTTTCGGTCCGATGGTGTGGGAGGACCCTGCGGCACGAAAAACGCCCTGCGGAAGAATCCACAGGGCGTTATTTGGTGAATCGAGCGGTTGGTTCTACTTCGGCTGGATGGTGACTGACACGTGGTCAGCAGTGGAGACGATATGAACCGTCTGGCCATCGGCAGCGACAGTGGCGTGGCCACCCTCGACATTCACTGTGAACCCATTCGGGAAGTTGATTGAGGGCACAACGAGCTCGCTGGTGGAACCAGGTGCGAAAACTCCGGTGCCGTCGACGCGGCTATTGTTCCAGCTGGCCTTGTAGACACGGGTGTCGCGGTTCCAGTCAGTAGCCTGCGGGGTGCCTGCGACCGCTCGCAGGTGTGGAGCGGCGAGAATGGTCATCTTGTCGCGGTTGAAGGCATCGGCACCTACAGGTCCTGGAACCTTCGGGTCGAAGACCATGCCCTGTTCCTTCTGATTCTGCGTCGTCGGGTCGTCGCATCCACAGTAGGACCAGTACTGCCAGCCGACCATGTGGCGCCGGGCAAGCGAAATTACGCCATTGAGGGTATCGGCATCGTCGGTGGCGCCGAACTCGGAAAGCAGTGTGGCCGAGCCGTTACCGGATGAGACGATTTCCGCATTGTCGAAGGTACGACCATCGAAGAAATCACAGCCCGTGTAGGTGTTGAACAGGGCATTCGTGGTGCAGTAGACATGCCAGCTGAGAGCCGTACCAGCGGTTTCAGGAACCTCCGGGGCTGCCGGATTCGTGTTCAATCCGGTGTTCCACATGGAGTAGGGCTCGTAGTGGACAATAGCGTCCGGGTCCTTGTTGACAATCTGATTGGCAGCCTTCTGGTGCAGTTCATCGAGCTTTTCCTTAGCCGGGCCGCAGTCGCCGAGAGCCAGATAGCACAGTGGGTATGCCGAGCCTGGCCACGGTTCATTAATGATGTCGTAGCCCATCAGTCCCGGCATGTCGCCAAGGCGTTTGGCGACATGGCCCCACATGGCTGCGTAACGCTCCTGCAACCCAACACCGCCCGGCCCTTCGCGGTTATTCAGGAAGTTGTCGTATGCCCTAATGAGGCCGATATTGAGGGCCTGGTTAGCGGGGAAGCCAACCTTCAAGAGGCTGGGAACGCCGTCGTCAATGACAGCCCAATCCGGGGCAAATTCGCCTTCGAACTTCTCGTTGTACATGTCCTGGTGGGCATCGACCAAGACCGCGATTCCACGCTCAGTGAGCATGGAGATAGTGCGGGCAATGGAATCCAGGTATTTGTCGTTGTACTTGCCGGGCTTTGGCTCTACTGCTTTCCAGATAATGCCGACTCGCATGGAGTCGAAGCCCTGCTGCACGAGCCAGTCAGCATCGTCCTCGTTAAAGCCTCCGGCCTCTGGGGTGTAAGGATCGTGCTTGTAGACGATGTTCGACCCCTGAGTGAGGAAAGCACGGCCATCACCGTCGGTAAACCAGCGACCGGACTGTCCAAGGGGACCACGCTCGGTGATGGTAGCGGTACTAGGGGATGGGGCTACTTCTGTAGCGAGCGCCTGATGCGGTAGTGCACCCGCTAGCGCTATGGCAATGGCGGCACCAACTGCTGCCACCTTCTTAGTGAATCTCATACTCAGGATGCTATTGACCAGTAATGATAAATTCAGCCAAAACTCAAATTAGGTTTAGAAAAGTGGGCAAGGGCATAAGTAAATGTCCTGAACGGGGTTAGTAAAAAGGCTAAGAAAGGCCCACCGCTTCCTTCTCGGAAGCGATGGGCCTTATGAGGAGACTCCGTCCACCGCGCATCCGTGGCGTCTCGCAGACAGCCAGCTACATCAAAGACTTATAAACCTCAACGGTCTGCTGAGCGATGTTCTCCCAGCTAAACACATCTTCAGCACGCTTCTTACCCGCCTGGCCAATCTTGGTAGCGCGGTCGCGGTCGGCGACCATGTTGTTAACCGCGGCAGCGATTCCACGCTCGAAGCCCTCCGGATCAGACTCGTCGTAGTGAACCAAAGTGCCGGTTTCGCCATCGACGACAACCTCCGGAATGCCGCCGACATCAGAGGCGACAACGGCGGTGCCACAGGCCATAGCCTCAAGGTTAACGATGCCCAGCGGCTCGTAGATGGACGGACAGACGAACGAATCCGCGGCTGTCAGGATCTCCTGGATCTTCTCCTTCGGCAGCATGTCCTGCACCCAGAAAATGCCATCGCGCTTCTCCTGGAGGTCATGGACGAGCTGCTCAGTCTCCTTCGCGATTTCCGGGGTGTCCGGAGCGCCGGCGCACAGAACGAGCTGCACACCGTCGTCGAAAAGCGATGCGGCCTTGACCAGGTGAGCGACACCCTTCTGACGGGTGATGCGGCCGACGAACGCGACCATCGGGCGAGACGGGTCAACGCCGAGCTCCTCCAGGACAGACCAGCCGTTCTGTTCCTTGGACTCTTCCCACGTCGGGCGCGGGTGCCACAGCTCGGTGTCGATACCGTTCAGGACAACGTGAACCTTGTCGGGGGAGATACGCGGGTAGGCGTCCAGGATGGCGTCCTTCATGCGCGCGGAAACAGCAATGACAGCGTCTGCGTACTCCATAGCATTGCGCTCGGACCAGCTGGAAACGTCGTAACCGCCGCCGAGCTGCTCGCGCTTCCACGGGCGGTGCGGCTCCAGTGAGTGCGCGGTGGCCACATGCGGAATGCCCTTGAGTAGACCGGTGAGGTGACCGCCCAGGCCTGAGTACCAGGTGTGAGAGTGGACGACATCAATGTCGGTTGCCGCGGCGGCATTGGCCATGCGCAACCCCGTGGACAGCGTCTTAATCGAGGCGTTGGCATCCTTCAGCTCCGGGTCAACGCCGTGGACATATACATCCGCCTCATCGCGAGGAGCACCCATGCAGTGCACATCGACGTCAACGCCGTCGAGGCCGCGCATGAAACGAGTCAGTTCAGTTACGTGAACACCTGCTCCGCCGTAAATCTCCGGAGGGTATTCCTTGGTCATCATGGCAACACGCATAGTTCCAGCGTAACCAGATTTGACAATTTCCGTCGCTTGATATGCCTGGGTGTGGGTAGCGGGGAGGGGAGACTGGCAGCGAGGAACGTAAATCGCATATAGGTTGGTTGGTGTGAGGAGTCAACCACATGTTTTGTCCATTGTCCTTGCCGGTGGCGAAGGCAAGCGTCTCTTCCCGCTGACGGAAGACCGCGCTAAGCCCGCCGTGCCTTTCGGCGGTAGCTATCGGCTTATCGACTTCGTGCTGTCGAACCTGGTCAACGCAGGTTTCTTGAAGATCTGTGTGCTGACCCAGTACAAGTCCCACTCGCTCGACCGTCACATTTCGCAGGCGTGGCAGTTGTCCGGCATCACCGGCCAGTACGTCACCCCGGTGCCGGCTCAGCAGCGTCTGGGTAAGCGCTGGTTCACCGGTTCGGCGGACGCGATCCTGCAGTCGCTGAACTTGGTTTATGACGAGGATCCGGAGTACGTCATCGTCTTCGGTGCCGACCACGTCTATCGCATGGATCCGCAGCAGATGCTGGAGGCCCACATCGAGTCTGGCGCTGGCGTGACCGTCGCTGGTATCCGCGTCCCGCGTTCTGAGGCTAGCGCATTCGGTGTCATCGATGCCGATGACAACAACCGAATCACCGAGTTCCTGGAGAAGCCGGCTGATCCGCCCGGCACCCCGGATGACCCGAACTCGACGTTCGCGTCGATGGGTAACTACATCTTCACTACCTCCGCGCTTATCGACGCTATTAAGCGTGACTCGGAAGATGAAAACTCCGACCATGACATGGGCGGAAACATCATTCCGATGCTGGTAGAGGAGGGCGAAGCTTTCGTCTGGGACTTCAAGGACAGCTACGTTCCGGGTGAGACCGAACGTGACAAGGGCTACTGGCGTGATGTCGGTACCATCGATGCCTTCTACGAGGCCAACATGGACCTGATTTCCGTCCACCCGGTGTTTAACCTCTACAACAAGAAGTGGCCAATCCACACCTTCTCGGAGGAGAACCTGCCTCCGGCCAAGTTTGTCCAGGGCGGTATTGCTCAGGCTTCGATGGTCGGGGCCGGTTCGATCGTCTCCGGTGGTACGGTCCGCAACTCGGTGATTAGCACCAACGTTGTGGTAGAGGACGGCGCGACGGTGGAGGGTTCGGTTCTCTTCCCAGGCGTTCGCGTTGGCCGCGGGGCAGTGGTTCGCCACGCGATTTTGGACAAGAACGTTGTAGTTTCCGATGGCGCCATTATCGGTGTCGATCCGGAGAAGGACGCAGAGCGCTTCAAGGTCAGCGCTGGTGGCGTTGTGGCCGTTGGTAAGAACCAGGTTATCTAGACTGTCTGAGTCCGACCGGCTGCAAAAGGCACGTACCGTGGGGTACGTGCCTTTTCTCCTTTAACCCTTTTTGCTGCCTAGTTGCTACCTAGCCCAAAACCGGCAACCCCAAAAATCACGGGCTTCGCATGTGAATACGGGCTGCAAATGTGAAACTGTGTGAGTTTATGACACTTT
>NZ_KV787377.1:0-546 GCF_001807075.1 Corynebacterium sp. HMSC14B06 | reverse complement strand
CGCAGAGCGTCACGAACGGCATTCCCACGCGGTGAACTGCCCCCCAAAAGTTGGACGGTTTAGCTTGCCGCCTGAGCCCTGTACTTTACGGGGCTTTGACCGTTGAGCTTCAGCTTGATGCGGTCATGGTTGTAGTAGTGGATGTACTCATCCAGACCTGCTTTCAACTCATCGATGCTTTCAAACTGTTTCAGGTAGAAAAACTCGGATTTCAGTGTACCGAAAAAGCTTTCCATTGCCGCATTGTCCAGGCAGTTGCCCTTACGGGACATGCTTTGTTTGACGCCTCGTACCGATAGCTTATGGCGATACTGCGCGTGTTGATACTGCCAGCCCTGGTCCGAGTGCATCACAAGCTTCGGCTCGTCCTGCAACTGCTGCAACGCCTTGTCCAGCATGCTGGTGACCAGCTCAAAGCTCGGCCTTGTCGACACTTCATACGCCACGATTTCACCGTTGTACAAGTCCATCACGGGTGAGAGATACAGCTTTCGATTGCCTACCTTGAACTCAGTCACATCGGTCACCCACTTCTGGTTCGGGCGT
>NZ_KV787376.1:0-1206 GCF_001807075.1 Corynebacterium sp. HMSC14B06 | reverse complement strand
TCTAACAGGTCCTCTTAACCTTCCAGCACCGGGCAGGCGTCAGTCCGTATACATCGACTTAAACGTCTTCGCACGGACCTGTGTTTTTAGTAAACAGTCGCTTCCCTCTATTCTCTGCGGCCACAACCAGCTCAACCACGTCGGTCACCAGTCATGGCCCCCCTTCTCCCGAAGTTACGGGGGCATTTTGCCGAGTTCCTTAACCACAGTTCTCCCGATCGCCTTAGTATTCTCTACCTGACTACCTGTGTCGGTTTCGGGTACGGGCCGTATATCCACATCGCTAGAGGCTTTTCTCGGCAGCATAGGATCACCAACTTCCCCAAAACGGGTACGCATCACGCCTCACCCCACTGTGCTCCGGATTTACCTAGAACACGGGCCACACGCTTACACCACGATATCCATCACGTGGCACGGCTACCTTCCTGCGTCACCCCATCACTTGGCTACTACCAGTTCAGGTCCCCAGCATCACACACACCAACCAACCTAAAAGGCTGGCACAAGGCGCGTGTTCAGGTGGGTTAGTATCCCTGATTCACCATGGGCGCGGACACACGGGTACGGGAATATCAACCCGTTATCCATCGACTACGCCTGTCGGCCTCGCCTTAGGTCCCGACTCACCCTGGGAGGATTAACCTGGCCCAGGAACCCTTAGTCATTCGGCGGAGGAGTTTTCCACTCCTCATTCGCTACTCATGCCTGCATTCTCACTCGCGCACACTCCACACTAGGGTTACCCCAGCGCTTCACAGCAGTCACGCGACGCTCCCCTACCCAACCACCACAAAATGGTGATTGCCGCGGCTTCGGCGGTGTACTTGAGCCCCACTACATTGTCGGCGCAGAACCACTCGACCAGTGAGCTATTACGCACTCTTTCAAGGATGGCTGCTTCTAAGCCAACCTCCTGGTTGTCTTCGCGATCCCACATCCTTTTCCACTTAGCACACCCTTAGGGGCCTTAGCCGGCGATCTGGGCTGTTTCCCTCTCGACTACGAAGCTTATCCCCCGCAGTCTCACTGCCGTGCTCTGACCTCACCGGCATTCGGAGTTTGGCTGATGTCGCTAAGATGATAGTCCCGCTAAACCAACCAGTAGCTCTACCTCCAGGAGGAAACACACGACGCTGCACCTAAATGCATTTCGGGGAGAACCAGCTATCACGGAGTTTGATTGGCCTTTCACCCCTACCCACA
>NZ_KV787375.1:1104-3076 GCF_001807075.1 Corynebacterium sp. HMSC14B06 | reverse complement strand
AAGGCACCTTTTCGCCCCTCGGCGACTGACTTGTGCGCCCAGCATGGGCGCCATCCTAGAGGTGAAAGTCCTCTCTTAAGCTGGCCACAGTGAATGAAGCGAAGCGCAACTGCAGAAGGGCGACCGACTGTGGGGAGGAAGCGTGGAGCGTAAACCGCGAGCCGAGGTACACAAATCGCATTCGAGGCGGATCCGGACAGGGCGAGCAGCCAAGTGACTGCAAAGCTCTTGTGGCCTAAGTGCCGGGTACGTAAATGCGGCGGTTGTGCGGTGAAGGATGGCGTTCTTACCTGGGGAGATCTCGCCTCATGCCTGAAAGGGCGACGGTGTGAGCCGGAGCGAGAAGTCAGCAGCGGTCATAGTAGCTGCGCTGCAGCGAAGGACCAAACGAGAAGAAGTGAGGTTTGACATGACGATACAGCAGGCCATGCATCAGATGCCCGGCAAACCGGGGCGGGACGCAATTGCAGAGGGTGAAGCCCCGCGTAAAGCATCCAGCGATGAAGCCGGCTGTCCGCGCCATGACTCAACCCCCACAGGGTCAGGGTTGCTGCAAGCTGCCCTGACAAGAGACAACCTGCAACTGGCGTTTAAACAGGTCCGCGCCAATAAGGGTGCTGCCGGTGTCGACGGTCTTGGGATCGCCGAAACAGCGGAGCACCTGAAGACGGCATGGCCCGGGATACGCGCACAGTTGTTGGCAGGGACGTACCGGCCTGATCCGGTTCGGCGAGTCTTGATCCCCAAACCCGGTGGCGGCGAGCGCAAGCTGGGCATTCCTACGGTGACGGACAGACTTATTCAGCAAGCATTACTGCAAGTGTTGCAGCCCTTGCTGGACCCTGACTTCAGCAACCACAGCTATGGTTTTCGTCCGGAGCGCAGTGCACACCAAGCGGTTTTGGCGGCACAGCAATACATCCACTCAGGGCGGCAAATTGTGGTCGATGTCGATCTGGAGCAGTTTTTCGACTGCGTCGAGCACGATCTGTTGATCGCCCGACTGGGCAGAAAAGTGAAGGATCGCGACGTTTTACGTTTGATTCGAGCTTATCTGAACAGTGGGGCATTGATCGAAGGCATGGTCATGACCAGCACGAGGGGCACACCGCAAGGTGGACCACTTTCACCGCTGCTGGCCAATGTGGTGCTGGACGAGGTAGACAAAGAGCTGGAGCGACGAGGCCATTGCTTCGTCAGGTACGCGGACGATGCGAACGTTTACGTACGTAGCCCCAAAGCCGGACAGCGGGTGATGGCATTGCTCCGTCGCCTTTACGGCCGTCTTGGGTTGCGCGTGAACGAGAGCAAGAGCGCCGTTGCCAGTGCGTTTGGCCGCAAGTTTCTGGGATTCAGCTTCTGGCAGTCTCCCAAAGGCGAGGTCAAACGGCGGGTAGCACTCAAGGCGCTACAGGTATTCAAACATCGCATCCGGGGGCTGACACCGCGTAGTGGCGGTCGCAGCCTGCCGCAAGTGGTGGAAAACCTGAGGCCCTACCTCCTCGGCTGGAAAGCGTACTTTGGATTGTCTCAGGCTCCCGGTTTATGGAAGAGTCTGGACGGCTGGATACGTCGAAGGCTCAGGGCAATTCAGCTCAAACAATGGAAGACTGGCAAAACCACCTACCGAGAGCTTCGCAAGTTGGGTGCAAATTCTGACTTGGCGGCAGCAATAGCCAGCGATAGCCATAGGATCTGGCACAACAGTGCCGGGCTGATCCATGGTGTGCTGACGGTAGCGTGGTTTGATCGGTTGGGTCTGCCTCGACTCTACTGACCTCAACCTCTCGAACCGCCCGGTGCGGACCCGCATGCCGGGTGGTGTGGCAGGGGTGCAGCCAGATGGCTGCCCCCTATGCCGATTGAAGGATCAAAGTAAGCAAAATCCCGGCTCCGTTTCCGGCCCGACTTCGTCGGGTTCCTTCGCCCTGTCACTGATCCGGGGGCCGCTGCAACGGGCCATCCTTGGCCC
>NZ_KV787375.1:0-104 GCF_001807075.1 Corynebacterium sp. HMSC14B06 | reverse complement strand
GCAGCTTGCTCGGCGTCCTGCCTCGCATCCCCCGGATCAGCGCCAGGGCTCAGCCGTCACTTACGTCGCACTCTGCGTCGTCAGTGCCATCGCGGTAAAAAAGC
>NZ_KV787374.1:0-11262 GCF_001807075.1 Corynebacterium sp. HMSC14B06 | reverse complement strand
CCCATTATCGGGGACACTCACAAGGTAACGGGTAAGTCGTTGGGTAGCCGTTGGGTCTGACGAACTCGCGCACTGCACAACCGGGCATTAAAGGGGCGGCCATCAGAAATGCGGTGTGAGGCGCTGCTCGATTAGTCGGCCTGAAGGTACTTAGCTTGAGGGGGTGCTGGTTTGTTCCGGTCGATTCGCCTCAGCTCATGTACGCGCTGCTGGCTTTCGGTTTCACATATCGATGAGTTATTCACTTATGGATACGCTGGAGCGCATCGATAGGTGAATCATGCATCGATAAGTGAGCGCAGCGCTAGAAAATAGCTGGCAGACGGGCCTGGTCAGTCCACGGTGGGGTCGCAACAGTAGAGGGCGGGAGAAAACTTTTCCTGTCCCCGCCCTCTATAAAGAACTCTACGAAGCCCTGGTCTTCGATTTCTTCAGCATGATCATCGGCGGAATCAACAGGGCTAGCCCGCCGATAAGCGCGACTCCACCGAATAGCCACACCAGTCCGGCGAGGATTGCGATGGGTGCGAGGATGGCTGCCGCGATCTCGAAGGGCGCGAATCCCACATAGGCCATGCCAAATTCCTCGAGCGTGCCGGATTTCTGCTCCGGGTCCACAATTTTCAGCACGGCGATGCCCGTGGCCACGGAGGCAGTTGCCCAGCCCCAGCTGAATACGGCACGCTCGAACCAGCCATGTTCAAAGATGCGTGGTGCGACGTAGAAGAACAACACCAGGCAGAAGGCCAGGCCCACGACGAACAGGACAATTAGCGGGACGATGTAGGTGGCCACCACTGCCGGCACAATCGACGCGATGCCGACTGCAACCAGGAAGTCCGTCGACGCGCCGGAGACCGAACCCATCAACTTCGTATCCAGGTAGTGCGGTGCCTTAATCAGGTGCAGTACTCCAACACCCGCCAGGCCGACCAGGAAGGCCATCGCGAACAGCGGGAAGCTCAAGGCCGGGAAAGCGTCATTGACCAAGTTAGTCAGGATATTTGCCAGGAAGAGCGTCGCCGCTAGTGCTGCAACGTGCAGCGCAATCGGCTCAATTGAGGACGGGCTCGTGGTCGCCCGTCCCACGCTTGGACGCTGGCCGGGAAGAGAGATAATGCCGGTGCGCATGTCCTCCGGCAGTTTATCCAAGGCGGGCAGCTCATTGGTGTGCCCCTTCTTTGACCCCCAGCGGGCGAAAATTACACCACCGATAATTGCGGAAAACATGCCCACCGCAGCGGCTGTGAAACCCAAACTCGTGGCCTCGGTCATGCCGGCCGAGTCCAGTGCGCCACCAACTGCTGCGGCCACGCCGAAACCGCCGACGAATCCGACGGGCAGCATGATGCCGAACCAGTCCGGAGTATTGAAAAGCGGGGCGAAAAGAATCACACCAAGCAGCGCGAAGAATCCCCACTGCGCCAGGTACATGCCTACGGAATAGGACCACATCGTTCGCGCGCGCTGGCGTACCTTGGCATCGAAATCCATTGTGAATGGCAGGGCACCGAAGACTGCCGCGATGAGAATGGTTGCGTAGTCGCCGAAATGCTCGCTGAACTGGATTATTCCCAAAGCGTTGGGGCCTAGCAGCAAGCCGAGCAAGCCCGCAGTAATCGGTGCGGGGATAAGAAGCTTTTGGAACCAGGGGATGAACCGCCGCATCAAATTACCGATGATGAGCAGCAGCGAGATCCAACCGATATCCATCAAGACGTCGAAGGGTGTGTAGCCATCCACGGGAATTGATTACCTTTCTCGTTGGTGGGGTTTCACCATTTAACAATTATGCGAACCACATCATGGATTCTAAGAAAAGGGTTAGAACCATAGGGATACGGTTGCGATTTTATGTCAGCTACCGCGAGATTTTGAGGCTTCGGCCCCAGTTGAGCTCACTGCCTTCGCAGCAAAAAACCACCTACCCAGTTCGTTTCTGGGAGGTGGTCTTGGTTGAGGTCAGACGGTTCTACTGTCGCCCATTCCTAATGCGCGACCAAGCCGCTGCGATAACCACGCCAGCGCATGCGATGGCGAGGTAGGCCCACATGTGATCACCGCTGGTCTGAATGGTCTTTGGCGGAGCAGGAGTGTTCTCCGCAGTTAGCACACTTTCTGTGTCACGGCCGGAGGTGATGTCATCGATCCAGTCAGCAGTGCCAGCGAGGGTAGTGATAGCTGCGCTGGGGGAGGGCAGGTCAGGGTCGCCATTGGAGGTTCCGGCGGTAGCGAGACCAGCGAGCTCTCCGTCAACGAAGAATGGACCACCGGAGTCGCCTCCCTGCATACCCGCGCCAGAAACGGAATGTGCGTCCAGGATGGCGCTTTGAATCATTGGCATCATGGCAGCGTCGGCTGGGATACTTTCTGTCCCTGCCGGAATCGACTCGGTTTTGGAGTCATCTGGCATGGCAGCTCCTGGCTGCATCTCCATTGATTCCATAGCGTCACCCGGAACAGCGCCGCCCGGAATAGCCTCACCCGGAACAGCTTCGCCTGGAGTAGCGTCACCCGGAACAGCACCACCAGGCGCAGCCTCACCTGGAGTTCCTTCAGTCGGCCCGCCGCCCAGCAGCTCATTGACGACCATCTTGGTCATCGGAAGCTGCCCGGATCGTGCCATGGACGAGCTGCTGCTCCAGCCGTAGAGAGTTCCCGTCTGTCCAGGTGTGGGGATATCGCGGGAGACCTTCGCCGGGGTTGCGTCGGTGACCTTTTGGGTCAGGTGAAGCAATCCCGCATCAGACATTGGAGAAAGCGCCCAAGAATCGGCATCGTAGACCTTCCCGCCGATGCGGGCCTGGGTCCCTTCGTTGTTCACAGACTCCAGGCAGTGGCGTGCAGTGAGCACCCACTGGTCGGCAACCAGCGTCCCGGTACAGTCACCGAAATTGCCGATTTTGCCAATCTTCAGCGCGGCCACAGAACTGCTTTCAGCATTCGCAGGTGCGGGTTCGCCGTTTTCCAATGCAAGAGCTGGGGCTGCAGATAGAAGCAGGGTGCTGCTAACAATTGCTGCGATGGAAAAAGATGTTTTCTTCACGGTTATTTCCCTTTCCCAGAAGGAACAATGGCCTTGATTGCGGTGGCAACGAGTTTTTCGGCAGGGCCCTGTCCGACAAATTTCTTCCAGAGGCTAGCAATGACGAGGAAGAATACGATGAAACCGGCTGCGGACAACGTGGAATGCAATACAACATTCTGCTGCCAATAAAACGCGGTGAGAACGTGCAGGATGTAGATAGTCAGTGACATTGTTCCCATAGCCGCGAATGGGTAAACCACAGCTGGGAAACGATCGCCTACGAACAGGCACAAGTGCAACACAATAGCGGCAACAGCGACGGAGAGAATGATTTCGCCGAAGACGCCAGTGTGTCCGGTAAAGCGGAGCCAGCCAGCAATCTCTGGATCAAATCGGAAGTACATGCCGACGGCAGTGACGACAACGCTGACAGCGGTAACAATCCAGCTCAACCGAGTATTGGCGTTGGTCTCAGAGGTGGAAGTGCTTTGCAGGCGACCGCGCAAGTAGACGTCGTAAAGCAGCATGCCGCCGATGAAATATGCAATCCACGCGAGTAGCGGATAGATCTGTGGCAGCGTCATAGGCGCGTACTTGATTGTGGCGGCGATGGTTGCGGCGATGAAGAAGCCGACTCGCCACCAAGTTCCGAGCGCTGGCATCCAGGAAACCAGCATCATTACCAGGCCCATGATGACGAGGACCACCTGAATTTCTCCACCGACCGGCAATAGTGCCAGGCCGATGAGAATGATCAGGGCACCGCGGGTGATTAGACGCAAGAAGGTAGTGCTGCTGTAATTACGGCCGATGATCATCATTGTGGCGCCGGCGATGATGGCGAACAGTGATGAGGGTAGGCCAGAGAGCACAACCTTTGTGCTCCAAAGTAGTGAGGCCATATGGACAATAATCATGCCGATGATGGCGAGTGAGCGCGCTATATCAAGCCCCACGATTCGGGTAGGTTTATTCACCCCAGATTTCTCCTTTACTACAACTTATAGGGAGGTGCTCTTTGGTAAAAAGCACTCTCTACAAACGGCGTATTGAAAACGACTTTCTAGTTGTAGCAACCGAACCTGACAATACATTAAGTGACTATGTGTAAATCATGGTGTTTCGTCTGTGTTTTTACTGGGAAACTAGCGCGCTCAAAAAGCTAAGAGGCAGGCGTAACCTGGTGGCATGACATCGATGCTGACGAGTTTCACCTGGGCAGAGGTGCCAGGCGTCTTCCTCGCGTACCTATTAATCATTGCCATCCCCACCGCTCTCGCATGGGTGGGCGCCGCATGGTTGGCCAAAAAATACGGCGAGCGTATCGCATTTGGGCACACGATTTTCGTCTTTGTCGCAGCATTCCTAATCTGCTTTTGTACGCTCGCGTGGACACTTGAGGGCGAATACGACTACTCGCCGTGGCAGGTTTTCTGCAGCGGCTTTGCGATGGTCATCCTCACTGCCTCTGCCATGATGCGCGTGCCCGCCCCAACTCTGAACCTGCTGCCCACCTGGTGGGCTGCCGTCGCCGGCTACGCCCTGTGCTGGAGCATCATTGCCGGCACCGACGACACCACCGGGCTCTGGGCAGTCGGCCTGATGTTCCTGCTCCTCGGTCTCATCGCAGGCGTCGGCGCAGTCGTGTGGCTTACGCTGGCGATAAGGCGGCTTTTGTTGGATTCTGCCGCTTAGGGATTCTTAGTGGAACGGAGTTCGACAGCTAACTCGTCGATACGGCGCTCGAGGTCATCGCGAATCAGGTCCATGCGTTCTTTTCCGTCGATGCCTCGTTTTGAGGGCTCGTCAGTAAGCCAACGCTCGAGTGAGCCTTGAGCGTCCGAGGGGAGCTCTACATGAGCGGCATCGCCGATGATGACAACACGATCTGCAGTCCGGAGAATCGTGGGGGCAATGGGCTTTGGTGATGCACTGTCCATAGAGGCGCCGATTTCTGCAACTGATTTGGCTGCAAGCGCATTGGTAGTAGTTTTGGGGTTCGTTCCTGCTGAAAGGGCGATGAACTGCGTGGCATATTTTGCACGCGCAATGGCCTCGGCCATCTGGGATTTACCGGCATTTGCCACGCAGATGAAAAGTACCTTCGGGATTTCCTTCATTTCAGAATCCTTTTTCTATAGTTTGTCCGGTACGGAAAGGTCATTAGGGAAAAGGCGCGGCCCGAGCCAGCGGGTGACGTAGACAAGTGCAACGAGTACGGGTACTTCAATAAGTGGTCCAATCGTTCCCGCAAGTGCTTGCTGGGACAATGGGCCGAAGGTGCCAATCGCAACCGCAATTGCCAACTCGAAGTTATTTCCGGCGGCCGTAAAGGCAATCGATGCGGAGGTTGCGTAGTTCATGCCCGCGGCCTTGGCCGAAGTGAGAGCGATCGCGAACATGGCGAGGAAGTAGATCACTAGTGGTAGTGCCACTTTCGCAACGGTCCAGGGATTCTCAAGAATCTGCTGTGACTGAAGCGCAAAGAGCAACACGATTGTGTATAGAAGGCCGGCAAGTGCCAATGGTGAGATTTTGGGCAAGTACTCATTTTCATACCAGTCGCGACCACGGGTGCGTTCACCAATTATGCGTGATGCCGCGCCAGCCAGAAGCGGAATACCGAGGAATACCACTACAGATAGTGCGATTGCCCAAAAAGAAAAGGTGGCGGAAGTGGTTTCCAGTCCCAACCAGGAGGGCAGAATCTGCAGGTAGAACCACCCTAGAGCGCCGAACATGAAAATTTGAAATAGCGAGTTGACGGCCACCAATACGGCAGCGACTTCAGTATCGCCGCAAGATAGGTCGTTCCAGACCAAAACCATTGCAATGCAGCGGGCGAGACCGACGATGATCACGCCAGTGCGCAGTTCTGGACTATCACTGAGGAATATCCAGGCAAGGGTGAACATCAGTGCGGGGCCGAGAATCCAATTGAGGAAGACTGTGATGCCCATCAGCTTCCTTGATGTCAAAATTTTGCCCGTTTTGTCGTATCGAACCTTTGCGAGCGGTGGGTACATCATGACCAGCAATCCGATGGCGATTGGTACGGAAATTGTCGTAATTTTTGCCTCTGCCAGCCAGTTCACAAGTGACGGTGCAATTTTGCCCAGAATGAGGCCAATTGCCATTGCAGCTGCAATCCATAGCGGCAAGAAGCGGTCTAGGAAGCTGAGTGACTTTGTAGTCTGTGTCATAGTTTCCGGTGTAATCAATATATCGATGATTGTCAATATATTTAGAGGGGAGGCCGTGTAGCCTCAACGGGTATGGACGAAATCTCAGAATGCTGTGCACTTGGCGGTCGGCCTCTCGACGCGGCGGAAGCGCAGGCTGCGGCAACGCTCTTCAAAGCGCTGGCGCAACCGGCGCGCCTGCAAATTTTGTCTCAGCTCGCTGCCGCTGGCTGTAGTCCGATGGCCGTGGGGGATCTGGCCGCTGTTTCTGGGCTTAGTCAGCCGACGGTGTCGCATCATTTAAAGACCATGGCGGATGCCGGGCTGCTAACTAGGTCTAAGAGTGGACGGGTGGTAACCCATGAGGTACGCCCTGAGGTATTTGCTGAGCTGCGACGTATCCTGGATATCGGTCACGCGGACGGGAGATAGTGAGCCGCTCGTCGCAAATTGCGATAGGTTGGAAAACCCTGTTTACCCGCCCAGGCGCTTGACGACGGCGTCGTGAAGCAACCCATTCGTCGCAACCGCGTCCCCGCCGTGCGGCCCGTCGACTCCCGCTAGGGAAGTGAAGCGGCCGCCAGCTTCCTCCACCAGAATCGCAAGAGCTGCCAGGTCCCACAGGGAAACTTCTGGCTCGGCGGCGACATCGACCGCACCCTCCGCTACCAGGCAGTAGGAAAAGAAGTCGCCATAGCCACGAAGGCGCCAGGCGTCATCGGTGAGACCGATGAAGTTGTCGCGCAGGTCGCGCTCGGCCCAACCTGTGAGCGAAGAGTTAGAAATTGAGCAGTCCGCGATGTTCGCCACCTTCGAGACTTCAATGAGGCGCTCAGCGGCTTCCCGGCCGCCGACCTGCACGCGCTTGAATGCGCCGTCGCCCTTGGACGCCCACCAGCGACGTCCCAGCGCAGGTGCGGAGATCACGCCGACAACCGGCTTGCCGTCTTCCAACAGGGCAATCAAGGTGGCCCAGACCGGGACATTGCGCACAAAGTTCTTCGTGCCATCGATGGGGTCGATGACCCACTGACGGCCCTCAAACACAGCTTCGCCACCGAATTCTTCGCCGAGGACCTCATCGCTCGGGCGCTTGTCCGACAGAATCTCGCGGAGCAGCTTTTCGCACGCGATATCGGCATCGGAGACCGGCGTGAGGTCGGGCTTGGACTCGACGACTAGATTGGCCGCCTCGAAGCGGGACATCGTGAGGTCATCGGCTGCGTCGGCAAGCGACAGTGCAAGGGCGAGATCTTCGGAGTAAGAGGTGGTCATGGCCGAAATTCTAGCGCAGAACCTCACGCAGCTCTGCGACCTGGCCGCTTGAGCCCGCGAGCTTCCAGCGCCGCACCGACGTGCCTTCGCCGCCTGCGCCCGTAATAAGCGCATATCCAGGCAGCCAGTCCCAGGCCGCGACGTCGCGCTGGAACCATACGCCGATGCGGCCGTCGGCCACGCCTGCCATATCCACTGACGCTGAGCCCAGCATGCGCCAGGTAGCGCTGCGGGACACTGCATCCAGCCAGGACTTTGTGGCTGTGACCTCGGATTCCTCGCTCGAGCTCACCACTGTGGTGTGGAGGTATGTCGCTGCGCAGACTTCCGAAAGCGGGTGGTCAGTGACCCGGAGATCGTCAACAGTGCCGTCAATGTTGATACGAGTGGTCGGGAGACTGGGGCCACCAATCCAGCTTTCGCCCGTGGCCGGACGGTGCACCGCGCCGAGGATGACCTCGTCCGGATTGTTCGCATCTCCCATAACCAGCGCCAATGCGCTGCACCAGTAGTCCGAACCAGTGGTGAAGTTGTAGGTGCCATCGACAGGGTCAATCACCCACGTGCGACCAGACTGGGACTCCTTCGCCGACCCTTCCTCGCCAAGGATGCCGTCCTCCGGGCGGAGCGCGGCCAAAGCCTCGACGACGAACTTCTCCGCTGCGCGGTCGGCCGCGGTGACGACGTCGGAAATCGATGTCTTGTACTCAGTGACCAGGCCTTCGTCGCGCATGCGAGCAGCAATGGCAGCGGCACGCTTCACGATGGCAACCGCAACACTGGTATCCGATGCCACAATCGACTCGGACACTTGGGCGAGAAAGAGTTCTAGGTCCTGGCTGGAATCTTGGTGCGGGTCTTGGCTGGAATCTTGGCTGGCGGTGGATTCAGACATACGTCCTATTGTGCACCGAAACAGGCGGTATAGCTAAGGTAGTACCCGTGAACCCGGATCTGAATGCTGACCTCAAAGAACTCGACGCGACGCTGACCACCATTGAGAAGGTGGTCGATGTCGACGAGCTTTCCGACCGGATCAGGGAGTTGGAAGCCCAGGCCGCCGATCCGTCGCTGTGGGATGACCCCGACCACGCGCAGCAGGTCACCAGTGCACTGTCGCAGGCGCAGGCGAAGAAGAAAAAGATCGACTCGCTGCGCGGGCGCCTCGACGATCTCTCCGTGATGTATGAACTCGCGGAAGAGGAGGGCGACCCCGACGCCGTCGAGATGGCCGATGCCGAACGCGCTGAGCTGCGTGCCGACATCGAATCCCTCGAGGTCACGACGATGCTTTCGGGGCCTTACGACGAGCGCGAGGCGGTCATCAACATCCGCTCCGGTGCCGGTGGCGTGGATGCCGCTGACTGGGCCGAGATGCTCATGCGCATGTACCTGCGCTGGGCCGACAAGCACGGGCATAAGGTCGAGGTTTACGACACGTCCTACGCTGAAGAGGCCGGTATTAAGTCCGCTACTTTCGTCGTCCATGGCGAGTACATGTACGGCACCCTCTCGGTCGAACAGGGCGCGCACCGGCTGGTTCGTATTAGTCCTTTCGACAACCAGGGCCGCCGCCAAACTTCCTTCGCTGAGGTCGAGGTGCTGCCGGTTGTGGAGGAAACGGATCACATCGACATCCCCGAGTCAGATTTGCGTATCGACGTCTACCGCTCCTCCGGCCCAGGTGGGCAGTCGGTGAACACCACGGACTCCGCGGTCCGGCTTACGCACGTCCCGACCGGCATCGTGGTGACTTGCCAGAACGAGAAGTCCCAGCACCAGAACAAGGCATCTGCCATGCGAGTTCTGCAGGCGAAGTTGCTGGAGAAGAAGCGCCAGGAAGAGCGCGCGGAGCTGGATGCTCTCGGCGCAGGCGGCAATGCCTCGTGGGGTAACCAGATGCGCTCCTATGTGCTGCACCCGTACCAGATGGTCAAGGATCTGCGTACCGAATACGAAGTCAACAACCCACAGTCGGTCCTCGACGGTGACCTCGACGGTTTCATCGAGGCCGGTATTCGCTGGCGCATGGCTCAGCAGTCCGAAGGCGAGTAGCGCTAGAAGGGCGGTTCGTCTTCGGGCGCTTCCGGTGCCTCGGGTGTTTCCGGTGTGGTGGGTTCGTCGGCTTCTCCGTTTCTCTCGTTTTTGTTCATTCCCAGTTCTTCGCGAGCCTGATTTGTCAGCTCCTGTGATTCGCGGAGGTGTTCCAACCTCTGCTCGTTGTATTCCTTGAGTGTCTGTGCTTTCTTTGTCTTGCGCAGGTCGAAAGAGTAGCGACCGTGGCCGGAGAGCGGTCCTGATTCTGTGCTGATAAGCGCAGCTTTTTCGGTGCTTTGATCAGTGACGGAGGTCCAGTACTCCACGCCGTCGATATCGCGCACGACATTCCAAAGACCGGCCGTTTTTAGATTGTGGTGGCGGCGGCATAGGCAATGGAGGTTAGGCGTTTCGGTTTGGCCACCTTCTTCGGGATTCTCGTGGTTATACGACTGAATGTGGTCGATGTCGCACTTCGTTGCATCGACATCGCATCCGGGAAAGCGGCAGGTGCCGTCTCTACCTTGGACGTAAGTACGCTGTCGCTCTGTTGGCGAGTACTTTTCCGTTTTCTCGTCCGCTAGTAGCCGGATGCTAGTGACTCGATCGAGCCAGGATTCAGTGGCGATTTTGTTGATCCACCCCAGACCGCCGATCCATGCCTCCTGCGGCTTGTCTTGAGTAAGTGGGCAGTACAGATTCAATGTGGCGGTGACCTGAGCAGTCCCGTGCAGAAGGTGTGAAAAAGCCTCGACGAAGTCGCAGTCCTGATCAGCGGTAATTTCTTCCAAGACTTTCTGAAACTCAATTGCCCGCTCAGGCATCAGTTCCATGGTGACTTCAGTGAGGTTGTTCTTTAACTCGAACTTTATAGATTCGCCAGCTTTTTGCTCGATGCCTTTTTGAAACGAAGTAATCGGCGGGTCGTACTCATTTTTAGGGCGCAATAGCGGGCTGACTTCATTAATAAATCGCTGAATATTCTGTTGAAGACTCCGAACTCCGCGAAGAACTTCACCATTGACTCTCGGCGTGATCAGTTCGAGGAGATGGTCTTCGAAATATTTCACAGTAGAGGAGTCATCCAAGGGGAGGATGGCTGTGGCAATGACCCGCATGTGGGGAAGCGGTAGCTGTGCGCGTTTGAGCAGAAGCTCTTTCAACCGCGGGAGCCGCTCTAGCTGCATCCCGATATCGATGTACTGGAGTGTTCTCCCGCGCGACATGCCAAGAGCTGGAGCGATTTTGGCGATGTAATCTTCGACATCTTTTGTTGAAGAAGACGGAACACAAGCAAGGGCAAGCTGCAGATCAGCTCGATTACGGTCAATTCCAAGACGTGCTGGTGCTGTTTGAGAAATCTCATGGTGAAAGCGTGGCGCTGTTGCTTCCATCGCCGCAGCGTAAGTGCGTTTCCGTGGTATATGTTCCCCGCTGGCCATTGTTGAATCCCCCTGAAAGATAAGGCCTGGACGTTGAAATGTTGAAATAAGGAAGAGATAGTGAAAATATTTTCGACTAACTCTGAGCGAATTTTCCGAGCTTTAAGCAGCTCGGCGACGTTATTTGGTGTTTTTAATCCTCGCGTTTAATCTTTCATCGCTCATTTTAATCGAACAGGTAAGCGAAGTAAAGGGTGATTTAAAGATTTTGGGGAAAATAGTTTCGAATACTGTCGTAGTGTGCACTTCCGTGTGGTCGCGCGCTCTGGGGGGGTGTCCCTATGTTTTTGTCAAGTGC
>NZ_KV787373.1:0-6914 GCF_001807075.1 Corynebacterium sp. HMSC14B06 | reverse complement strand
TGAAAGTGTCATAAACTTACACAGTTTCACATTTGCAGCTCGCATCCATGGGGCCATTCCGGTGGATTGGCCGGAAACGGGCTTGAATAAGCCCCGCCCACTTCAAGCGCCCCCCCTACTCAAGCCCCCGCCCCGAGGCCACTGATGTGAAAACCCGCAGCCATGGCTGAACTAGCAGTCACGGCTGCGGGCCTCCAGCAGATGTAGCTCTGCTAAGAATCTAAAAGATTACTTGTTAATCACCGTGGTCGGGTGCACGTAACCCAGAGTCTCCGGATCAACCGGGAACTCAATGTCGCCGAAAGGCGAATCTGCACCAGCGTGGTGAGCAATCAGTTCAGTAACAGCGTGCTGACCAGGCTCGAGGTCCTTCGGCCAGCCGGGATCGACATAGGATTTCTTTGCAACGTTAGCCATGCTGAGATTATCCCAAAAATTTTCTCCCCAGTCACCTTCTCCCCTCCTTAAATCTCACTAAAGTGGGGATTGTCATGACTAGCACCACCCCCTTTGCACTCTTTTCCGACTGGCTGGCAGGTCAACCAGACCAATTTGTGGGCACTATCCTCAGCAATCGCCCCGATGCGCTGTCGCCACCGCCGAAGTCTTCCCAGGTGCTAGCGGCAAGGCTCCAGCTCCGCGCTTCTGTCTCCCGCGCGCTAACCAAACTGCCCGCACTGGAGCTCGCCTGCATTGAGGCCGCCGCCGACCTCGGTGCTGACGCCGAACCCGTCACTGCGGACGCCCTCATCGACTACATTCTCGACTTACTCTCTCGAGCAGAGGTTCCCGCCAATCAACGGCCCACGGCCACGCATATTCGGACAAGCCTCGATACCCTGCGCGAATACGGACTCATCTGGGGCAACGGTCCCGGCCCCCGCGGCACCTTCACCGGCAAGTCCACCCGCAAGAAACCTCTGCCCTGGCAGGACTACTTCTGTCTCAGCGATGAGGTCGCCACCTCGTTGCCACCCGGCTGGTATCTTCTGCCCAATCCCGATGGCCCCAGCCGCAGCCAGCTACGCACGGCACTCACCGAGGTCACAGACAGGCAGCAGCGTCTCCTGGATACCCTCGCCAACTCCGGAGGGCTCGGCGTCACAAAGGACGCTCATCCGGATGCCGACCCTTCGCTGCCGGTCCCAGCGCTCATCAACGCCGGCCTGCTCGAACGCATCGACGAGGGCACCGTTCGCCTGCCCGCCACCGTTCGCGCGCTTATGCGTGGAGTCGGGCTTGCCGACGACGACGTCCCCCTGCGCCCCGAAACCCCCGCTACCCACGTGATCGCCAGCGGTAACGACCGTGCTGCCGCCACTGCCTGGGAAACTTTGCGACAGGCGACTGACCTGCTGGACTTGCTGGGAACCGACCCCGCGCCGACCTTGAAAAACGGTGTCATCGGAGTGCGGGAAACCCGCAGTCTCATCGAGGAGCTCGGCGTCGACATCTCGGAGTTGGCTCGCGGCGTGGCTAACCTCAGTGCAGCGGGCCTGGTTCATGTCGGCACTCCGCATCCGCTGCCACTGCACGACAGCGGTGGTGACTATTTCGCCCCCACGCTGGCAGCCGACGGCTTCCTCGACGCCGATCTGGTTGACCGGTGGGTGAGTTTGACGGTCGGCACTCGCACTAGCGACGCAGCTCCCTGGCGGGTCGACCAGCTCAATGAGGAAGGCAAGCGCATTGCTCTACTCTCCCCACAAGCTCGGCTCTCCGGGGTACCGTCAATCCGGGAAATGGTGCTGGCCTGCTGTGCGCAGGTGGCGTCGTCGGCAAGCGACAACGACATCGTTGCTCTGACTGACCTGCGTGAATGCGCCGCCTACTACTACCCGATTACCAACGCGAGGTGCACGGACGAGACGCTCAGTGGCGTGGTCGACGAGCTGGTCGCCCTCGGCATCGTCGTGCGGGACCCGGGCGTGGAAACGATTTCCGTCGGACTTAGCGAGGTCGGCAAAGCCACGGTCGCGCTCATCGAATCCGGCACCGCCGAGGCCTTCGACGATCTGCGTGCCGCCTGTAACAACCTCTTGCCGCCGAACGCCTCGTACCTGATGGTTCAGGCGGACAACACCATCGTCGTACCGGGCCCCGCATCCCCGGAGATGGAACGCATGCTCAGTTCGATTGCGCAGCTGGAATCTCCCGGCCTCGCCAGCGTCTACCGCGTGACCGAAGACAGCCTTCGCGATGCCCTCGACGCCGGCATCAATGCCGCCGATATCTCGGAGTTTCTTTCGCGCTACGCCGTCGGCGAGGTGCCGCAGTCCATTACCTATTTGCTTGACGACGTCGCCCGCCGCCACGGTCGTCTCCGCGGTGGCCCCGCAGCTTCGTTTATCCGCTGTGACGACCCGGCCCTGCTGGCCTCATTCCAGAGTCACCAAGCTGGACAAAGCCTGGCGTTGCGGAAGATTGCCGAAACGGTGCTAATTAGCCAGGCCCCGCTTGCCCAGGTGATTGAGACCGCTAGAAATGCGGGCTTTTCCATCATCGCCGAAGATGCAGAGGGTTTGGTGCTGGATCTCGGTCTCGCTCCCTGCCGCATTGAGGCGCCAGCTCCGGTGCCCACTGCGCGTACAACGATGCCCGAACCGGAACGCATCAGCCAGGCGTTGACGGCTATTGCCGATGGCAACCGTGCTGCTGAGCACGCCGGTAGTTCCAGTGGCGCTACGGCCAGTGGCAGCACTGCTGGGGTCTCTGACTCGGCTGCGGATTCGACGACAGGTACGGGCACAGCTGCCGGTGCCAGCACTAGCACCGGTGGCACGAGCGACTACGCCTCCGGCACCGAAGCATTCAAGCTCCTGCAGCGCGCGGCTCGCCACGGTGACGACCTGTATTTGAGCTACGTTGACCGCAACGGCAAACCCGGCCGCAAGCGCGTGCGCCCAGTCACAGTCTCCGGTGGGCAGGTCGATGCAATCGACCCGGCCACCAGCCAAGTGCTGCGCTTCCTGCTGCATCGCATTACCGAAGTACATCCTGTCGACTAGGCGGCGGGCGCGCGGACCGTCGTAAAGCGATGCAGAAGCGAATGTGGCGGTTCGGGATGATTCGAGCCCGTGCCGCATCTTCTGCGTAATCGTGGCAGAATTGACCTTTAGCTTATTTTTGGTCGAATGTCTGCGAGGCGAGGAAATAATGGGTTTCGGTACGGGTCCGCTGATCGTCCAATCGGACAAGACGGTGCTGCTGGAGGTCGATAATCCGGAGGCGGATGCGGCACGCGCGGCGCTGGCACCGTTCGCGGAGCTCGAACGTGCTCCTGAACATGTGCACACCTACCGCATCACCCCGCTGGCGCTGTGGAATGCCCGCGCCGCCGGTCACGACGCGGAGCAGGTGGTCGACGTCCTCGAGCGCTTCTCCAAGTTCCCCGTCCCACAGCCGCTGCTTATCGACGTCGCGGAGACCATGGACCGCTACGGTCGCCTGAGCCTGACCAAGCACCCAGCTCACGGCCTTATTCTGGTTTCACACGACCCTGCGGTACTGGCCGAGGTGACCAAGCACAAAAAGATTCGTCCGATGCTCGGTGAGCAAATCGATGCCGACACCTGGACCGTGCACCCCTCCGAGCGAGGCCGAATCAAACAGGAGCTGCTGAAGGTCGGCTGGCCTGCCAATGACACCGCCGGATACATCGACGGTGAGGCACACGCCATCGCTTGGCAGGATCAGGGCACCGGAGGCCACGACACCTGGGAACTGCGCGACTACCAACGCATGGCGGCTGATTCCTTCCGCGAAGGCGGCTCCGGCGTCGTGGTGCTGCCCTGTGGCGCAGGCAAGACAATCGTCGGTGCAGCGGCCATGGTAGACGCGCAGCGCACCACGTTGATTCTGGTCACCAACACCGTCGCCGGCAGGCAATGGCGCGACGAGCTGCTGCGACGCACCTCGCTGACCGAGGGCGAAATCGGCGAGTACTCCGGCGAAAAGAAGGAAATTCGCCCCGTCACCATTGCGACCTACCAAGTGGTCACGCGCAAGACTAAGGGAGAATACCGCGCACTCGAGTTATTCGATTCCCGCGACTGGGGCCTCATCATCTATGACGAGGTCCACCTCCTGCCCGCTCCTGTATTCCGAATGAGCGCGGATCTGCAGTCGCGCCGTCGACTGGGGCTCACCGCTACCCTGGTGCGCGAAGATGGCCGCGAGGGCGATGTCTTCAGCCTGATTGGCCCGAAGCGCTACGACGCCCCGTGGAAGGACATCGAAGCCCAGGGCTGGATCGCACCGGCTGACTGCGTTGAGGTCCGCGTGACCCCAACCGAGTCCGAGCGCATGCTCTACGCCACGGCTGAGGCCTCCGACAGGTATCGTCTGGCCGCAACGACGCCGACGAAGATTCCCGTCGTCAAGCAAATCCTTGCCCGACACGAGGGCGAACCCGCTCTGGTGATTGGTGCCTACCTGGATCAGCTCGAAGAGATCGGCGAAGAGCTCGGCGTCGACGTCATCGAAGGAAAGACGTCCAACGCCAAACGCGAGGAGCTCTTTGGGAAGTTCCGGCGCGGCGAGATCAACACGCTGGTGGTCTCCAAGGTTGCGAACTTTTCCATCGACCTTCCCGAAGCCTCTGTCGCCGTGCAAATCTCCGGCACCTTCGGTTCCCGACAGGAGGAGGCACAGCGCCTGGGGCGTCTCCTGCGCCCGAAGTCCGATGGTGGTGGCGCCGTCTTTTACTCGGTGGTGACTCGCGATACGCTCGATACCGAATACGCAGCTCACCGCCAGCGTTTCCTGGCGGAACAGGGCTACGCCTACCGAATCGTCGACGCTGATGAGTACCTCGGGCCCTCCCTGCCCGGTGATTCCACCGCTAGCTCGGAATCCTAGAAAACTGGATAACTAAAGGACTGCCATGAACTTTCACTTCCCCGTCAACCGCGAGCACACCAACGCCAACAACGAGTACTACCGCGATGCCCGCCGACTGCTCATCTCCTCCGGCATTTTCTCTGCTCTGCTGCTCGTCGGCGCTGTGCTGGTTCTAATAGTTTTCGACCGCACGCCGTTTGTTATCGGCAGCGCGGTTGTGCTTTTCGCCCTCGCGGCTCTCTACGTCGGCGTTACCTTCCAGGTGCGACGCGCAATTAAGGATCCGCAAGAGCTTTACGACGAATCCCCGCTGGTTCCGGCCATGATTGCGCGTGTGGATGAGCGGACCATGGTGCTGATGACCCTGGTGGACATGCGTAAAAACCCCTCCGATGGCGAGCCCGTCCCGGCCCTGGCTACACGAACTGTCACCACGATTTCCGGTGTCCCCCGCCGCGTGGGCGCGAAGGTGCCAGCTGTTGCTGTTGCCGGTACACACAAGAGCCGCACCGAGTTCTACGACGAGATCACCCCAGTGCCGCTCGCGTGGTCCACTCCAGACAAGTCAATCATTGCCCAAGCCCAGCGCAATATTCCTGTCAACGATTGGAATGTGCTCGAACGCAACATCGACCGGGTGGAAGAGGTACACGCAACGAAGCGCAACCTCCTGCCGCTGAACTAGTCCGGGGGCTGTTAGCCCCCGACATTTTGGCACTGAACTGTTCTAGACCCGCCCCCGATTTCCCTTAGCAGCGCCCCCTCCGCGGTGCTCACATGCACGGCGAGAGCGCCATTGGGAACTGAAACGGATTGACTAGCTCTTGCCCCATGACTCTTCGTTCTGCCGGTCGATCGCTTCCTTATCGTATTCACCTGCCGGATCCTCTGGCAGCTCACGTTCCGTGTGAGTGGCCTCTAGAATGAACCGCGCCGCGTCCGTAATCTGTTCTCGCTGAACCTTTGGAACCGCAATCTGGTGAGTCGCCAAGAATACCGCCTGAGAGGCCTCTCCCCCTGCCTCCTCAACCTTCTTCAGGTACTCGGTAGCTGGCCGAACAACAGTATCGCGGGAGGCCGCCTGAACGTGGACACGCATGCTTCGCGACGGCTCATGCAATCCCGGTGACACTTCCTTTGCCGAATCATCAGAGGTGCCGAAGAATGCCTGCAACCACACCGCAGGAGCACCACGCAGGTCTAGAGCCGGGGCAACGAGCAACAGAGCAACCGGAGTGTCTTGACTAATCTGGTCTACCGCGGAAACAACGTTGTGGCCGCCTGAAGAGACACCATAGAGAACTATCGGGTTCTGATCACTGATGGGCATTGCACCCAATTTTTGAAGCTGCAACGAATCATCTGCGACAGATGCGACTACCCGCGCGATGTCATTGACGGCCTCAGATACCTTGTGCTCTGGTGCAAGCCGGTAATCCACGTCCACAACAATTGCGCCCGATCGGGCTGCCAGGGCAGCCATATTTGGGCCGAAGGAATTCTCACGCAGACTGCCGTCGCCCATCCAGAAAGCGCCGCCGTGTGCGGCAACTACCACAGATCCGGTTGGATCCTCCGGAACAAAAACCCGCACCGGAACGCTAGGACTATCCCCCACCATCGTTTCCGTCACCTCTACCTTGCCGTCGGCATACGCAAGGTATGGCGAAGAATGGTTGACAGCCGCCCCCAGGACCATCATTGAACCGTGAATGATGGCGTCTGGCATACGAGCGCCGCGGTCATTGACTGAAGCACGAGCCTTCTTAATGTCTTCCTCAGAGGCACCCAAGGGGACAACCTCGCTCAAGTAGGAATAGGCCGAGACGTGTTCTTCGAGCCATTCAATAAGCTGTTGTAGCTTACCTTCTTCGGTCGTTACGGGAGTGAAGTTGTCTTGAGCCTCGTCCTCAGAAGAAGCGAGGTTAACCACATCGGAGTTAGGTGTCTGATTAGTCATAGAGACAGTCTGCCACAGAGAGCCAACGAGGATTCACCAAAAGAGGAAACCGAGGATCCGATCGACGCTTAGTTAATTCCGTTTACTCGTGGGTAACAAAAAGTGGGCCGCA
>NZ_KV787372.1:0-7947 GCF_001807075.1 Corynebacterium sp. HMSC14B06 | reverse complement strand
GCCATCAGGGACTCGAACCCCGAACCCGCTGATTAAGAGTCAGCTGCTCTGCCAGTTGAGCTAATGGCGCTTACTGTTTCCTGCTTGGTGCTCTCTGTGTGAGCTCCTCGCCGGCAACGAGAAGATATATAACCAGGTTTCTGATTGTTTGTAAAATCGGCTGGTCAGGCCCTGTTTTTTGGTCGGTGTTTTTGCATGTTTTTTGAAAGGTTTTGCGCAACCGTTTGAAAAAAGTTCAAAAAAAGTTTGGAAATCCTCAAAGTGGGGTAGGGCCTGTATCAATGCCATCGACGTTGGGAGTGTGCATAGATGTCGGAGTTACGTTCGACAGTGTTCAGTAACGTCCGGAAGCGTCCGGTGGCACTTTTGAATAGCGAACTGATTACTTTTCGGTAACGCAGCTTCAAGGGGGCGCTGTTTTCCCAGGTCGGTTGAAGTGCCCCGGTTTTTTTGGGGTTGCACAGCAATTTTCCAGAGGGTTAACTGTAGGAACCGTTGGGCTACTTTGCGTGCTGCGCCCTGTGAGGGGTTGATGACTGCGATTGGGCAGTCAATAAGGCTTTTCAGTTAGGGCGAGCGTTTTATCGGTGGCTAGTGCCGCTGCAGGGTAGTCTGACCTTTTTCGAGGGCGCACCAGGGGCTGTAGCAGGACTCCGCTGTGTGTCGCAGTGTGTCCCCGGGACTTACTACTTAATAATTGCACTGTTGGAGTGAAGCACGATCATGCGGCAATCTTTTAAGCGCCTGTCGATGGCGGTGGTGACATTTGCGACCACCATCTCGCTAGCTGCTTGTACCGTCGGCGGAGATAATGCCGAGCAGCAAGAGGCGGAGAAGCCAGACGTTGGTCTTGTCGCCAGTGTGGAGGACGACGCCACCGATGTTTCGGTGGTTGACCCGATTTCGGTTCAGGTGGAAGAGGGACATCGCCTGGACAAGGTTGTTATGACCAACCCTGAGGGCAAAGAGGTCAAGGGCAAGCTCGACTCCAGTGGTACCAAGTGGACCACTGCAGAACCCCTGGGCTACTCAAAGACCTATGAGATTAACGCCACCTCGGGCACAGAAAAGCTGGCTACTTCTTTCACCACCATCGAGCCGATTTCTCAGGTAAATGGTTACCTGTCCCCGCTGGATGGTTCCACCGTGGGTGTCGGTCAGACTATTGCTGTGAAGTTCAGCGCGAGTATTTCGGACCGCAAGGCTGCTGAGGAAGCAATTAAGGTGACCACCGAGCCTAAGGTGGAAGGCGCTTTCTACTGGCTGAATAACAGTGAGGTGCGCTGGCGTCCAAAGGAGTACTGGAAGCCGGGGACCAAGGTTACCGTGAAGTCCGATATTTACGGCACGGATCTTGGTGACGATATGTACGGTGCGGAGTCCGCCGAAACCAGCTTCACTATCGGTGATGAAGTCATTGCTATCGCTGATGATGCGACGAAGACCATGGTCATTAAGAAGAACGGTGAAGTCGTAAACTCCATGCCTATCTCTATGGGGTCGAATGTTCACCCGACTCCGAATGGCCAGTACATCATCGGTGATCGCAACGAGACCATGGTGATGGACTCCCGTACCTACGGCCTGTCTCTGGAAAACGGTGGCTACGTCACGCCGGTTAACTACGCAACGCAGATGTCCTACTCCGGCATCTACGTCCACGGTGCACCGTGGTCAACGTGGGCACAGGGCAGCGTCAACCAGTCTCACGGCTGCATCAACGTCACTGATGCTAACGCTAAGTGGTTCCTGGACAACACTAAGCGCGGTGACATCGTGATCGTGAAGAATACGATTGGTGAGACGCTCTCCGGTGTTGATGGACTCGGTGACTGGAACATCCCGTGGGAGACCTGGAAGAAGGGCAACGCCGACGAGACCAGCTCCTGGTAGCTCATGTCCTCTTAGTGAGGCCATCACTTAAGTCATACGGGTTAGTCCGTTCCTAATCACCCAACATTCCCAGCTCCTGCGCGCGAGCAACAGCCGCGGTGCGGGAGCTGACGCCTAGCTTGGTGAAAATATGTACCAGATGCGATTTCACAGTCGCTTCGGTGAGCACCAGCTGTTCTGCAATTTTTCTATTCGACATACCCCGCGCGACCAACTCGAGCACTTCGAGTTCGCGCGGGGTTAGTGCTGTATTGGGGTTGCGCATCCGCCCCATCAAGCGCCCGGCCACTTGTGTGTTCAGCACGGTCTCGCCGCGAACGGCACGACGGATACCATCGATGAGCTCCTCCGGAGCGGCATCCTTCAGCAGATAACCAACTGCGCCTGCGGTGACAGCGCCGAGCACATCGGAGTCCGAAGAATAATTGGTCACCACCAACACTTCTGGGGCCTTTGCGCCGCGCCCGGCCAGTGCGCGGATGGCTGCGGTGGCATCAACTCCGCCTGCGCGGGTAGCAGTGCCAGGGGCCTCACCAAAGCGAAGGTCCATGAGTACCAGATCGATGTGGTCGCAAGAGTCGTCGTCAAGCGATGCGCGCACCTTCTCGACCGCCTCGTCGCCGCTGGCCGCCTCGCCAACCACGACGATATCCGGCGCCGATTCAACGACTGCGCGAAGACCAGCGCGGACGATGGGGTGATCGTCGGCGATGAGGACTCCGATGGGCTTGGTCACCTGGCTAACTCCTCGGGTGATGTGAATGGTCGTTTCCTACCTGCATACCAGGCGCGGGACTTTAAGAGGCGAGCTCGTGCGGGATTCTGACGCTGACACCGCAGCCACGCCCCGGTTCCGACTCGATGGTGAAGGTGCCGCCGAGCTTCTCCACGCGTCGGCGCGCGTTGGCGATCCCCACGCTGTCGTCGTTAGTTGGTGCGGTGGGGTCGAAGCCGATGCCGTTGTCGACGCAGTCGAGCAGAATCTCGTCGGGCTGGTAGGTCAGGGTGACACGGCAACGCGTGGCGTGTGCATGCTTGACGACGTTCGCCAAGCTCGCCTGGGCCACCCTGATGATGGTTGCTTCGACGGTGGCCGGCAGCCGCGTGGGTGTGCCGTCGACGCAGAAGCTGACAGCATCGCCCAGCACCGTGGAGGAGCAGACTTTCTCCAACGCACCGGATAGGTCTGCGCCTTCGAGGGGAGCCGGCTGAAGTGCTGCGATGATGCGCCGGGTCTCGGCGAGATTGTCGGCCGCAACCTTGCGGGCGAGCTGTAGCGAATCCACCGAGGTCTGGTCATGCTGAGTGGGAGCACTTTTCATGCGGGACTCCACCGAATGCAGCAGCAGCTGGATGGAGGAAAGCCCCTGCGCCACGGTGTCATGAATATCGGCTGCGAGGCGTGCGCGTTCGTCCAGCTCACCGGCACGACGGGACAGTGCTTCCGAGTGGGCGCGGGCAGCTGAGAGCTCCTCCAGCGCCTTGGTCTTTTCGATAGTCTCCTTCTGCAGGAGCCGGAACCCCAGCCCCACCGTGAGTACAAACGTCCCACCCAGAATGGGGCCGAGGACACCACCAAATGTCAGCGGAGTGTGGACGGCGATAGCACCGATTGCCGTCGCCGTCGTTGCCACCACCATAACCACGGCCATTAGGCCACCGGTGACCTGCAGAATTACGAAAAACAGCGGGAAGACCAGGAAAGAGGCATCCAGCGTCGCAAACGACATTGCCGCCCAGCACAGCAGCAGAATCACAAGCCAGCCCAACAGCAGGCCACGCGGCTTAGTCAGCGCGACCTCGTTGGCTACGTTGCCATGCCGAGCCCGACCAATCGGCCCGACCGAACCTGCGATGTACACCGCTAGAAAACACGCCGCATAGGTGATGATTCGCCACTGCGGATCCGGAACCACGCATACCGCCAGCAGCACCAGCACCAAAACATCCAGGGCAAACCGCAGTAATTGCCAGCTGCGGTTCAGGGTCTCAGGAGTATCCACGCTCTCGAGCTTAGGGCAGTTCCGCCTGCCAAAACACCGCTGACGAGCCGGAATTGTCAACATCAACCGAAAGTTGGAGACGAAGTTCAACCTCCATGGCGATTAAATCCGCCTTTGAATCCACGACCATAATGAGTATGTACCAGTCAATGAAAGAACTTCGAGCCGCTCCAGGCCGTGCCGCACTGATCACCATCACCGTCGGGATGATTGCTGTGATGGTCACGTTCCTCTCGGCTTTGGCCGCCGGCCTGTCCGCCCAGTCCGTCTCCGCACTGGACGAGGTCTACGACAAAAACGACGCCGTCGTCATCTCGGAGGGGGCTACGTCGTTGTCGTCGTCAAGCATCGGAGAGACGGCGCGAAAGAGCGTCCAGACGTGGGCGAGCGACAACGGCGCAAATGTCCGCGATGTCTACGTCAGTCGTGCGCGCGTCGATGAAACGCCCGTCACCGTCATCTCCGACTTTTCGCTTAACGACGACCAGGTGGCCGTCACCGACGGTGTCAGTGAAACCGCCATTGCGGAAGGTGACTCGCTGACCCTGTCTGGTGCGATGGGCGAGCACGAGGCCACCGTTGCGCGCGTGGCGGGGGATAAGTGGTTGGACCACCAAGCGGTCATTTATGCCGGGCGCGGTGTGATGGAAGACCTGACACCGGGGCAGATGGTGCCGGCGGCGATGGTTGTCGACGAGTCTGCGACGCAGCTGCCGAATGTCCCGGAAGGAACAATTCTGCGCGACGGCGAGCGCAATAACCTGTCGGCTTCCTATCAGGGCGAGCAGACCTCGCTGAACGCGATGACCTCGATGCTGTATGTGATTTCTGCGCTGGTGGTAGGCGCGTTCTTCACAGTGTGGACTGTTCAACGACTGCGTGGTGTGGCCATTTCCTCGGCGCTCGGTGCGTCCCGCTCCGTGCTGGTGGCTGACTCTCTGGCGCAGGTCCTGGCCGTGCTGGCAATCGGAGTCGGCGGCGGTGTTGCGGTGACTGCAGCGGCGGGCTGGGCTCTGCAGAGCGGCGACGTCATGCCAATTGTGGTCGATGCTTCCACGACCGTCGTGCCGGGGCTCATTCTGGCCGTGACCGGCGTAGTTGGTGCGCTGCTGGCACTGGTGCCGGTATTCCGCGTCGATCCGACCACCGCATTGGCGAATGCGTAGTGGCTCGTTAGCACGGCCTAGCACGGCGGCTTCCCACAGAACACTCACATCGTGTTAATCATGCACAACCTGCAACTGAGGAATTGAGGAATTGAGGACAAAATGACTACCTATATCGACAACCAGGCTCCCGTGGCACTCGCTCTGAAGAACATCTCGCTGACCGTCCAAGATGGCGACAACAAACGCACCATTTTGGATGACATCTCGCTGAAGATCCGGGCAGGCGAGGTAGTGGGACTGGTCGGACCATCGGGTTCCGGCAAGTCGACTCTGTTGACCATCGCAGGTTGTTTGAAGAGTGCCGATACCGGACATGTCACGCTGTACTCCAACAAGCAGGACGCGAACGGTGCAGGCGCGGACGAGAGTGCGGAAAGGAAGGCCATTGATCTGAGCGCTCGCGGCGCGGATGCTGCCAAGATTCGTCGCGAACACATCGGCATCGTTTTCCAGCAGCCGAATCTTCTGCCAGCGCTGACGGTCAAGCAGCAGCTCATCGCAATGCGGCGATTGGGCCGTGTTTTCGGGTGGCCCGCGGGTGGCCGTCGTGAAGCGGAGAAGCGCGCAGATGAATTGCTCGAGGCAGTCGGACTGGCTGGGCTGGGAGAACGTCGCGTGAGCCAGCTTTCCGGTGGTCAGCAGGCACGCGTCAATGTTGCGCGCGCACTGATGAATGAGCCGGAAGTGCTGCTAGTCGACGAACCGACCGCGGCTTTGGATCAGAAGAGTGCAGGGGCGGTGACGCGACTGATTATGGATGTGACGCGGAAGATGGGTGTGGCCACCCTGTACATCACCCACGACCTGGGGCAGCTTCACGGTGCCGACCGAATCGTGGAGATGGTTGACGGCAAGCTGCAGTCCGCGGATGCTGGCTTGGTAGCTACTCGGTAGTGACTATGGGGGGGACTTAGCAGCAAAAAGGCCCACCCCGGCGACGCGCCGGGCGGAAACACAAAAACCCTCGGCCCGGAAAAACCTGGCCGAGGGTTCTACTTGGGGTGACTGACGGGACTCGAACCCGCGACACCCAGGATCACAACCTGGTGCTCTACCAACTGAACTACAGTCACCATTACCGCATTAAAGGAGCTGTATTCTCAGCTCATCTCTGCAGCGAACTATATGGTAGCCCACAGTGGGCTGGAAACAAAAACAGCAGGTCAACCCGGATAAATTTGGGAAAGGGTGGGGTTTGGGTCGTCGTAAAGCGAGCTAGCCGCGAATCTCACCGTACTTTTCCGTCGATTCCTTGCTTGCGGCAGAAATAGCGTCGCCTTCGGGGCCGGGGTGGGGCAGAAGCATGGCGCGGCGGTAGTAGTCCAGCTCGCGGATCGACTCCTTGATATCTGCAAGAGCTCGGTGAGCGAGACCCTTTTCTGGAGCGCCCTTGAGGACCTGGGGGTACCAGCGGCGGGCAAGTTCCTTGAAGGAAGAGACATCAATCATGCGGTAGTGCAGGTGCTGGTCGAGCTCTGGCATGTAGCGGTGGATGAACTTGCGGTCGGAGGCAATCGAGTTGCCTGCCAGTGGGGCGGTGCGCGGCTCGGGAACCCACTGACGGATGTAGTCCAAAACAGCCTGTTCGGCGTCGGCGACATTAGTCTTGCTGTCGCGAATTTCCTGATCCAGGCCGGACTTCGCATGCATCTTGGTGACGAAATCATCCATCTGCGCCAATTCGGTCTCGGACGCGTGCACGACGATGTCCACGCCTTCCCCGAGGACGTTGAGGTTGGCATCGGTGACGAGAGCCGCGATTTCGACAATGACGTGGCGCTCGGGTTCGAGGCCCGTCATCTCACAGTCAATCCACACGATGCGGTCGAGCTCAGGGGAGAGCTGGAGGTCGGGATCGGGCTGAGCCATGATTTCACCTTTCGCTGAGATTCGGCATGATTCTGCAGTGCGCCTTATTTTGTGCCCGGACTGGGCTGTGGGGCACACGCTGACTACGCCCAGCTTAGCGATGTGGATTGTGCTGTGGTCGGGCGTGTGGATTGCCGTGTGGTTTGTGGAGCGAATTGTGGGGGAAACGAAATTAACTGGAAAGTAAGATCTTAGAATTGGACAACGGGGCATGAACTAAATCGACCTATTTGCCTGATAAAATTACTTCTGAGTTCGGATTCCAACGGGAGAAATAGTTACATGGATGAGACGAGGCGTGTTGGCGACGCTGCTCAAAGCACCACTGCGGCACAGAAACCATCCGTCGATGATGTCATCATTGCCGCTGCGCGCGAAAGCGTAATGACTGTGGGCTTGCGTAGGACTTCGATTGCAGAAATTGCTCGCAAGGCAGGAGTTTCGCGTCCGACCGTATATCGTCGATACGCTGACATTGGTGAGCTTCTGGGGGAAGTGACCAACCGCGAAATCCTGCACATGCTTGAGGGGCTCCGCTATGTCCCTGGCGATTCGCGCGCTCGCATGTTGCTGCGTATTCGAATCGTCGTTCAACGCATCATCGAAAGTGACTTTTTCCCTGGCCTGGTCAAGACAGATCCCGACCGTGTCTTAGAAGCGCTCACTGGAGAGATGAGCGATACACAGCTGGAAATTGTGGAGAAATTCATTCTCCCCGGTGTCCGTCACGGGCAGGAAGACGGCACTATTCGCGAGCACGATCCATATCTGCTGGCGCGCAACATTTACCGTCTGATTCAGACGATGGTGCTGGTGTGGCGCCCGGATGGCAAGGACGCGACGCTAGACAAGGAATCTGTCGAAGAGGTCGTCGACATGGTTGACCGCTACTTGCGCCCGGATCCTGCGGATAACAAGAAGAACTAAGAAGTAAAAACCCGCCTGCATCTGGTATAAAACCAGTTCAGGCGGGTTATTTTTGGGGTTAAGTAGCAAAAAGTGTGTCTGACTTT
>NZ_KV787371.1:1466-101044 GCF_001807075.1 Corynebacterium sp. HMSC14B06 | reverse complement strand
GCCGAGCGGACACACTTTTTGCTACTTAACCCTATTTTTGCGCCCCCAGAAGGATTCGAACCCTCGACCAATCGGGTAGAAGCCGACTGCTCTGTCCACTGAGCTATGGAGGCTAGCTAAGAAAAGCATTGTAGCGTCTCTAATGTAGCCAATCACAACCGGTTCTGTTCTAGGGACTTTGGTCGCTAAGCTTAGGGCTATGACTGCCACGACCAAGGCCGAGACCTCTCCGCCTGTTAGCAAGGATAAGAAAGTCCGTAAATCTGCTGGTTGGTACGTTGTTTTTGTACTTATCGGCGGCGTTCTAGCTGGTTTGCTCTCGATGGCGTTCAACATGGATTCGCGCGCCACGTTGGGTATTCCCGATCCCGGCACAATCACCACCTTCGGGTTCCCGTTCGCGAAGGCGGCCGGTGAGCTGCTCGCCTGCCTCGGTGTCGGTTCGTTTATGCTCGCCGCTTTCGGTACGAAGCAGCGTGCCGACGGCACTTTGGGCCTCGACGGCTACACGGCATCCCGCACGGGTATGTGGGCCATGCTCGGCTGGGGCCTCATGGCGCTGATGGAGATTCCGCTGGTGCTCTCCGATGTGTCGGGCCAGCCGCTGTCGACGACGATTCAGCTGAGTAACTGGGCTGTGTCGTTGGAGCAGACCAAGGAGGGCTTGGCGTGGCTGTGGGTAGCTATTTTTGCGGGCATTGTGGCGCTTGGTTCATCGCTGACTCGTAAGTGGATTTGGCAGCCGGTGTTCTTCGCCATCAGCTTGGTGTCGATGATGCCGCTGGCGGTTGTAAGCCACAATGCCTCCGGTGGTGCCCATGACTACGGCACTAACTCCTACATCTGGCACTTGACCTTCACTGTGTTTTGGGTCGGCGGTTTGATGGCGCTGGTTGGCCACGCGCGTCGTCGCGGTGAATGGATGCCAGAGGTAGTGAAGCGCTATTCTTTCGTGGCGTTGGTGGCTTTCATCGCCATGTCTGCCTCCGGCTTCATTAACGCAGCCATCAACATTGACTGGTCTGACCTGGTCAGCAACAACTACGGCATCATGGTGCTGGTCAAGGCCGTTCTCACTATCTTGCTGGGCCTATGCGGCTATGTGCACCGCAAGATCACCATTCCGGAGATTGAGCGCGCTCAGTCGAATCGTCCATTCTGGCGTCTGGCCATTGTCGAGGTCATCATCATGGCGCTGACAATCGGCGTTGCCGTAGCTCTGGGCCGTACTCCGCCGCCACCGAATTTCTCTGAGCAGGCCGGCGGTGAGGGCCTGCCGTCGATTACGCAGATGCAGGTCAAGCTAGGTTACAACCTGGAGATCCCATTCGGTTGGGAGGCCATGTTCACGCAGTGGCGCTTTGACATCTTCTTCGGCTCTGCCGCCATCATTGCCGCGTGGATTTACTTGTACTGGCTCTACTTGCTGAAGAAGCGCGGCGGTACCTGGCCGCTGTCCAACACCCTGTGGTGGCTCGCCGGCTGTGCCACGCTGCTGTTTACTTCGTGCAGCGCGCTGGGCGTGTACATGCCGGCTCTGTTCTCGGTTCACATGATCGCCCACATGCTTTACTCCATGGGCATTCCGGTCATGCTGGTCCTGGGCGGCCCAGTTACGCTCGCGCTGCGTGCGCTGAAGCCGGCCGGCCGCGATGGTCTGCCTGGTATTCGTGAGTGGCTGGTGGTCTTCATCAACAACCCGGTGTCGCGTTTCCTCACGCACCCGGTTGTGGCAACGGTGCAGTTCGTCGCGGGCTTTTACCTGCTCTACATGACACCGATTTACGACTTCCTGGCTGATGAGCACGCGGGCCACGTGTTCATGAACATCCACTTCTTGATCTCCGGTTACATCTTCTACTGGGTCATTATCGGTGTCGATGCTGCACCACAGCAGATTGAGCCGTCGGTCAAGCTGGTCACGCTGATGGGGTCGTTGCCGTTCCACGCTTGGTTCGGTATTTCGCTGATGCAGTCGCAGCAGGTGCTTGCCGAGACCTACTACGCCAGCCTGGATCTCCCTTGGGCAGTGAATCTCCTGGAAGATCAGAACGTTGGTGGTGCCGTCGCGTGGGCTGCCGGTGAGGTTCCGCTCTACATCGTCACCGTTGCGCTGTTTGTACAGTGGCGGCGTTCCGATGAAAAGGATGCAGCCCGCTACGACCGCGTCGCGGACCGCAACAATGATGAGGAGTTGGCCGCTTACAACGAAATGCTCGCTCGCATGAGCCAGCAGGTCGGTGTTGGCGGCGAGGATGAGCGCGATTACTACACCTCGGAGGTTGACGCGCAGCATCCGGTGCACATGGATAATCCGATTGATGCCTCGAAGAGGCGCGGAAGGTAGCGTCGTTAAGCTGATTTTGCATGCTTGACGACGAGGATTGCCGCGACTTCGCCCCTCAACTTCATACGTAGCCTGTGGATAGTTGTCTTTTCGACAAACTTATCCACAGGCTTTTTATGTACCTCTTTCATTTGTTTCTCGAAGCCGGAAAAGTAATTGGCACGGCACGAATGAGACACCTTCGAATTATTCGGCCGCAGTAGGTAAACGCTTTCTTTGGGGGAGGAGCCCGATGTCTGAGGCAGTTATTACCGTGGTGGGCAATGTGGTCCATCATGTGGAAAATCGAAATACCAATTCTGGGGCAAAGGTCTGCAAGTTTTCTGTGGCATCCAGCAAGTCATGGAAGGGGGAGAATGGTTGGGAGCAGTCGGAGACGTCATATTTTGATGTTGAATGTTGGGGCAAGCTCGCCGAGAACGTGAATAACACGGTGTGGAAGGGCCAAGCCGTCATTGTCCACGGTCACGTTCGTACGGATCGCTGGGAGGGCGATGATGGTACGAAGCATCAGCGCCAGAAGATCATTGCTAAGGCGGTAGGTCCGAATCTGCGCCGTCACCTGGCAACGGTGAAGACTATGACTGAGAAGCCGCATGAGTCGCCGACTGGTCTTGGTGAGTCATCGACTGGGGATTCGGAAGCTTCGGTTACTGAGACAGTTGCGTCTCAGGCCGGGGCCGTGCGCACCTTCACTGCTAGTACGGGCGGCGCTGGTGAGGCGGGGAACACAGGTGCAGCTAGTTCGGAGCAGCGAGAAATGGCTGATGCAGGAGTCAGTGCGCCGTTCTAACCCAGGAGCCAGTACATCGTTGTAGAGCGGAATGAGGGGGAGCCGCTGAAAGAGCGGAAAGAGGGGAGGGGTAATTACTGCACGTGAGGTGACGCTGCTGAGAAAGGGGAGGGATCGCATACGATTCGGCAGCGTTATCTCGCAGCTAGTTTTGCTAGGAGCCTGGCAGAGATTTTGGTGGGAAAGGATTGCGGGTACGCCCATGTAGATTGTGCCTTTTGGTTCCTATGCGTAACCTCTACAGGGATTGCTTATTTCCTTTCTACGAGGGGACGAAATTCCACCATGGGTGAGTTCATCTACCAGATGAAAAACGTGCGCAAGGCGCACGGCGATAAGGTTATTCTCGACAACGTCACCATGGCGTTTTACCCGGGCGCAAAGATCGGCGTGGTCGGTCCGAACGGCGCAGGTAAGTCGTCGATTCTGAAGATTATGGCTGGCCTTGATCAGCCGAGTAACGGTGAAGCTTTCCTGGAGCCGGGCGCCACTGTCGGCATCCTGCTGCAGGAGCCTCCGCTGAATGAGGAGAAGACCGTTCGCGGCAACGTCGAGGAGGGCCTCGGCGACATCTTCGAGAAGAAGGCTCGTTTTGAAGCCATCGCCGAGGAGATGGCCACCAATTACACCGACGAGCTCATGGAAGAAATGGGCAAGCTCCAGGAGGAGCTCGACGCCGCTGATGCTTGGGAGCTGGATTCCAAGATTGAGCAGGCAATGGATGCGCTTCGCTGCCCGCCGGCGGACGAGCCGGTTACTCACCTCTCCGGTGGTGAGCGTCGTCGTGTAGCACTGGCAAAGCTGCTGCTCTCCGAGCCGGACCTGCTGCTTCTCGACGAGCCGACTAACCACCTGGACGCCGAGTCTGTGCTGTGGCTCGAGCAGCACCTGGCTAAGTACCCGGGCGCTGTCCTGGCCGTGACTCACGACCGTTACTTCCTGGATCACGTCGCTGGCTGGATTTGTGAGGTCGACCGCGGCAAGCTCTACCCGTACGAGGGCAATTACTCGACTTACCTGGAGAAGAAGGCTGAGCGCCTTGAGGTTGCAGGTAAGAAGGACGCCAAGCTGCAGAAGCGCCTGAAGGATGAGCTGGCGTGGGTCCGCTCGGGGCAGAAGGCTCGCCAGGCCAAGAACAAGGCCCGTCTGGAGCGCTACGAGCAGATGGTGGAGGAAGCCGAGCAGTACAAGAAGCTCGACTTCGAAGAAATTCAGATTCCGACCCCGCCGCGCCTGGGTAACCAGGTTGTTGAGGTCAAGGACCTGGAGAAGGGCTTTGATGGCCGCGTCCTGATTAAGGACCTGTCGTTCACCCTGCCGCGTAACGGCATCGTCGGTGTGATTGGCCCGAACGGTGTGGGTAAGTCCACCCTGTTCAAGACCATCGTGGGTCTGGAGCAGCCGGATTCCGGTGAGGTCAAGGTCGGTCAGACTGTTCAGCTCAGCTACGTTGACCAGGGTCGTGAAAACATCGATCCGGAAAAGACCGTCTGGGAGGTTGTCTCTGATGGTCTCGACTACATCGTGGTCGGCCAGAACGAGATGCCGTCTCGTGCGTACCTGTCTGCATTCGGTTTCAAGGGTGCGGACCAGCAGAAGCCGTCGAAGGTTCTCTCCGGTGGTGAGCGCAACCGTCTGAACCTCGCGCTGACCCTGAAGCAGGGCGGTAACCTGATCCTCCTGGATGAGCCGACTAACGACCTTGACGTCGAAACCCTGTCTTCGCTGGAAAACGCACTGCAGAACTTCCCGGGCTGTGCCGTGGTCATTTCCCACGACCGTTGGTTCCTGGACCGCACCTGTACCCACATCCTCGCATGGGAAGGCAACTTCGAAGAGGGCAAGTGGTTCTGGTTCGAGGGCAACTTCGAGGGCTACGAGAAGAACAAGATTGAGCGTTACGGCGAGGAGGCTGCACGCCCGTCGCGCGTCACGCACCGTCGCCTGACCCGATAATCTGTTTCGCGCGAATCTGATTTTTGCCAACGGCAAAGTCCGGAACCTTGTGGACTGGCTCGCACCAGTGCACAGGTCCCGGGCTTTCGCGTATTCGCAGGCTCGTAGCTCCAGAAAACGCCTATAGTTCTGGGTATGACTGAATCAGCACCATTTCGTACCAACGTCGCTATCCGCTGGTCTGATTTCGATCAGTATGGCCACGCCAACAACACCGCTTTCCTGGAATACGCCCAGCAGGCTCGTCTGGACTTTGTGATGCGCGGTCTCGGCGGCGGGGCAGGGATGCCTGCGGCAGTGGTGCGTCGCCTGGAGATTGACTACGTCCGCGCTATTTTGCCGGACACCCAGGAAGTTGTGGTTGAGACCGAGATCATCAACTTCGGTCGCACCTCTTTCACACTTCGCCAGACAATCTCCGACCAGCATGATCACATCGTTGCTGTGCTCGAAACCGTGATGGTGATGTTTGATCTCAAGACTGCGAAGGCAGTCGAGCTCTCCCCGTCTGCCCGCCGTGAACTGGAGCGTTTTGCAGCTCCCGCAATCGAAGACAACAAGGAAGACCAGGACAAGTAATTCGCCGTGACCACTTCTCATCCCGCTGCCGAGCTGACCTTCGGCACTCCCGATGCCCTGAAGAACCTGGGCGTCCTGGCCCATAAGGCCTACGCCCTCGACGAGAGCACGTTGCTACGCATCCGAGTACGTAAGACCGCCGCCGCTGGTATCAGTTCCTCGTCCGCGCCTAACGCTGCGCCCGCAATGTCGCAGGTATGGGTGAAGACCCCAATCGGCCCGCTCGCCATGCGCACGATTGCGCTGCACGCGCTTCCCGACGACATCATCGTCACCGCCGCGGAGATTAAAGACATCGCAGTGCGTGCCTTTGCGCAGGCAAAAACTGCTGAGGACGGAGAGGAGAAAGAAGCTTCGCTCACCGCGATGCCATACCGCGTGCATGCGCAGTCGGCGTCCTCCTGGCCGGGATTCCTGCCAGTGCCGGAAGGATGGCAGGTTGTCGACTATGTTCCAGCCACTGCCTTCCGGACTCTCGAGAAGCAGGGGCGCGCGGTCGCCGTCGAATCTTCCGGCCCGATGGGCATGCCACCGTCTCTGCTGGACCAAAAGGTTCTCACTGTCAGCGGCGGTACCGGTGAAGCCACTGTTGATACAGGGGAAGGGCAGTCGCAGGAGACGTCGAAAAGCGTGGTGGACGTGACCATGCGGGACGTGTTTGCGCTGTGCACGATGGGCTTTATCCCGGAGCAACCGGATGAAAAAGAGCCGGTGCGCGTGTCCACAAAGGGACGGTGGCACCGGCTGGATGGGCGGTTTGGCTCGATCTTTACGCTCGAGTCCTTTGGCGTGCTGCCGCTGCTGAACTAGCGGCGCAGGGCCTAATTCCTACTGCGCGTCGAAGCGGTTGATGAGCATGTCAGCAACCTGCACCATGTGGTTCCACATGGCTTCGCGCTGGGGGCGGGGGAGCTCGTCATCGGAAATGTCTGCGAGTGAGGCACTCATGATCTCCAGCCAGCGGTCGCGTTCGGCTTCGCCGATGGAAAACGGCATGTGGCGCATGCGCAGGCGCGGATGACCACGCTGTTCGCTGTACGAACGCGGCCCGCCCCAGTACTGGACGAGGAACATGCGGAGTCGATCCTCGGCGCCCTCCCAGTCATCGCTGGGGTACATCGGGCCGATGAGGTCATCGGAACGCATGCGCGTGTAAAAACCATGGACGATGCGATTGAAGACATCCTCGCCGCCGACGGAGTCAAAGAGCGTCTGAGAAGTTGTCATGGCACCAAGTCTATCGACTTGATGCCACGAAAACGATAACGGCCAAAGTGCCGGCCGAAATCACTTGTTACTTCGCGTCGAACTCGCGGGCGCGAAGAGCGAGCTTCACCAGGAACTGCTGCTCAGAGATGATGCGCTTGACCGGCGATGCAGTCTCGTCGCTGTCGAGCAGACGTTGAGCGGCTGCAATTGCCTCATCACTGATCTCCCAGGTGGGGTAGAAGCCCTCGAGCAGCGTCTGTGCCGTCTCGGATGAGAACTGCTTCCACCAGCTGTTGGCAACAGCGAAGAAGTGCTCCGACAGTGAGGTTGCCGACTGCTCCGCGTTGATGGTGGCGCGGGAGTCGTCGTCAAGCGCCTGCGCGAGCACTGCACCCGAGCCCGGCGCGTTGAAGCCGGCCAGCAGGTGGCGAATGACAAGGTTCGATGGGGCGTCGTCGCCGGAGACAGTCGCCTCAGCCCAGACGCGGGACTTGTTGGCGAGCGTCGGCACGGAGGCGCGGCAGGCGATGGCGGCCTGTGCGCCGAGTGCTGAATTGTCGGTCTTTTCAAGCTCTGCGATGGCCTCCTCGCCTTCGAGACCAGCGGAAACCAGAGCCTTCAAGGCGCGCCACTGCATGTCGGTGTCGACAGTGACAGCGGGGAAGCCAGCCTTGTCGGCGTCGCCGGCGTAGATGGCGCGCAGTGCGTCGGCGACGTCGCTATTCGACGAGCCCACGGTAGCCAGAGCGTTAACGAAAACCAGGGCGCGGTCGGCGTCGGTTTCCTTCTTCGCGTAGTCCAACAGACCCTGAGCCAGCAGATCGCGGCCGGTGGACTCGGCCCACTGAGGATCGGCGTAGACGTTGACGGCGCTGACCGCCTGAGCGATGACGCGCTCCAAGACGGAGAGCTTATCCTCGCCCGGGATGCCGCGAAGCACCAGGTTGACGAAGTCGCGAGCGCGCATCTGGCCTGCGCGAACCATCTGCCAGGTGGCGGACCAGCACAGTGTGCGCGCCATCGAATCGGTGAAAGCGCCGATGTTGTCGATGACGGTGGCAAGCGAGCCTTCGTCCAGGCGAATCATGCTGTAGGTGAGGTCGTCGTCGTTAACCAGCACGACGTCGCCAACTGGTGTGTCGACCAGATCTGGGACATCGGTGCGGGCACCGCGGACGTCGATTTCCACGCGCTTGGTGCGCTCAAGTACAGCGTCCGCGCCGGTGCCGCGCAGGTTGTAGATGCCCACTGCGATTCGGTGATCACGGAGTTCACCGGCACCCGGCTCGGCGCCTTCCTGCGTGACTGCGAAGGAGGTGTACTTGCCGTCCTCTTGATGGAACTCTGGCGCCAGGGTGGTGATGCCGGTGGTGGTCAGCCACTGATCGGCCCAGCCAGACAGATCGCGACCGGAGGCCTCGGAGAGCGCCTCCAACAGATCCGCGAAGGTGGCGTTGCCAAAGCGGTGGCGGGAAAAGTGAAGACGAGCACCGGCGAGGAAGGCGTCCTGACCAACGTAGGCGGCCAGCTGCTTGAGGGTGGACGCGCCCTTGGCGTAGGTGATGCCGTCGAAGTTCTGCTCGACGGTGTCAATGTCGCTGGCATCGGCGGCAATCGGGTGCGTCGACGGCAGCTGATCCTGCTTGTAGGCCCAGGCCTTCTCTACGTTGGCGAAGGTGGTCCAGGCGTGGCTGTAATCGGAAACCTCAACCTGTGCGGCGGCAGCCGACCAGGTAGCGAAGGACTCGTTGAGCCAGAGATCATCCCACCACTGCATGGTGACCAAATCGCCGAACCACATGTGAGCCATCTCGTGCAGGATGGTGTCGTTGCGGCGCTCGTAGAGGTAATGGGTGGGCTTGGAACGAAAGACGTACTCGTCGCGGATGGTCACGCAGCCGGCGTTTTCCATCGCACCCATGTTGTATTCCGGGCAGAAGATCTGGTCGTACTTGCCGAACGGGTAGGGCTCGCCGAAGTGCTTGGCGTAGAAGTCGAAGCCTTCCTTGGTCTCCTTGAACAGAGTGTCGGCATCGAGGTACTCGGCGATGGACTGGCGGCAGTAGATTCCTAGCGGAATGGTCAGCTCGCCGTCCGGCTGGTGCTCGGCAGGGGTTTCCGGGTGCGGTGCGACAGTGCCGGTCCACGAGTCAGTGACCTCGTGCCACGGGCCCGCACAGACTGCGACGAGGTACGTCGACAGCGGAACATCCACTGAGAAGTCGAAGGTGTCGGCCTCATTGCCGTGGACATCGGTGGTGGTGCCGGTCTTGGCTACCGAGTTGGAAATAACCTTCCAGCCCTTCGGCGCCACGACGTGGATGGAGTACGTCGCCTTCAAATCCGGCTGGTCAAAGCAGGCGAACACGCGCTTGGCATCGGCAGTTTCAAACTGCGAGTACAGGTAGGTTTCGCCATCGGCGGGATCCTGGAAGCGGTGAATGCCCTGGCCGTTATTGGTGTAACGACAGTCCGCATCGATAACGACGGTGTGGTCACCTTCGGTCAGGTCTACGTTAATGCCGGTCTCGCTGTCATAGCGAGCGGCCTCCGTGGCATCGACGCCGTCGATGGTCACACTCTTGACAACCGCATCACGCAGGTCAATAAAGGTGGAACCAGCGCGCTTCGCTTTCAGAGAAATTGTGGTCTTGGAAGCGAATGTTGGTGCGCTGTGCTGCCCACCGACCGGTGCGGTCGTAAGGTCGAGGGAGATGTCGTAGTGGGACACCTCGAGCATGGCCGCACGGTCGGCGGCCTCGGTCCTGGTTAGGTTCGTGGAAGTCATGCGACAAGTGTAACCACGACCCCGGATTGGGAATCGGGCAGTAGCGTGGTGGGCGGGGTGACCTCGACTTCCTCGCTCATTGCGTGTCGATTCGGGCGGTCGATTGGCGGTCGATTGAGCGAGATTTTGGCTTCTTTGGCATGCGAGCAAAGCCGAACGTGAATACACTTCGTTTCATGTACGAACTCAGTGATGATGCAAGCAAGGTTGAACGGGTCAACGCGGCGTGGGATCGCATTGAAGCAAAGCTTGGCGACGATGCTTTGGAGGCCCCGGCGACAGAAGCGGAACTGGATCAGCTTGAGGCTGACCTCGGAGTAAAGCTGCCAGACTACGTGCGAGCTTCGTGGCTGCGGCACGCGTCTGTGGACGGTGAGCCGTGGGACGGTGGCTGGATTGCACCGCCTAAGTCGATTCTGAATGACTACAAGCTGTGGACTCAGCTGCAGGCCGACGGCGAGTTCGATGACTTTGAAGCCGAAAGCATGGACAGCGCCGACTCGGATGGCAAGTGGTATCACGAGGCATGGATTCCACTGGTCATGGACTTCGGCGGAAACAACTACTGTCTGGACATGCGCTCGGGGAAGATGGTCTCCATGGACCACGAGGTGGGCTCGGAGTTCCTGGACTACGCCGACTGGCCTGCCTACCTGGAGGCTGCCGCTGATTCCCTGGAGGCTACGGGCTTGCCCTGGAACGGTTAGGTAGGCGATTTAGACGGCGCCCGATGGGGGAGCCAGTTAACACCAGGTCCGGTAGAACTTCGGACCCATCCGAATTCATGAATGCGAGCCGAAAAAATCCGCCCTATAGTCGTTGATAAGTCAATCAATGCTTTAGGAGGACTTTCACATGAGCAATCGAGACAAGGTCACTTTTTACTTCGACGTTTCCTGCCCGTTTTGCTGGGTGACGTCGCGCTGGATTAAGGAAGTCGAAAAGGTCCGCGACATCGAGATCGAGTGGAAGCCGATGAGCCTGTCGGTGCTCAATGAAGGCCGCGATGAACTGCCGGAAGATTACAAGTTCATGATGCAGTGCAACTGGACCCCGGCACGCCTGTTCAACGCCGTGTTCTCCCAGGATGGCCAGGAGGCCGTCGACAAGCTCTACACCGCGCTGGGCACGAAGGTCCACAACGAAAACCGCATCGATCGCCACGCGCATGTCGACGAGCCGGAGCACGCATTCGACGAGCTGATTAAGGAAGCCCTCGCAGAGGTTGGACTGCCGGAAGAGCGACTGGCCCAGGCCTTGACCACTGAGTTCGATGAGCTCATGCGTGAAAACCACGCAGAGGCCATGAAGGAGGTCGGCAACGACGTCGGCACTCCGGTGGTCAAGCTTAACGACGTTGCCTTCTTCGGTCCAGTGCTTACCCGTATCCCACGCGGCGAAGAAGCGGGCAAGATCTTCGACGGCTCGGTCGCCCTTGCCAGCTACCCGTACTTCTTCGAGATTAAGCGCTCCCGGACTGAGAGCCCGCGCTTCGACTAAGAAAGCAGTAGCAGCTGGGGCGCGCAGTTAGGAGAGCTAACCCGCTCCGGCTCCAGCATTCTGCCCGGTAGAGGCCTGCCGTTCTTCTTCGCTCATCGCAGCCCACCGCGGCGGAATGTAGACGCAGGTTGGATCGGATGCCGTGTAATCCCCGGTCAACGCGTACGCGGTCGACCGGGACCCACCGCATACGCTGTGGTATTCACAGACGCTGCACTTTCCATGCCAATTGTCCGGATCGCGAAGGGCCTTGAACGCCGGCGAGTTCGAATAGATTTCCTGGAATGGCGTGGCCTTCACATTTCCGCAGTGAAGCGGCAGGAAGCCATTGGGGTAGACGTCGCCGATGTGGTCAATGAAGGCAAAACCTGACCCGGAATTGACGGCCATGGGGGAGCGCGGGCGACGTGGCTTTTCCGGCACAGCACCGAGCAGCTTTGTCGTTTCCTCGGTCAAGTAACGGTAGAGCTCGCCGCCCTCATAGGGTGGCAGCCCCTTTTCCTTCGCTTCCTCCTGCTGCATGACGACGCGCCGATACTGCGGCGCCTCCGTCGTCTTAATGGCAATTCGGTTGGACACATCAGACAACCAGTGCAGAACATCCTCGCGTTCCTCCGGTGACAATGCGCCCAAATCCGCACCGCGACCAGTGGGAACGAGGAAAAAGACGTACCACATCTTGGCCTGCATCTCCATGACGGTCTTCAGCAGCGCTGGCGCCTCATGAATATTTCCCTTGGTCAGGGTCGAGTTAATCTGCAGCCGGTAACCGGCCTCGTTGATGTGCGGAGCCATTTCGAGCGTCTTTTCAAAAGTGCCCGAAAATCCACGGAACTTGTCATGGGTCTGGGCAGTCGCGCCATCGAGCGACATGGACATCGCCTTGCCACCGGCCTCACGCAGTGACTGAATCCGCTCTGGCGTGAGCCGCGGCGTCACCGATGGAGATAGCGACATATTCAGGCCCTGCTCCGTGCCGAATCGCACCAATTCTTCCAGGTCATCACGCTCAAAAGGATCACCGCCGGTGAGCACTACAAGCGGCTTCGGCTTGCTATACGACGCCAAGGTCTCCAGCAGCATCTTGCCCTCGGTGGTCGAAAGCTGGTGAGGATGCGGCTCGTGCTGCGCATCTGCACGGCAGTGCTTGCAGACTAAGCCACAAGCCCGCGTGACCTCCCAAATGACAATAAATGGTTTCTTGTTGATGTCATGCCGAACCGTTCGCACCACCGGTGCGTGATGATTCCCATGGGAGCCATGGGCTTCAGGATCGACTTGGAAGTGAGCTTGCGGCGCAGGAGACACGGTAAAAGCACCCAATTTCCGGTTTCGAAGGCGTGCTGAAACGCAAATACAGTCACTTTTCACCCTATTCGGCTGCGCAGGAGACGTCGTCAAGCAATACCTAAAACGGGTGCAGGCGCCGTGGAATCCGTGGGAACCGCTAAACTTGCTGCCATGCGTATTTACCTTGGTGCAGACCACGCCGGTTTTGAGATGAAGAACCTGATTAAGGCCCACCTGGAGAAGGCTGGCCACGACGTCGTTGATTGCGGCGCTCACACCTACGACCCTGCAGATGATTACCCAGCATTCTGCATTGAGGCGGCTTCCCGTACCGTCGCTGATCCGGGCAGCCTGGGCATCGTGCTCGGCGGTTCCGGCAACGGCGAGCAGATTGCTGCTAACAAGGTCAAGGGCGCTCGTTGTGCGCTGGCTTGGTCGGTGGAGACCGCAAAGCTCGCCCGCGAGCACAACAATGCTCAGCTGATCGGCCTCGGCGGTCGTATGCACTCTGAGGAAGAGGCCCTGGCTATCGTCGATGCTTTCGTCTCCCAGCCGTGGAGCGAGGAGGAGCGTCACCAGCGCCGCATCGACATTCTGGCAGAGTACGAAAAGACTGGCGTTGCCCCGGAGCTGCCAGAAGCTTAAAGGGATTGCTGTTCGCTATCTGTTGATAGGAATAAAAAAGGGGTCTGGTTCCAGAAAACTCTGGGACCAGACCTTTTTTCATGTGTAGACGGAGTAGGAATTGTCGTATGACAAATCAAGAAGCGCATCGCCGAGTAACTGTTGTGCTATTCCCCGGGTTCGAGCTCTTGGACGTATTTGGACCGGTTGGCCTTTTTGGCCATGTCCCAGAGATTGAGGTCGAATATGTCGCCAACATTGCTGGTCCGATAACCAGCGCTCAGGGGGCGCAGGTTATCGCCACACGTTGTGCCACTGACCTCGAAACGGTCGATATTCTTCTAGTTCCTGGTGGAGCCGGGAGTAGAACACTAGTTGACGATGCAGAGTTTTTGGACTGGCTCAACAACCTCGGATCCCGGGCGCGGTTAGTGGCATCGGTTTGCACAGGTTCCGCACTGCTTGCTGCGGCTGGGCTTCTTGAAGGAAAGCGGGCAACTAGTAATAAGTTGGCTTTTGATTGGGCTACCTCGTTCGGAAACGAAGTGACGTGGGTGAAAGCGGCTCGATGGGTTGAAGACGGAGATCGCTGGAGCTCATCAGGAGTCGCAGCAGGTATGGATATGGCTGTTGCTTTAATTAGCAGCATCCTTGGCAAGGAAGCTGGTCGATTCGCCGCCAGAAAAATTGAGTATCGGCCTCAGACAGACGGCACTGTCGATCCTTTTGCGGATTTAGCGAAATAGCGGCGCCGGGCTTTTTCTAAATATCGAAACCGTCGAATCCGCCGTCGAAAAATCCGCCGCCGTCGCCGCCACCGAAGAGGCCGTCGAAGAAGCCTCCGCCGTCGCCTGCGTCACCGGCATCTGCACCGCCGCCACCGAAGTCGCCGCCAAGGTCATCTCCACCGAAATCGTCGCCACCGAAGTCTTCGGCTCCAAAGTCCTCGGTGCCGCCGAAGTCGTCAGCGCCGGTGCCCATGCCGCTGGCGAACTCATCAGCGCCGTAGGCAACACCGGCCATACCGTGGAAGAGGGTAGAGAACAGCAGCATCGAGCCTGCGGTCCAGACACCGGTGCGGAGCGCGGACTTCCACCATGGCTCGGAGTACCAACCGGCCGGAACCGGACGGCCAGCGACACGACCACCGGGGTAGTAGTTCGGAGTTTCCGGGGTGGCGTATGGAGAGGCGGTAACCGAGTGGCCTTCGTGCTCAATGGTGCGAGTTTCGGTCACAGAACCAGCGGCCTTCTGCCCCTCCAGCGGTGGCAGTGTCGGCCCCGCCGGCAGGCCCATAATTTCGCGAGCCGCATTGATGTAGTGCAGGCCCTCCAGCGCCGATTCGCGGGCCATTCGCGCCTGTGCCGGGGTGCGCGCAGTAGAAATCTGCGAGGAAGCGGCATTGTAGCGCTCGGATGCGTCAGCAAGAGCCTGCGTGGAAGCCGAATCGGTGCCAGCCAGGTTCAATACCTGTGAGCCCAGTCGCTCAATCCATCGGCGGGCGTCTGCGACGGCGTCTTCCAATTGATTGTTCTGGCGAGCATCAAAGGCCCTGTTAGAGCGGTTTTGAGCCATCGACGCGATGATAATTGCGCCGCCGACGGTGATCGCGATCAGGATTAAAGCCCCCATGGGCTAGGCCTCCAAAAAGGAAATTGCGGGTACTGCTTGTAATTACTTGAGATAACGCATGTAGAGCGAAAAAAGTTCCCGAGCTTACATATCTGTCCGACAGATGTAGCTCGGGAACCAGGAAATGATTGGGTATGGGTAGGTATCTATGATTCGGCGGAGTCGGTGCTCTTGGTGCGGCTCTTCCGATTGGCGTGCCATGCGCGAACTTCTTCGGAATCCCACAGGGTCAACCCATGAAGCTTCGCGACGGGTTCAGGAGCCTTCTTGCGGCCAGCGTAGCTGGTGAAAGTGCCACGTGCGGTGCCGGAAAAAGCAGCGCATTCGACCGCGGTCCATAGTTCGTGTCCAGTATCGGCATCGATAATGGTGGGCTTCATGGTGCCCAGAGTACCCGTAGCACTGGATCCTGAACAGAGGTCAGAAGAATTTCTGGTCCCCGGACGTCGGCTCAGAAAGTAAAAACCGGGAGCAATGCGCCCGGTTGCGTGGAGGGGATGACGGGAATCGAACCCGCGTCTTCAGCTTAGAAGGCTGGCAAGTGGGGTTCCTAACGTGATTTTTGATTTTTTTTGGGGGGGGACATCGTCAACAACGGGCCGGGGCTCCGATTCGTTCCAGGGGGAGCGGATTTTTCGCGAACGATCCGGTTGCTCTACTCGGTTGCTTTACGACGACCCCGTCGACGCGCGAAACCCATAATATTTTGTTTGAAAACCAAAAACTAGGCGTGATGTGTGACATAGGATGTCGGCATGTCAACCAATGTGCCTGCCAATGACCGAACTCTCCATCCTCAGCCGCGCACGTCGCCGCTCGCGAAGCCGTTGCATCACGACGTCGATCTGCGGGGTCTGCTGATCGGCACGGCGTCGGCCGCCGGGCAGATCGAGGGCGGTGACGAGAACAACGACTGGTTCGATTGGGCCCGCGAGCCCGGCAACATCGCCGATGGTTCGACCCCGCTGCGCGCCACCGACCACTGGAACCGGTGGCGGGAGGACAACGAGCTCATGGCGTCGCTGGGTCTGCCCATCGCTCGCATCGGCGTGGAGTGGGCGCGTATCGAACCGCGGCCGGGGGAGTTCGACCATGCGGTGCTGGATCGCTACCGTGAGGAGATTGCCGACCTGCGGGACAAGGGGATTCGTCCGCTGGTGACGCTCCATCACTTCGTCAATCCGCTCTGGTTCGCTCGGCGCGGCGGCTTCACCTCCGATGAATCGCCGGCGGCTTTCCTGCGCTATGCGGAGACGACCGTGCGGGCGCTCGACGACCTCGTCGACGAGTGGATCACCGTCAACGAGCCGAACGTGTACGCCACCCAGGCGCACATGTTCCGCTCGGGCCCGCCGGGCAACCGCTCGTGGGGCGACACGATGGCCGTGCTGCGCAACATGGCGGTGTCCCACATCCGCGGTTACGAGGTCATCCACGGCATCCAGGGGGATCGGGCGAAGGTCGGCATCGCCCACCACGCACGGGCGTTCGCGCCGCGCAATCCGCGCAACCCCATCCACCGCGGCCTGGCGCGGATCAATCGGCATCTGTTCCAGGACATCGTCGCCGACGCGCATCTGGCGGGGAAGTTCCATCCGCTGCTGGGCGGGGCGAAGGTCGGCCGCGGGTTGCCGTCGGGCCGCCACCACGACTTCCTGGGCCTGAACTACTACTCGCGCACGGCCGTCGACAAGTTCGACGACGGCACCTTCGTCGGGGCTCCGGTCAACGACCTCGGGTGGGAAATCCACCCCGAGGGCCTGGTCGAATGCGCCCGCGACCTGAACGAGCGTTTCGGCGGACCGGTCTGGATCACCGAAAACGGCACCTGCGATCTCGGCGATCTGGAGCTGTCGGTCGGTGGCGTGGACGCGGGCGTCGAAAAGCCGAATCCGGCCGGGGACTACGCCAACCCGGACGCCGGGGCTGCCGACCGCAGGCTGGAGTCGTTCCGGCCGCGGTTCATCCTGGAGCACCTGCGGGCCATCGCCGAGTCGGACGTGCCCATCGAGCGCTGGTACCACTGGTGCTTCGTGGACAACTGGGAATGGGCCGACGGCGAAGAGCCGCGATTCGGCATCGTCCACCTGGACTACGAGACGCAGGAACGGACGATGAAGCCGTCGGGCCACCTGCTGGCCGAGCTGGCCCGCACCGGGCGGATCACCCCGGAGCTGCACCGGCGCTACACCGCAGGCCGTCGTTACCCCGTCGCGGACGAACACACCGACCCCAACGTGCGGGCGCAGCCGCCGGAGCCGGATGGGGTGCAGGGATGAGCTCCTCCGAACACGCCGGCTCCTCCGAACGCGCCATCTCCGACGTCGGGCGTTTCACCGCCGACCCCGCCCAGCGCACGCCGGTGACCACCGGCTGGATCGTGCGGTACGGCCTGCTGTACCTGGGGCAGAACATCTCGTGGGCAGCGCCGACGCAGCTGTTGTTGGCGCAGCAGATCCTCATCTGGCATCCGGGGGAGAAGGAGGAGAAGTTCGCGCTCCTCATGGCGGTCGGCGGGTTCTTCTCCATCATCGGGCATCCGCTGGCCGGGTGGTTGTCGGACCGCACGGACACGCGCTGGGGCCGCCGCGCCCCGTGGATCCTCTTCGGCGGGCTGGCGGCGGCCGGGTCGCTGGTGTTCCTGGGCGCCGCGCCGGGCTTCATGGCGTTGACCATCGGGTGGGCGGTGTTCCAGCTGGCCATCGCGGCGTCAATCAACGCGGCCCAGGCGGTGGCGCCGGATACGGTGCCGGACAATCAGTACGGCGTGGTCTCGGGTGTGCTGGGGCTGACGTACACCCTCGGCGTGGTGCTGGGCACCGTCGTGGCCACGGTGTTCGACCTGGGGCTGGCGTACATCGTCACCGCGGCGCTGCTGCTGGTGCTCATCGGCCAGTTCCTGCCGGGCTTCCGCGACGTGTCCCGGGTGCGGTCGCAGGCGGCCGCATCTCCGGTGCTTGACGACGCCGGCGGGGACGCTGACGCCGTGGTGCCCGCCGTCGCCGAGGTGCCCGGAGGGCTCTACCGCGACTTCACGTGGGTGTTCATCGCCCGGTTCCTGGTGACCACGGGCAACTCGGTCGCGTTGTTCTACCTGTTCTATTACCTGCGCGATCACATCGGCCACCCCGATCCGGATGCCGGCGTACTCGTCCTCACCGGCGCGTATGCCCTGTGCGTCATCGTCACCGCGATCCTGTCGGGCAAAGTGTCCGACAAGATGGGCAAGCGCCGGGTGTTCGTGGCGTTGTCGTCGATGGGCGTCGCCGGGGCCTGCGCGATCATGGCGTTCGCCGGGAGCTTCGCCATGGTCGTCGGCGCGGCGGTGCTGTTGGGTCTGTCGTGGGGCGTGTTCATGGCCGTCGATCAGGCCCTGATCAACCAGGTGCTGCCCAAGGCCGATGAGCGCGGGCGTGACGTGGGCGTCATGAACCTCGCCGTCGCCGGCCCGAACATGGCCGCCCCGGTGCTCGCCGCCTTCGCGTTGGCGAACCTCGGCGGGTACCCCGGCCTGTACGTTTTCGCGGGCGCGCTCACCGCCGTCGGTGCGGTGCTGGTGTACCGGGTGCGGTCCGTGCCCTGATCTCCGTGCGTTGAACAGCGTGCGGCCGGTGCCTTAATCTTCGTGCCTTGAACGGCGTGCGGTCGGCGTTACGGTTTGATACCGTTCGTTGCAGTCGATGAAAGGTGTTTATCCCCGTGCGCCCCACGAAGAAGTTGTCCCCCGCCGCATTCGGCGCAGCGTCCCCCGCCGTCTCCTCTGTGGAGACCGGTGCCGAGGCCCGGTCCGCGAGCCGAGTCTCAGCGGCCCCGTCGTCCCGGACGTCCTTCGTCCGCAGGGCGTTGGCCCCGGTCACGGCGCTCGCGCTGGCGGGCACGTTGCTGTCGGTGCCGCAGGCGTCGGCCGGCGGCTCCGCCGGTCCGGCCGATCTCGGCGGGTTGGACTGGGGCGCGTGCCCGACCGCGGCGATGACCGCGCCGGGCACCGTGTGCGCGGACATCGACGTGCCACGTGATTATTCCGACCCGGAGGGCGCGACGATTTCCCTCACTGTCAGCCGGGTTCCGGCGACGGGGGAGCGCCGTGGCGTCATCGCAGGCAATCCGGGCGGCCCCGGCGGCGACGCGTTGGGAATGTTCTCCGACGAGGCCGTGAGGATGCCGACCGCCGTCCGGGAGCACTTCGACCTCATCGCCGTCGAGCCGCGCGGCCTGGCCTGGGGCACCCCGCTGAACTGCAACGTGGCGGACATCCCGATGACGGGTCTGCTCTCCGGGCAGGTCGGCGCGATGTACGCCTCCTGCGAAGCCAATGAACCGGGATACGCGGCGACCATCACCACGGAGAACACCGCTCGCGATCTCAACCATGTCCGCGACGTGCTCGGCCAGGACGTCATGCACCTCTACGGCCTGTCCTACGGCACGGATCTGATGAGCACGTACGCGACCCTGTTCCCGGACAAGACGGGCCGGATGGTGCTGGATTCCTCGGTCGATCCTGCCGACCGTTACTTTCGGCTCGGAGACTCGCGCGAGCCGTGGCGCCGCGAGGCTCTCAACGCGATGTTCCAGTGGATCGCCGACCGTGACGACGAGTACGGCCTGGGCACCACCGCCCTGCAGGTGTACGCGCGCTGGTCGCAGCGCATCAACGAGGAGGTTGGCGCGCCGGGTCAGGTCTACCCGCCGCCGACGCAGGTGGGCGACGTGCCCGCCGCCTTCGCCGACGACCCGGAGGCGTTCATGCAGCTGGCCGACGGCGTTCTGCCCGTCGCGTGGCGCAGCCATTCCTTCGCGGCGAACCTGATGCGCCCCGGCGCCGGCAATCAGTCGGTGCTGCTGCAGCAGACCTTCGCGGCGACGTACTCGGAGAGCATGTGGCCCGACATCGCCGACGCCGTGGTCACCGGCGAGGTGGAGACCCCCGAACTACCCGAGGGCGTGACCCCGGAAGACATGATGGCGCAGACCGAGGCGATGGGAACCATCGAGCGGGCGATCATCTGCAACGACAACGTCACCGCCGCCGACCCGTCCCGCATTCCCCGCACGTACCTCGACCAGTTCACCGGCGGCGACATCTTCCGCCTCAACGCCGATGCGCTGTCGTCGGGGCAGCTATGCCTCGGCTGGCCGGGGCAGGGCGCTGCCGTGGAACTCAGCGGCGACGCCCTCGAGTCGAAGCCGCTGCTGCTCCACTACGACCGCGATGCGGCGGTGACCGGCACGGGCGGCCGCGCGATGCAGGCGGTCATGGGCGGCGAGCTCATCGAGCTGCCGGGCCACGGCCACGGCGTGCTCGTCGCCCACAACGACGCCGACGAGATCGCCAACGTCGTCGCCGCCCACTACTTGGGCTGACCGGTCATGCCGGGCTGACCGGTCCGAGATTGGGCCGGCTACTTGCCCTTCGCCTCGTGGCCTTTCTGCCACTCGCGCACGTCGTCGGAGTTCCGCGGGTTCAGCCCGTGGAGCTTCGCCGCCGGCACCGGCGCTTTGCCACGGCCCGCATAGCTGGTGAACGTGCCGCGCGCGGTACCGGTGAACTCCGCGCATTCGGCGACGGTCCACAGCTCGACGCCGGTGTCCTTGTCGATGATGCGAGGATTCATGCCGCCGGGACTAGTTGTGCGTGACGACGGCAAAAGACCCGACATGACAGTGCCACCGACTTGTTACCGACGCTGTATGAAACCGTGACGCGCGCACGCGGTCGTGACATGCCTGTGACGGATTTCGGGACGGATCCCGTCAAAAAGAAGAACACCCTCCGACGCTGGCCGGAGGGTGCTTTCACATGGAGGGGATGACGGGAATCGAACCCGCGTCTTCAGCTTGGAAGGCTGAGGTATTAGCCACTATACGACATCCCCATAGACAGAAATCCGGTTTAGATGCGCACTCGCCTCAACCAGACCGTGTCTTGGTACAAGGCATATTAACTCGTTAAAGCGCACATACAAAAATCGATGCCAGGTTTTTCTCGAAGGATTTAAAGAAAAGTGGCTGTGGCCGGGAAAAACAGAAAATGAAACTAAAGCAATATGGGGTATATGAAACAGGCGTATAGCCGTTGATTACACTGTCACACGACTCAACAAAGGGGCAGTCGTTTTAGGCGGCTTCTTTGGGGAGTCGGCCGACGAATGGAGTGTTTGCAGTAAACGAGGCCGCCAAAAGCAGTGCCGAGGTGATGCAAACGCCCTGTGATATGCATGGTTTTCATGAAACCGGTAGTAGTTGGCAGGTTGGCTCTCGATGGCGTCGTAAAGCGTTTTCAGACAGAGCATTAGCCTGGTTGAACGCGTGGTTTTGTGATTTCATTAATCGTCAGGTAAATCTATACGGGTCCGTTGTGGAAACGCGATTTCGCGCCTATGAGGGCCCCGGTGCAGATGCTCCAAAGGGGTTTCTGCTAGGTTTCGAATGACGCATACGGGGTATGGCGCAGCTTGGTAGCGCGTCCGCTTTGGGAGCGGAAGGCCGTGGGTTCAAATCCCGCTACCCCGACCAGTATCACGGGCACTCCCGTGGTCTATGAATTAATCATCGAGTTGCAGGAGAGTGCACCAGTGAAGTCTTCCGTTGAGAAGCTCAATGAGACCCGAGTGAAGATTACCGTCGAGGTCCCGTTTGACGAGCTGAAGCCAGAGTTCGACAATGCCTACAAGGCACTGGCTCAGCAGGTCCAGATTCCGGGCTTCCGTAAGGGCAAGGCACCGGCAAAGCTGATTGAGGCCCGCTTCGGCCGCGGCCCAATCCTGGAGCAGGTGCTCAACGACATGGTTCCGTCCCGCTACGACGAGGTCGTTCGCGAGGAGGAGCTGAAGGTTATCGGTCAGCCTGAGGTTGACATCACCAAGCTGGAAGACGGCGAGCTCGTTGAGTTCACCGCTGAGGTCGACGTCCGTCCGGAGATTGAGCTGCCGAAGTTCGAGGACATCGCAGTTGAGGTTGATCCGCTGGTCGCCGACGACGAAGCTGTTGAGGCTGAGCTGCAGAACCTGCTCGCTCGTTTCGGCACCCTGACCGGCGTCGAGCGTGCAGTCGAAAAGGACGACTTCGTCTCCATCGACCTGTCCGCCACCATCGACGGCGAAGAGCTGGAAGAGGCCTCCACCGAGGGCCTGTCCTACCAGGTCGGCTCCGATGACCTGATTGACGGCCTGGATGACGCTGTTGTCGGCCTGTCCCAGGGCGAGTCCAAGGAGTTCACCACCAAGCTGGTTGCTGGCGAGCACGAGGGCGAGGACGCTCAGGTCACCGTTACCGTTCAGTCCGTCAAGGTCCGCGAGCTGCCGGAAGCTGACGACGACTTCGCTCAGATGGCTTCCGAGTTCGACACCATCGACGAGCTGAAGGAAGATTTGGCTCGCCAGGTTGAGAACACCAAGAAGGGTGAGCAGGCTCAGCAGGTTCGCGACAAGGTTCTGGCTGCCGCTATGGAGCAGACCACCATCGCTCTGCCGGAGGGTGTTGTCAAGGAGCAGGTCGAGGGCCAGCTGCAGCAGCTGCTGGGTCAGTTCGGCGGCGACGAGAAGGTTCTGAACTCCATGCTGGAGGCACAGGGCACCACCCGTGAGCAGTTCGACGAGGACTCCAAGAAGTCCGCTGAGGAAGCTGTCCGCACCCAGCTGTTCCTGGACGCACTGGCTGAAGAGATCCAGCCGGATGTTTCTCAGCAGGAACTCACCGACCACATCCTGTTCACTGCTCAGTCTTACGGCATGGACCCGAACCAGTTCATCCAGCAGATTCAGCAGTCCGGCCAGCTCGGCAACCTGTTCGCAGACGTTCGCCGCGGCAAGGCTCTGGCTACCTCGATCCTGAAGGCTTCCGCCAAGGACACCGAGGGCAACGAAATCGACCTGAACGAGTACTTCGGTGAGGTCGAGCCGGAGGCTGAGAAGGCTGAGTCCGACAAGGCTGAGGACACCTCCGCTGAGTAAGCCCCGCAATTAGCGCGGCGCGTTCGACATGACGCAACGCTTATAGCGAACAAGGGCCGTTCCCGAAACAAAGGGGCGGCCCTTTTCGTTACCCTCTAATGAACGACAAAACTCGCACACGTACGAAAAAGGAGTACACCGATGAGCGATAACGCCCAGATGTCGACGAACACGGTTTTCGACAAGCTGCTCAAGGAGCGCATTATTTGGCTGGGTGAGCAGGTCGACGACGAGATTGCCAACAAGCTCTGCGGTCAGATGCTGCTCCTGGCAGCTGAGGACCCAGAGGCGGATATCTCGCTGTACATCAACTCCCCGGGTGGCTCCGTCACCGCCGGCATGGCCATTTACGACACCATGCAGTTCGTTCCGTGCGACGTGGCTACCTACGGCATGGGCTTGGCAGCTTCCATGGGCCAGTTCCTGCTCGCCGCAGGTGCTAAGGGCAAGCGTTACGCGCTGCCGCACGCCCGCATTATGATGCACCAGCCATCTGCAGGTATCGGCGGAACCGCATCCGACATCACCATTCAGGCTGAGCAGTTCGCTGCCACCAAGAAGGAGATGGCTCGCCTGATTGCGCAGCACACCGGTCAGCCGGTCGAGCGCATTGAGGAAGACTCAGACCGCGACCGCTGGTTCACCGCGGCTGAGGCTAAGGAATACGGCCTGGTTGACCACGTCGTAACCGCCCTCAAGGACACCGCACGCTAAAAGCGGACAGTAGCGAATAATTAGAGGCGATTTAATCAACATGGAGATGAACAATATGCAGATGCCGCAGTCGCGCTACGTGCTTCCTTCTTTCGTGGAGCACTCCAGCTTTGGTGCTAAGGAATCCAACCCATACAACAAGCTCTTCGAAGAGCGCATTATCTTCCTCGGCTCCCAGGTCGACGACACCGCCGCTAACGACATCATGGCGCAGCTGCTGGTGCTCGAGGGGCTGGACCCGGATCGTGACATCACGATGTACATCAACTCCCCAGGTGGCTCCTTCACGTCGCTGATGGCCATCTACGACACGATGCAGTACGTGCGTCCCGACGTGCAGACGGTGTGCCTGGGCCAGGCTGCTTCCGCGGCAGCCGTCCTGCTCGCTGCGGGTGCACCGGGTAAGCGTGCAGCTCTGCCGAATGCGCGCGTGCTCATTCACCAGCCGGCCACCCAGGGTATCCAGGGCCAGGTTTCCGACCTGGAGATTCAGGCGAACGAGATCGAGCGCATGCGCAAGCTGATGGAGGAGACTCTGGCTCGCCACTCCGGTCGCACTGCAGAGCAGATCCGCAAGGACACCGATCGTGACAAGATCCTGACCGCCGAAGAGGCCGTCGAGTACGGCATCATCGACCAGGTCTTCGAGTACCGCAAGCACAACGCTTAAAAGGGGACATAGTCTCTCTGGAGTGCTGCGCACTGGCCGTCGTAAAGCGCTAAGCGAGATTGCGTGAAATTCGCCTCGCCCTGGCGTGGAAGCCGGTAATTGCGCACACTCACGGTAGGCTGGTCTGAAGCAATTATTGGCAACGAAGCGGAAAGGCGGCGGCGGGAGCCTCATGGCGCGTATGCAAGAAAGTGCGGATTTGCTGAAGTGCTCTTTCTGTGGAAAGAGTCAGAAGCAGGTCAAGAAGCTGATTGCCGGACCTGGTGTGTACATCTGTAATGAGTGCATCGAGCTCTGCAACGAGATCATCGAAGAGGAGCTCAACACCGGCGGCGAGGCAACTGGCAACGACGACCGCCTGCCGCGGCCGATGGAAATTCGAGACTTCCTCGATGAGTACGTCATCGGCCAGGACATGGCTAAGCGCACCCTAGCGGTAGCGGTCTACAACCACTACAAGCGCCTTCGTGCTGCGGAGACCAAGTCGGACAACGACGTCGAGCTGCAGAAGTCGAACATCCTCTTGCTGGGGCCGACTGGCTGCGGCAAGACGTACCTCGCGCAGACACTGGCTCGCAAGCTGGATGTGCCGTTCGCGATTGCTGACGCCACCAGCCTGACCGAGGCCGGCTATGTCGGTGAGGACGTGGAGAACATCCTGCTGAAGCTGCTGCAGGCGACTGATTTCGACGTCGAGAAGGCACAGCGCGGCATCATTTACGTCGATGAGATTGACAAGATTTCGCGCAAGTCCGAGAACACTTCCATCACTCGCGATGTCTCCGGTGAAGGTGTGCAGCAGGCGCTGCTGAAGATTCTCGAGGGAACCGTAGCCGCCGTGCCCCCGCAGGGTGGGCGCAAGCTGCCGAACCAGGAGTTCATTCAGTTCGACACTTCCAACGTCCTGTTCATCGTCGCCGGTGCGTTTGCCGGTCTGGAAAAGGTCGTTCAGGAGCGAGTCGGCAAGAAGGGCCTGGGCTTCGGAGCAGATGTCACCTCGGCTAACGACGAGGACATGAAGGATCCATTCCGCGACGTGCTGCCGGAGGACCTCGTTCGATTCGGCCTGATTCCCGAGTTCATTGGCCGCCTGCCCGTTATCGCATCGGTCACCAACCTCGATGAGGACGCGCTGGTTCGCGTACTCACCGAGCCCAAGAACTCCCTGGTCCGCCAATACCAGCACCTGTTCGACATGGATGGTGTGCGCCTCACCATCGACGACGAGGCACTGCGCGCCATTGCTGCCAAGGCGATTAGCCGCAATACCGGCGCCCGTGGTCTGCGCGGCATCATGGAAGAAATCTTGGTTCCCGTGATGTTCGACGTACCAGAGCGTGACGACGTTGCGGAGGTCATTGTCCACAAGGAATGCATCACGGACGGTGCAGCGCCAGAACTCGTTGAACGCAGCGCGGACAAGAAGACTGCGTAAAGGTAGCTGAAAACCCGGTTAGAGCGCCTGCTCTAACCGGGTTTTGATGTCTGTGGGGAGCCCTAGTCGTCCATGCCGTAGATGTCGCGGTAATCCGGGGCATCATCAGCAGCCAAGTCCTGAGTCTCTGGGTTGGGCTGATCGCCATAGACCTCTGCGCCAAGCGCGGACGAGTTCGCGCCATGGGAGGCCAGCAAGGAAGTGTACGAGCTTCCCGGTTCGTTGCGAGGCGAGGATGTCAACAGGCTGGTCACGGTGTCCTGTGCGAACTCACGCAGCTTGTCCGACAGCACCGTCGACTGCATTTCAATGCCGTAGAGGTTTTCAAAAGTCCGTTGGTGCAGGGTGGGGAAGGTGGCCAGTGAGAGCACGAGAATATAAAGATCAAGTGCGGAAATGTCAGTGCGGAATGCACCGTAATCGCGGCCGAGCAACAAGATGCGGTCAAACTCCAAAACAATTGGGCTCTGACCACCAAGCCCAGTCACGCCTTCTAGCGGCAGGACCGGATGTAGGTTTTCCTGGATGATGAACCGCACGGCGAGCGGGTTCGCCGAGAAGTAGTCATAGATAACACCGACCACATGCTGCAGGGCTTCCACCGGCACATTGGAGTGCGGGCGCAGGTCGTCGTCGTCAGGCCTTACGGTCTCCAGCACATGTGCCCACGTCGCCCTGTAGAGTCCCAACTTGTCACCACAGTGGTAGTGAAGCATGCGCTTGGAGACACCAGAGGCGGCAGCAATGGCATCCAAACGGGCATCTGCATACCCCTTTGCGGTGAATTCTTGAAGTGCTGCCACCAAGACTGCATGGGGGATTGCATCAGAGGAGCCTGGAGACTTCATGAAAATCCTTTGCTTGGACTAGAGAGAGACTAAGGGGTTTTGGCTATCTAACGGGGGTGAAATTGGTCAGTCGCGGACTTCTTTCTAGTGAAATGAGTACACGACCGTAAGTCATGCCTAATGCTATCCGTTTTTCAGAAATGGCCTGAGCGCATCGCCCCCGTCTGCGCCAATTCTGTAGTCGCATTAGAGTGGGCAGCGAATTGATTCTCTCTCGAGAAAGGCCTGAAGTGAACAAGACTCCCGTAAAGGTTGCAGTTACCGGCGCCGCCGGACAGATCGCTTACTCCCTGCTCTTCCGCATTGCCAGCGGTTCGGTTTTCGGCCCTGAGACCCCGGTTGAGTTGAACCTGCTGGAGATCACTCCGGCGCTGCACGCCACCGAAGGCGTCGCCATGGAGCTGTTTGACTCCGCCTTCCCGCTTCTGACTGGCATCAACATCACCGATGATCCGGCAAAGGCATTCGACGGTGCCAACGCCGCCTTCCTGGTCGGTGCAAAGCCGCGCGGCAAGGGCGAGGAGCGCTCCGCACTGCTGGGCGCCAACGGCAAGATCTTCGGCCCGCAGGGTGCTGCACTGAATGATCACGCAGCAGACGACATCAAGGTTCTGGTTGTCGGCAACCCGGCCAACACCAACACCATGATTGCCGCATCCCACGCTAAGGACATCCCGGCAGAGCGCTTCACCGCCATGATGCGCCTGGACCACAACCGTTCCCTGTCTCAGCTGTCGGAAAAGATTGGTGTTCCGACCACTGAGATCAAGAACATGATTGTCTGGGGTAACCACTCCGCAGACCAGTTCCCGGACATCACCTACGCCACCATTGCAGGCGAGAAGGTCTCCGACAAGGTGGACGCTGCGTGGGTCGAGCAGGACTTCATTCCGCGTGTCGCCAAGCGTGGCGCAGAAATCATCGAGGTCCGTGGTTCCTCCTCCGCAGCTTCCGCTGCCGCAGCCGCAGTTGACCACATGCGTGACTGGGTCACGGGTACCCCAGAGGGCGAGTGGGTCTCTGTCGCCCTTCCGTCCGATGGCTCCTACGGCATCGACGAGGGCCTGGTCGCTGGTGTTCCGTGCTACGCCAAGGACGGCGAGTGGGTTCGCGTTGAGGGCCTGGATCTCTCCGAGGTTCAGCGCGCTGGCATCGAGCGCAACGTCAAGGCACTGCGCGAAGAGCGCGAGGCTGTTAAGGACCTGCTGGTCTAAGAGCTGTTCAACGGCCGTTTAGAGGCGCTCTCTTGTGATGATTTCACAAGAGAGCGTTTTTATTTTGCGCGGTAATCGCGGTTTGGCTCGGAGCGGGAGAAAGGCTTGAATTAGGCGGTGTATAAGTCGCTGATGGCAGATATGGGTGGGGCGCAAGGGCCGTCGTAAAGCCCCTGGAAAACCAAATCCGGGCAAGGCGCTAAGATGTGACGCGTGACTGAGAACAACGTGGACCTAAACAGAGCAGATAAGTTGCCCAAGTCGTGGAACCCGGCTGACGTGGAGTCGGACCTGTACCAGGGCTGGGTAGACGCTGGCTATTTCGAGGCTGATCCGTCTAGCTCCAAGCCGGCTTACTCTATTGTGCTGCCCCCGCCGAATGTGACGGGTCAGCTGCACATGGGCCACGCACTGGACCACACTTTGATGGATGCGCTGGTGCGCCGTAAGCGCATGCAGGGCTACGAGGTGCTGTGGCTGCCGGGTATGGACCACGCGGGTATCGCAACGCAGACCAAGGTCGAGGCGATGCTGAAGGAGTCCGAAGGTAAGGACCGCTTCGATTACGGCCGCGAGGAATTCGTGGAGAAGGTCTGGGAGTGGAAGCACGATTACGGCGGACGTATCGGCAACCAGATGCGCCAGATTGGTGACTCCCTGGATTGGTCACGTGAGCGCTTCACTCTGGACGAGGGCCTGTCCCGTGCGGTTCAGACGATTTTTAAGGAACTGTTTGACCGCGGCCTGATTTACCGCGCCAAGCGCATGGTCAACTGGTCGCCAGTGCTGCAGACTGCAATCTCGGATATTGAGGTCAAGTACGAGGACGCTGAAGGCGAGCTCGTGTCTTTCCGCTACGGCGATGGGGAGGACTCCATTGTTGTGGCGACGACTCGTGTGGAGACGATGCTGGGTGACGTGGCAATTGCCGTGCACCCGGAGGATGAGCGCTACACGCACCTGGTGGGCAAGGTTCTGGACCACCCGTTCCGCGAGGACCTGAAGATTCAGGTCATCGCCGATGACTACGTGGACCGCGAGTTCGGTACCGGCGCGGTGAAGATCACGCCGGCGCACGATCCGAATGACTTCGCTATGGGCCAGCGCCACGACCTGGATATGCCGGAGGTCATCGACACCACTGGCCGTATCTTCAACACTGGCACGCGTTTCGACGGCATGGATCGTGCAGAGGCCCGTACTGCGCTGACGGAGGCGCTGCGTGAGCAGGGACGCATTGTCAAGGAGATTCGCCCGTATGTTCACTCGGTTGGTCACTCGGAGCGCTCGGGTGAGCCGATTGAGCCGCTGCTGAGCTTGCAGTGGTTCGTTAAGGTCGATGAGCTGGCCAAGATGTCCGGCGATGCTGTTCGCGAGGGCGACACGGTTATTCACCCGGCTTCGCAGGAGCCGCGCTGGTTCGACTGGGTCGATGACATGCACGACTGGTGTATTTCCCGTCAGCTGTGGTGGGGCCACCGCATCCCGATCTGGTACGGCCCGAATGGCGAGGTCGTCTGTGTCGGCCCGGATGATGAGGTCCCGACGGGCGACGGCTGGACGCAGGATCCGGATGTGCTGGATACCTGGTTCTCCTCTGCGCTGTGGCCGTTTTCCACGATGGGTTGGCCGGACGCCACCCCAGAGCTGGAGAAGTTCTACCCGACATCCGTGCTGGTCACCGGCTACGACATTCTGTTCTTCTGGGTCGCGCGCATGATGATGTTCTCGACCTTTGCTGCCACCCTGCCTGATTCACCGCTGGGCAAGGGTCGCGACGGTCGTCCGCAGGTGCCGTTCAAGGATGTCTTCCTGCACGGTCTGGTCCGCGATGAGCAGGGTCGCAAGATGTCGAAGTCTCTCGGCAACGGCATTGACCCGCTGGACTGGGTGCGTGATTACGGTGCGGACGCACTTCGCTTCACGCTGGCTCGTGGCGCTAACCCGGGCTCTGACCTGCCGGTCGGTAACGACGCCGCACAGAGCTCCCGTAACTTCGCTACCAAGCTGTTCAACGCCACCCGCTTTGCACTGATGAACGGTGCCCACGTGGGCGAGCTGCCGGACCGTGACCAGCTCACCGACACCGACCGCTGGATCTTGGACCGCCTGGAACAGGTCCGCGCCGAAGTCGACTCTGCGCTGGATAAGTACGAGTTCTCCAAGGCCAACGAGGCCCTCTACCACTTCGCATGGGACGAGGTCTGTGACTGGTACCTGGAGATGACCAAGGTTGACTTCCCACGCCTGAATGACGGCGAGACCATGACCGAGGAGCAGGCCGCCCGAGCCGCCTCCACTCGTCTGGTTCTAGGCCGCGTGCTGGATACGCTACTGCGTCTGCTACACCCGTCCATGCCGTTCGTCACGGAGACGCTGTGGAAGGCGCTTACCGACGGCGCGGAGGGCTTCGAGGACTCTCTGGTTATTTCCGCCTGGCCGGATGCAACCATGACCACCGACGGCGCTGCTGTTGATGAGGTTGCCGCACGTCGTATTGCCGATGCCCAGAAGTTGGTCACCGAGCTGCGTCGTTTCCGCAATGACCAGGGTGTGAAGCCGTCGCAGCGCGTGCCGGCACGCATGAACCTGGCGGATGCTGATCTGACTGCTCAGGAAGAGATGATTCGTTCGCTGGCTCGTGCTGAGGCACCGGAGGACGGCTTCACCGCTACCGCTTCCATTGAGGTGCGCCTGTCTCAGGCCACGGTCCTGATCGAGCTGGATACCTCCGGCACCGTCGACGTGGCCGCTGAACGCAAGCGCCTGGAAAAAGACCTGGCCAAGGCCGAGAAGGAACTGGCCGGCACCGAAAAGAAGCTCGGCAACGAGGCCTTCTTGTCCAAGGCTCCGGAGCAGGTCGTGGAGAAGATCAAGACTCGCCACCAGTTCGCACTGGAGGAAATTGACCGCATTAAGGCTCGTTTGGAGGGACTTCCGCAGGCATGACCGAACCACGGGATATCGAACCTCGGGGTGCTGAATCACACGATGAGATTGCAGGGGAGATTCGTTTGAATCTTGGTGGCGGCGACGATTCGGTGACGCAGGAAGAGTCTGCGCTGCGAGAGGAGTCCACTGCAGCGCCTGAGTTCGAATTCGATCCGGCTGACTCCCAGATCGTCGAGGACCTCGAACCTCGCGAAATCGCCGGTGTGATGGCTGATGACCGCATGCCCGATGACATGCGCCTCGGTGAGGTCTCCGTGTCCGAGGAAGGCCTGAGCCTGCCGGTGGATGTGGATCGCCCAGTCAATGAGCCGGCTCCGCTGGAGGCCACCGCCGAGGAGCTGCGCGAGCTCGCAGAGGTGGAAGCCGAGCTGGATCAGCGCTGGCCGGAGACCAAGATTGACCCGTCGCTCGAGCGAATCGAGATGCTGATGGACATCCTTGGCCATCCTGAGCGTGCCACTCCGGTCATTCACGTTGCCGGCACGAATGGCAAGACTTCCACTGTGCGCATGATTGAGTCGCTGGTGCGCGCTCTCGGTCGTCGCACCGGCCGCACCACCAGTCCGCATCTGCAGCTGGTTACCGAGCGCATCGCCATCGATGGCCAGCCCATTCATCCACGCGATTACGTGCGCATCTGGCGCGAGATTCAGCCCTACGTGGAAATGGTTGACGCCAAGTCCGCCGAAAAGGGCGGCCCGCAGATGAGTAAGTTCGAGGTCCTCACGGCCATGGCCTACGCTGCCTTCACCGACGCTCCTGTCGATGTCGCCGTGGTGGAAGTCGGCATGGGTGGCACATGGGATGCGACCAACGTGGTGGAGGCCGACGTGGCAGTCATCTGCCCAATCGGTCTCGATCACACGGAGTACCTCGGCGATACCCTGGCTGAAATCGCTTCTGAGAAGGCCGGCATCATCAAGTCGCGGTGGAACAAGGACGACTTGCTCACGCCACCGGACAATGTCGCCATTGTCGGCGAGCAAGAGCCGGAAGCAATGGACGTCGTTTTGCGACGTGCCGTGGAAATGGACGCCTCCGTCGCCCGCGCTGGAGTTGAGTACGGCGTCGTCAGTCATCAGCTGGCGGTCGGCGGGCAGAACCTGACGCTCAAGGGCCTGGCCGGCGAGTATGACGACATCCATCTGCCGCTGCACGGTCCGCATCAGGCGCGTAACGCAGCCACAGCACTGGCTGCGGTGGAGGCGTTCTTCGGCGCAGGTCCGGGGCGTCCGCTCAACATTGATGCGGTTCGCGAAGGCTTTGCGACGGTCGCATCGCCCGGCCGCCTGGAGCGCGTGCGTTCGACCCCGACGGTGTTTATCGATGCCGCCCACAATCCTCACGGTGCCCGTGCGCTACGCACGGCGCTCTCCGCTGAGTTCGACTTCCGCCGTGTCATTGGTGTGCTGTCGGTGTTGGGGGAGAAGGACGCTCGTGGGCTGCTGGTGGAGCTGGAGCCGTACTTCGAAGAAGTGGTAATCACCCAGAACACCTCGCCGCGTGCGCTGCACTACGACGACCTGGCTGACCTTGCGGAGGAGATTTTCGGCGAGGAGCGCGTGCATCGCGTGCCAACTCTGCCGTCCGCCGTTGAGCTAGCTGTCGCGCTGGCTGAGGAAACCGACACCGGTGACGGTATTGTCTCTGGTTCCGGTGTGATTGTCACTGGATCTGTTGTTACCGCGGGCGAGGCCCGGACACTATTTGGAAAGGACCCGCAATGAGCGAATCTCAGGCGAGCCAGCCACAGGGCAATGGCGCGGAGGATTACACCGCTGCCGACCGCGAGGCCCTGCGCGCCTACCGCGAGGGGCGTGACCTGAGTGAGGGTGGCAAGTATGGTCCGCTCGGTGCGGGACACGATCCGGCTAAGGACCCGCTGAAGGGTCTGCGCGGTGTTATGTCCGGCACGCTGATCATGCAGGCTATCTCGGTGCTGCTTGGTCTGACTGTGGTCACGCGCATTCCCGACGGTCAGATTAACCAGACCTTCTCGGTTACGTACATCACCATCCTGGGCTTGGCTCTGATTGCGATGGCCTTCCTGCAGAAGCAGCCTTGGGCACTGAAGGCGAACATTGTGCTGCAGGTCTTTGGTGTGCTGGCTATCTTCACGCACGTGTCTATGGGCGTGGTGGGTATTTTCTTCGCCCTGGTGTGGGCCTACATTCTGCATCTGCGGAAGAACCTCCTCCAGCGTATGGAGCGCGGTCTGTTGACCACCCAGCACTCGTAAGTCTCCCGCGCTCGTAGTCGCGACTTTCACCCCGCTGCACCACCACTCCGGTGCAGCGGGGTTTGTCATAGTATGATGCTCACCATGACTGAACGTACTCTTATTCTGATCAAGCCGGACGGCGTTTCCCGCGGTCTGGTCGGCGAAGTTATCTCCCGCATCGAGCGCAAGGGCCTGAAGCTGGTCGCGCTTGACCTCCGTGTTGCTGACGAGGCAACTGCGAAGGAGCACTACGCAGAGCACGTCGATAAGCCGTTCTTTGGTGAGCTGGTTGATTTCATCACCTCTGCACCGCTGGTCGCTGGTGTTATCGAGGGCCCGAACGCAATCGCTGCGTGGCGTCAGCTCGCTGGCGGCACCAACCCGGTTGAGGCCGCAACTCCGGGCTCCATCCGCGGTGACTTCGCACTTGAGGTTGCTAACAACGTTGTTCACGGTTCCGATTCTCCGGAGTCCGCTGAGCGCGAGATTGGTATTTGGTTCCCGAACCTCTAAACGTTGACGGTTCAGCATTGACCCGTGAGCGTTGAACTGGCGCCGAACTGAGCAAGCAATTGTTTGCCGGTTCGGCGCTTTTTGCTTGTCGACGACCGTGGGGCGGCCCTTCAGCGGGCTGCACGTGTGAATGCGGGCACGGGCTGCAAATGTGAAACTGTAGGAGTTTATGACACTTTCCGGCAATTTTTCAGGCCATTTCTGTCATAAACGCAGTCAGTAACTCGGATTGGCCCGCCGCCACCAATGTCGGTGCGCGCCACCTGCTCGATATGTGCGACAATGGACAGCAGCAGTAGTGCCCGGGAGTTCGCTCCGGCGGATGAAATATGCCGCATGTGATCGCTGAATCCCCGAGTCAGCCGGTAGGCCTGCCAATAAGACTTTCATAATTGTTCATCGTTTTCGGCCCTCTATCTGCGCATTTGGCGCAAATGAAGTGGCTGTCGCAACATCGTTGCTCCGCCTGGTTTCCAAGGCCACAACGGATGTAGGCGCACATGGAATGACAAAGAGTGTGCTTCCTGTTGTCGGGTTTTGCGTGGTGGGGTGTCAAGGAGAAACAAATACAGTGGCAAATTTCAGCCAGGATGTTGTCGCTAAGGCACGCGAATTTGATCGTGAGTCAGCGGCTCTGAAAACCCGAGTCCACCACCTGGCCAAGAGCTTGGGGTTGACCTCGAAGGAAACCATCGAAGCACTGGGGCACGCGGGGATCGTCGTAAAGTCCGCTGCGTCCACCATTAATCAAAATCAGCTCGACGCAGTGCTGAATTTCATCGGTGATCATCCAGAGGATGCCTCGCTTGACGACGGATCCGCTGCGACCAAGCCAACCGGCGAAAAGCCAGCCGCGAAGGAAAAACAGTCGGCAGGTAAGCCGAACGCGGCAGATGAGAAGTCGGACGAGCAAACTGCAGCTAAGTCCGAGAAGAAGCCAGCTGCGAAGAAGAGCGGCAAGAAGTCGGCTGCGAAGAAGGCCACAAAGAAGGCTGCGCCGAAGGCAGCCAAGAGCGAAGCGGAGTCGGACGCAGCGCCTGCCGAGGAAGTGACCGAGAAGAAGGACACCAAGAAGGCCTCGGCTAGAAAATCCTCGGCAAAGCAGAGCGCAGAGAAGCAGGCTGAAGAGAAGCAGAGCGCAGAGAAGAAGAGCACGACTAAGAAGCGGGCAACACGTAAGCGGGCTGTGAAGAAGACCGCTGGCGCTCCGGAAGAAACCGCAGCGAAGGACGAGCCGAAGGACTCGAACTCGGTCGTCGAGGAAGCTGTTGAGGCTGTCGTTCAGTCGTCGTCGAAGAAGGCGTCCGATAAGAAGGCTGCCGACAAAAAGGCTTCCGACACCGTAGCCGAGACCGCTGAGAAAACCTCCGCTGAGGAAGCTTCCGCCGAAGCACCTGCTGCAAAGAGCGCTGCAGTGACCACACGTCGTGGTCGCCGAGTTCGCCGTGCGGTCCGCACGACCAGCGCTCCAGCAGCAGAGGAAATTCAGGAAGCGCAAGAGCCGCAGAAAACGCAAGAGCCGCAGGATACGCAGGCAACTCAGAGCGAAGCCCTGCAGGACATCGAGCCGCCGGTAGTTCCGGAGCCGCCGGTTGCGGAAGAGCAGACCGCGTTTGCGCCTATCTTCCTGGCTCCGCAGGCTGTTCCGCCCTCGGCCAAGGATTCGGCCACCGAGGATGTAGCTTCAGCTGACAGCGGTGCCTCCAACCAGGGCACCGATGACAACGCGGGGGAGGGGCAGGACGGCTCGTCGTCAAGCGAAACGGAGCGTCAACCGCGCCCGCGTCGTCGCCGTCGTGGACGTGGGCGTCGTAATGATGACGCGCAACAGGCGGAGAAGACCACCGAAAACACAGAGCGCGAGGAAGAGGAAACCCGCGAAGAGTTCGAGGAACCGCAGGCGATTAAGGGATCGACTCGCCTGGAGGCGCAGCGACGTCGCCGTATCGAGCGTCGTGAGGAATCGCGCAAGCGCCATGTAATCTCGGAGGCGGAATTCCTGGCTCGTCGTGAGTCGGTGGAGCGCACGATGGTGGTGCGTGAGCGCAAGCGCCATGACCACGCGGGCATTGTCACTGAGGTGGGTGTGCTGGAAGATGACCTGCTGGTCGAGCACTTCGTTACCTCTGACACGCAGACCACGCAGATCGGCAATATCTACCTCGGTCGCGTGCAGAACGTCCTGCCCAGCATGGAAGCGGCGTTCATCGATATCGGAACCGACCGCAACGGTGTCATTTACGTAGGTGACCTGAACTGGAAGCTGCTGGGCACGAAGTCGCGTTCGCGCAAGATTGAACATGCGCTGAAGGCCGGCGACCAGATTTTGGTCCAGGTGTCCAAGGACCCGATTGGTCACAAGGGTGCGCGTCTGACCACCCACATTTCGATGGCTGGTCGATTCCTGGTGTACGTGCCGGGCGGCCGGAGCGCGGGTATTTCCCGCAAGCTGCCGGAGCCGGAGCGCAAGCGCCTGAAGTCGATTCTGAGCGAGGTTACGCCGGAGGGCTCGGGCACGATTATCCGTACCGCAGCCGAGGGTGTGTCCAAGGAGGCCATCGAGGCCGACATCAAGCGCTTGGAGTCGCAGTGGCAGGAGATCTGGGAAGCCTCCGAGGCAGCGAAGGCGAAGCGTGGAGCAAAGCCGATTGCGCTGTACGAAGAGCCAGACATGCTGGTCAAGGTCGTCCGCGACGTCTTCAACGAGGACTTCTCGCGTCTCGTGGTGGAGGGCGATCGCCCGTGGAACACAGTGACGGACTACATCGGCGACCTCGCGCCGGAGCTGGAGCCGCGACTGCAGCGCTACTTCGCCAAGGAGCACGGTGGCGCCGATGTCTTCGAGCACTTCCGCATCGATGAGCAGCTGGCCAAGGCACTCGACCGCAAGGTCTGGCTGCCCTCGGGCGGCACGCTGGTCATCGACCGCACTGAGGCCATGACGGTCATCGACGTCAACACCGGTAAGTTCACCGGCGCTGGCGGAAACCTGGAAGAGACGGTCACTCGCAACAACCTGGAGGCCGCTGAGGAAATCGTCCGCCAGATGCGTCTGCGGGATCTGGGCGGCATGATTGTCGTCGACTTCATCGACATGGTGCTGCCGGAAAACCAGGATTTGGTGCTGCGCCGTCTGAAGGAGGCTCTCGGCCGCGACCGCTCGCGTCACGAGGTCTCCGAGGTCACATCGCTCGGCCTCGTCCAGATGACGCGCAAGCGTCTGGGCACAGGCCTGCTGGAGACCTTCTCCACGCCGTGTAGCTGCTGCAATGGCCGCGGTCTGATTATCCACATCGATCCGGTCGAGCAGGACAATCAGGGCCGTGGCCACAAGAATGGCCGTCGCAACGACGAGCAGGGCAAGTCCAAGCGCCGCAACAAGTCGCGCTCGGAGCACAATCCGGCCAACCACCCGGCCGCGCTGGCCATGCACCGCGATCAGGGCGACCAGGCAGGCTCTTCCAAGGCAACGCGTGACGACGACGCGGAGACCAACCAGCGCGATAAGGACGCAGCCGACAAGCGTGTCGCAGCTGCTGTCGAAGCTGTCATTGTCTCTTCTGAGAACGATGAGCCGAAGCCGCCGCGTCGTCGCCGGGTTCGTAAGAGCCAGGGCCGAAACGATGAGCAGCGACAGAACGGCCGTGGCCGTCAGGAGCGCCGCGAGCGTACTGAGCAATCGGAGAACTCCGATGACCTGGCTGCTCTGGCTGCCGCAGCTGTTGCGGAAGCCCGTGAGAAGGACCCAGAGGAGCCGTCGGATGACCGTTACATGCCGCAGGAGGGGCAGCGCCGCCGCCGTCGGGCTACGCGTCGCAGGGTAGCGGAGCATGTTGCCGTTGATTCGGCTGCACGCGACGCTGATGACCGCGACGAAGAATATGGTGATCGTCGCAAGCGTTCGGAGCGCCCGACCCGTGCTGAGCGTGCCGAGCGCACCGATAACGGTGGCTCCGGTGGAGGCCGTGGCGAGGCTGAACGCTCCAGCAGCGCTAGCGCTCGACGTCGCCGTCGTCGCGCTGTGCGTCGTACTGCTGTGGATGAAACCACTGCGCCTCAGGCTGAGTCTCAGGCAGCTTCCACCACAGATGTGAGGGAGCCAGCCAAGGATGGCAAGAGCGGCAACGCTAACAAGACCGGTAAGGCTGTGGCCGAGGAGTCCCAGACCTATGAGGAGGCGAAGGAGGCGTTCGAGCGTTCTCCACGCCGTCGTCGTCCGACGCGCGGTAACTCCCGCTCGGATCGCGCACCGCGTCGCGAGGACTTCGAGTCCACTAAGCCAAAGGCGGACGCTGAAGGCAGCAAGGGTGGAGATCGTGCGAAAGACAACCGCGATGACAGCAACCGCAGCGCCAACCGCAGTGGCGGTGGACGCCGCTCGGGCAAGTCACGGGTTGAGGTCGTAGCAGTCCAGGGTACGGGAGCTCGCCGTAATCGCCGTCGGGCGGTGCGCAGGGTCTCGTCGCAAAGCGATGCCGAAGCGACTGCGCCGAAGCAGCGACAGGGCGCTTCAAACCGCGCTACTAAGCCAGAGCAGAAGCAGGCTAATCGCGGTGCTGCGGCGCCGGAGACGAAACCGGCCAATCGTCGTCGCCGCGTGCGTCGTGCGGTGCGCCGAAGTGGCCAGAACTAGGTAGCGGAAATCTGGAATAAGGCCAGATAGGAGACTATTTTCCGTTCCCTAAAGCAGGGAGTGGAAAGTGGCTTCGGAAACTGCCCGGGAAGACCGTGAAAACCGATGGGGGACAGGGTCTTACTCGGGCAGTTTGTAATTTAGGGGGATTTTTCGCTACTCTTGACCAGTCGCTGATTAGTAGGCGTATCTGGTCATGCCCACTGGTGCTTGAGGCGCTGGTGGTAAGGAAACGGCCAGAGCGGGGAAATCTACTCGGATTTGGCTTTCGGGTATGTCCCTGAAGTGTTCTGCACACGCAACTAATCGCAATTCCATTGTCCAGTCAAGGAATTACAAAGATTCCTTGAGTCGAGTTTCTCAGATAAAGGGGTAGCCCTCCTATGTACGCGATCGTCAAGACCGGCGGCAAGCAGTACAAGGTTGCCGAAGGTGACCTCGTCAAGGTCGAGAAGATCGAGGGTGAGCCGGGTTCGTCCGTGGCTCTCACCCCGGTTCTGCTCGTCGATGGCGCAGATGTCATTGCGGATGCCGACAAGCTTGCCAACGTTACCGTTAACGCAGAGATCGTTGAGGCCGCTAAGGGCCCGAAGATCCGCGGCATGCACTACAAGAACAAGACTGGCTACAAGCGCCGCTACGGCCACCGTCAGCCGCTCACTGTTCTGAAGATCACCGGCGTCTCCAAGTAAACCGCCGAAATTCCATTTAGCTTTTCCCTAGGAGAAAATCATGGCTACTAAGAAGGGTGCATCCAGCACCAGCAACGGCCGCGACTCCGAAGCTAAGCGCCTCGGCGTGAAGCGCTTCGGCGGCCAGCAGGTTAAGGCAGGCGAGATTCTCGTTCGTCAGCGCGGTACCTCGTTCCACCCGGGTGAGAACGTTGGCCGTGGCGGCGACGACACTCTCTTCGCTCTGAAGGCAGGCGCAGTCGAGTTCGGTACCCGCCGTAACCGCCGCATTGTCAGCATCGTTGAGAATAACTCCTAGGAACAACCCTCGGTTGTCCACATAGGATTACTGCAACGTTGAATTTGAGGCAGGTTTAACTGCCTTGCTGAAGAGCCGATTCCTTTCCCACTGCGAAAGGTAATCGGCTCTTTTGTTGTTTATGTACTGTTTCGCGCTGTTAGGTTGCGAGGCAGCGTTTTGTTACCGCCTAGACTTCTGCCCACCGGCTCGCTTAAATTAGGGCATTACTCCAGGCACTAGATGATGGCTCTCCGCTCGGAAGTGTGTGTGATTTTATGTCTCGTTTTGTAGATCGTGTCGTACTGCATTTGCAGGCCGGCGACGGTGGTCACGGCTGTAACTCGGTGCTGCGTGAAAAGTTCAAGCCACTCGGCGGTCCCGATGGCGGCAACGGCGGCCACGGTGGAGACATTGTGCTGGTCGTCGACCCGCAGATTCACACTCTGATGGACTTCCACTTCCATCCCCACATCAAGGCTGCCAACGGTAAGCCCGGCGCGGGTGACCACCGCAACGGTGCTCGTGGTGAGGATTTGGTTCTCGGAGTGCCGGAGGGCACGGTTGTGATGACCGAGGATGGGGAAGTGCTGGCGGACATGACCGGTAAGGGGGCCCGCTTCATCGCTGCTGAAGGCGGTTACGGTGGCTTGGGTAACGCAGCGCTGGCGAACAAGAACCGCCGTGCGCCGGGCTTTGCTCTTCTCGGTGAGCCGGGTGAGGCCAAGGATCTTGTCTTGGAGCTCAAATCCATGGCAGACGTTGGACTGGTGGGCTTCCCGTCAGCCGGAAAGTCCTCACTGGTTAGCACCTTGAGCGCTGCTAAGCCGAAGATTGGTGACTATCCATTTACCACGCTGCAGCCGAACCTGGGTGTAGTCAACGTTGGCTACGAGTCCTTCACCATCGCAGATGTGCCGGGTCTTATCCCGGGGGCTTCTGAAGGCCGTGGTCTTGGGTTGGATTTCCTGCGTCACATTGAGCGCTGCGCTGTGCTCGTGCATGTGGTTGACGCTGCTGCTCTGGAGGGCGACCGCGATCCGGTCTCTGACATCAAGGCGTTGGAGACGGAACTCGCCAACTACCAGTCGGTGCTGAAGGCCGACGTGGGGCTTGGGGATCTCGCAGAGCGTCCGCGCGTCATCGTGCTGAACAAGATTGACCTGCCCGATGCTCGCGAGATGATTGACATGCAGCGCGAGGAGTTGGAGAAGTTCGGCTGGCCGATTTATGAGATCTCTACGGTGACGCACGAGGGACTCAAGGAGCTGACCTACGGCCTGAAGGATCAGATTGCCGCCTACCGCAAGGCGCATCCGTTGCCAACAGAGCAGGAGCCCCGTGCGGTCATCCGTCCGGAAGGTGTGCGCGGCAAGAAGCGCGAAGGCGCGGACTTCACCATCGAGCGCGATCCGAATACCCCAGATGGGTTCATTGTGCGTGGCCGTAAGCCGGAACGCTGGATTAACCAGACGGACTTCGAAAACGACGAGGCAGTCGGCTACTTGGCTGACCGCCTGGCCAAGCTTGGTGTAGAAGATGCCCTGGCAAAGGCTGGGGCAACGGTTGGCTGCCCGGTGACGATTTCCTATCTCACCTTCGAGTGGTACCCGCAGCAGGTCGCGGGCACCGATGACTTCGTGCCGAGTGGCCGTGGTACCGACGATCGTCTCTACGTCAACGAGCGCACTAGCGCTGAGCAGCGTAAGCGTGCATCGCAGGCCCGCCGTGGTCTGATTGACGAGTACGATTTCGGGGATGGCGAAGAGGCTATTCGCGACCGGTACTCATAGTCGCGGGCGACAGCGTCGTCGGCAAGCGAAGACTTCAAACTTGCATTTTGCCATTGATTGTTTAAACAATTATATAGTCAGAATTACATTAGACCGTCATGTTTTCCATTAGTGAAATGAGTGAGTCAGTTATCCCTTCCGACACCGTTGCCAACGATGTTGACGTCACTGGAGCAGATGCATTAGATGCCCCGGTAGCTACCGCGCCGAAGTCTGGATCGGACGCGCCGATTTCCCGTGAGGAGGTCGACGAGCTACTTCACGACAATCCTGAGTCCACCGTCGCTGAGATTGAAAAGGCGACTGAGAATTTATCTCCGGGAACCAAAGGCGGTTTCGATTCCGAGACTCGTGAGGCAATTCGGACCGCGAAGCGCGTCGTGGTGAAGATTGGTTCTTCCTCGCTGACCGGATCTGACGGTCGTACCGATCCCGAACGCATCGACTTCATTGCCGATGCCCTGGAAAAGCGTATGGGCTTTAGCGATGTCATTGTCGTGTCCTCCGGCGCGGTGGCATCCGGAATGGGGCCACTGGGGCTGACTTCGCGTCCCACTGATTTGGCGACCAAGCAGGCGGCTGCAGCTGTAGGGCAGGTGCGCCTGGCACAGGAGTGGGGACGCTCCTTCCTGCGCTATGGTCGCACTTCTGCGCAGGTGCTTTTGACCTCGGACGATGCAGGTGTGCGTTCGCGTGCCCGCAACGCCCAGCGCACTATCGACCGCCTGCGCCAGCTGGGCGCGGTGCCAATTGTCAACGAAAATGACACGGTCGCGACCTCGGAGTTCCGCTTCGGCGACAACGACCGCCTGGCCGCCCTGGTCAGTCACCTGGCGTACTGCGATGCACTGATTCTGCTTTCCGACGTCGACGGCCTCTACGACCGCAACCCGGCCGATCCAGGTGCGACCTTTGTGCCAGAGGTGCGCAGCGGTAACGACCTACGTGGTGTTATCGCCGGTGACGGTGGGGCACTGGGCACCGGTGGAATGGCCTCGAAGGTGTCTGCCGCACGCCTGGCTTCGCGTGCTGGGGTGCCGGTGCTGCTGACTTCTGCGTCCAACATTGAGCGAGCACTTGACCAGGCAGACGTGGGAACCGCTTTCGCCGCGAAGGACAACCGCCTGAGCGCCTGGAAGTTCTGGATGCTCTACGCAGCGGATAGCTCGGGCCTGCTTCGCCTGGATGCCGGCGCGGTCGACGCTGTGACCCGCATGCGCAAGTCGCTGCTCCCGGTCGGTATCACCTCGGTTGACGGTGAGTTCTCCGCTGGTGACATCGTCGACCTGATTGGCCCGAGCGGTGAGGTCATCGGACGCGGCGAGGTCAACTATGACTCTGAAGAACTGCTGGGCATGATCGGCTACCACACCGAGGAATTGCCGAATGACATGCAGAAGCCTGTCGTCCATGCCGACTACCTGTCGGATTTCGCCTCCCGCGCTTAGGAGAGCGTTGCGCTGAGAGCTGCAGCGCTTAAAGACGCGCACCTGGGCGCGCCCGGACAGAGGTGCCTCGGCAAAGACCGGCTGAGTGGGGACTAGCTGAGTGCGGACTGGCTGGGGGGAGGAGCGCCTGAGCGCGGACTGCCTGGATGAGGAACTTTCGGGCATAATCCTAAGTGTGTTATCGAAAATTATTGGCGTCATCGGCGAGTTGCTCTTGACCGCTGGAGTGATGGTGGCGCTCTTCGCCTTTTATCTGCTGTACTGGTCTGGTCTTGAAACCGGGAAAGCTCAGCAGCAGGCTCGTGATGAGCTGCAGCAGGCATGGTCCGCACCGGCATCGGCCTCAGCTCAGGCGCCAGAAGGCACGGAGCCAGCTGTTGAGGGCTCTTGGGTGCCTGGCTCTGCGGTGGCGATGATTTCCGCTCCAAAGGCCGGTTTTAGCGATTTGGTCGTATTCGAAGGTGTCTCTCAGGAAGTTTTGCGCGGTGGCCCCGGCCATTATCCGAGCACAGCCCTTCCGGGGCAGGTGGGCAACAGTTCTTATGCCGCCCATCGTGACGGCCACGGAGCTCCCTTTGACAACATTGACCGCCTGCAGACGTGCGATGACATCACTGTAGAGACGCGTGATGCTATTTACCGCTACAAGGTATTACCGGTCGACGGTATGGCTGGCGCAGGGGAAAGCTTCGACTGCGTGCCAGAAGGAACTAACGTCCCCGAGATTCCCGGCCAGCACATTGTCACTCCAGACCGCGCCGATGTCCTCAATCCGGTCGGTAACGCGACTCTACTTACGCTGACTACCTGCCATCCGCAGTGGGACAACACTCATCGGCTCATTATTCACGCGGTTCTCGCCGGTGTTGAGACCAAGGAGGTCAACTAGATGTACGCAGCTTTTTGGCGATCCCTGCCGGGTCCGTGGTGGGTGAAAGCGATCATCACCATCGTGATTGCCGTCATCGTGTTCCTGCTGTTGATGAATTACATCTTTCCTTGGGTTGCTGAGCTAATTCCCTCAAATGATGTCTCACTCTAGTTATGCTGGTAGGCATGACTGCTCAAACGAACGAAACTGCTAACACCAATCAACAGGGCATTGCCGAGGATTCGGCTCTTAGCCCGGAGCGTGCTGCTGAGCGCGCCGAGGTTTTAGATAAGGCACAGCGTGCCAAGGCTGTCGCGGGAGAGCTGGCTCGCTTTACGTCGGCACGCAAGAACGAGCTCCTGCTGGCCGCAGCAGATGCGCTGGTCGCCCGTACTGAAGAGATTCTGGTAGCCAACGCCAAGGACATCGAGGCCGGTAAGGCCCGTGGTTTTAGTGACTCCCTGCTGGATCGCCTGCGTCTTGACGCCGATCGTGTTGAGGGGATTGCCGGTGGGTTGCGCCAGGTTGCGGCCCTGCCGGATCCGGTAGGCGAGGTGCTGCGGGGCAGCACTCTTCCTAACGGCATTAAGCTTTCCCAGGTCAGCGTTCCGCTGGGCGTGATGGGCATGGTCTACGAGGCTCGCCCGAACGTTACTGTCGATGCCTTTGGTCTGGCGCTGAAGTCGGGCAACGTGGCCTTGCTGCGCGGCTCCAAGTCGGCCGTCCACTCCAACACGCAGCTGGTCGCGGTTTTGCGTGAGGTGCTGGCCAACCACGATGCACCGGAGGACCTTGTTCAGCTGCTGCCGTGTGAGACCCACGATTCCGTGCAAGATCTCATCACTGCCCGCGGCCTGGTTGACGTAGTGATTCCGCGCGGCGGTGCCGGTCTGATTGAGGCCGTCGTGACGAAGGCAACGGTGCCGACCATTGAGACCGGTACCGGTAACTGCCACATCTACATCGATGCTTCCGCCGATATCGACGAGGCGATTGCGCTGATGATTAACGGCAAGACCCGCCGTCCGAGCGTCTGTAACGCCACTGAAACGGTTCTCATTGACTCGGCGCTGTCCACGCAGGATCAGGTCCGCATTTTGGACGCGCTTGCCGACGCGGGCATTGCGGTCCACGGCGATGTCGATAATCTGGCGGCCTCTGGGTGGACCGGTGAGGTCATTCCTGCGACGGAAGAAGACTGGTCGGATGAGTACCTTTCGCTAGACATTGCCGCACGCATTGTCGACGGTGTGGTGGCCGCGACGGATCACATCACTGAGTACTCCTCGGGTCACACGGAAGCTATCTCTGCACGTGACTGGGGCGTGTGCCAGGAGTTCGTCGACCGTGTTGATGCTGCCGCTGTCAGCGTCAATGCCTCCACTGCGTTCACCGATGGTGAGCAGTACGGTTTCGGCGCAGAGATTGGTATTTCCACCCAGAAGCTGCACGCCCGTGGGCCCATGGGGCTGCCGGAGTTGACCAGCAGCAAGTGGGTTCTGGCTGGTCGTGGACAGACTCGTCCGTAGTGCCCGGGTAAAGTGCCAGTCATGATTAAGCGCAAGAAAAGTGTGCGGTCGCGAGTACACGCCGCGTTGACAGCGAAGTCGGCGGAAGCGCCCCGGCAGCGCATTGGCGTAATGGGTGGCACTTTTGACCCCATTCACAATGGTCACCTGGTTGCCGCCAGCGAGGTGGCAGACCGTTTTGACCTCGACTTTGTGCTTTTCGTGCCCACGGGTGAACCGTGGCAAAAGCGCGGCCGGAAGGTCTCTCACAGCGAAGACCGCTACCTGATGACGGTCATTGCCACTGCGTCGAACCCGCAGTTTTCGGTCTCGCGGGTTGATATTGATCGGCCGGGTGCGACCTATACCGTCGATACGCTGCGGGATTTGAAGGTCATCTATCCCAACGCGGATCTGTTCTTCATTACCGGTGCCGATGCGCTGCAGAAGATTATGACGTGGCGGGACTGGGAGGAGATGTTCGACGCAGCAACGTTCGTCGGTGTCACTCGTCCAGGGGTTCACCTGCGGGCAGAGGACCTGGAAGGAATCGACGCTTCACGGTTGCACCTCATCGAGATTCCCGCCATGGCTATTTCTTCTACCGATTGTCGAAAGCGTGCGGAGGCAGGACGCCCTGTTTGGTACTTGGTGCCGGATGGCGTGGTGCAGTACATCGCTAAGCGGGGTCTGTACCAGTCTGCTGAGGGCACGGTTGGTTCTGTGGGCCCCGCATCGGTGAACTCGACCTCCGAGGATGCGGCATCGGTGGATGCGAAGTCCGATACCGCGGACTGAAAGTTAGCAAAATCCCGCTGAGACGGTAAGTTACAAGTACAAACGCTGTTTTTCACGACTTTTAATCACAAGGAGCTGAAGTCTTTCGTGACTGCACAACCACGCGCCATTGAGCTGGCGACCGCCGCGGCGAAGGCCGCCGATAGCAAAAAGGGTGAGGACGTCGTTGTTCTCGATGTCTCTGGCCCGGTGGTGATTACGGACGCATTCGTCCTGGTCAGTGCTGACAATGAGCGTCTGGTTGCCGCAATCGTCGACGAAATTGAGGACGATCTGCGTGACCTCGGCGCAAAGCCGGTTCGCCGCGAAGGTGTCCGTGAGGGACGTTGGGCGCTGCTGGATTACGGCGACATTGTCGTGCATGTCTTCCGCAGTGAAGAACGCGACTTCTACGGCCTGGATCGACTGTGGCGCGATTGCCCGCGCATCGAGGTCGAGGGCATCGAGCAGCCGAGCAACGAGGACGGCGAAGATTCCGCCCGCAATGCTCGTTCTATCGACGAGATTCCGCTGGCTGCCGAAAACCCGGACACGGACGAGTTTTAATTGTGGCGGGCTCACGCGAGGCACATGTTGCTGCACGACGTCGCCTGATTATGCTGCGGCACGGGCAGACATCGTATAACGCTACCGGCCGCATTCAGGGACAGCTGGACACGCAGCTTTCCGACGTTGGTCGCGAGCAAGCCCGTACTGCGGCGCGGTACCTGGCGGAGGCTGAACCGCGAATCACAAAAATCGTGTCCTCCGACCTGACCCGGGCAGCCGACACCGCCCGTGCGCTAGCTGAGGCCACCGGTGCAGAGTTGAGTTTTGATAAGCGCCTGCGTGAGACCAACCTCGGTGAATGGCAAGAGCGCACCTACGACGAGATTGACTCCGCGTTTCCCGGTATGCGTGACCACTGGCGCCATAATCTTAACTGGGCTCCCAAGGGCGGCGAGACCCGCTTTGAGGTTTCCAACCGAATGCTGGCGGTCATTGCTGAGCTAGCGGCCAACCCCGATTGGGAGTCGGATACCTTTGTGCTCGTGTCCCACGGTGGTGCCATTGCTGCCGCTACCGCAGCCCTGCTGCAGATGCCGCGCGACTACTTCAGCACGTTCAACGGACTGGGCAACACTGCGTGGGTCGAAATGGAGCAGCGCACGCGCGTCAATGGTGAGACCTCCTGGTATCTGAATGCTTTTAACGCGAAGGTCCGTGAGCGGGAGTTGCAGGTTTCTCATTCTTCAGGAGGCTGCCATGCCCGGTGACGGTCGCGTTCGCATTGTTGTCGATGACACCGCGTGCCTGATGCCCGAGGTTGCCCGCAAGCTCGACATCACCGTGGTTCCCATCGGCCATGACATCAATGAAGACGCCGTCACCACGTCGGCAGTCAGTCCGCTGAAGCTGTGCGCCGCATATGCGCGTGCGCTGGAACGCTCCAACAAGGATGGTTCTGACGCTGGCGTTGTCGCCCTGCATCTTGGCAAGGGAATGTCCGCTACCTGGTCTAACGCTGTCACCGCTGCTGGTGCGCTGGACCGTGTGACCGTCATCGATACCGACACCGTCGGAGCTGGAGTCGGTGCCGCTGCCATCGCAGCGGCCAAGGCTGCGAGGGCCAGGGCCAGTCGTGATGAGGTTGCCGACGTCGCCCGTGATGTGCTGCAGCGCTATCGACTCTGGTTGTTCGTACCAAAGCTTGATTCGCTGCGCCGTGGTGGTCGCATCTCCGCGGGCCAAGCGATGCTCTCTACGGCTCTCGCTATCAAGCCCATCGTCGGCATTAAAGATGGCTCACTGGCACTCGTCGCCAAGTGCCGCACAGAAGCGAAGGTCAAGCAGCGGATGGTGGATTTTGCCACGAAGATGGTGCGGTCTGCGTCATCGGCGAACCGTCCGCCTGCAGTATTGCTGCATCATTCCGACGCGCTTGACGACGTCCACGAGCTCCAGGCCATGCTTGCCGAAGAGCTACCCGACGATACCCGGTTTAGAATCCTGGATTTGCCGGAGTCGCTTGCTGCTCATGTCGGGCAGGGAGCCTATGCAGTTGGCATGGTTTCCGGTGGCTCGATTGATTCGGATGCCATGGATTTTGAAGCAGAGATGGGTGTGACAGCGCTGCTCCACAGTGTGGAGGAGAGTGACGCGGCTGCTGTTGAAGGTGAGGTTACCGACGCAGTGGAAGATGATTCCGGGAACATAGGCAATTCCGGTGACTCTGCTGACATGGAAGGGGCGGATGGCTCCGTTGGTTCAGCTGAAACCGCTGACGCCACTGACTCGGATGAACCAATCACCGATCAGGCTGTGGTGAAGGTAGCTGAGAATCCGGCGGCTAGTCGCAACCGCAATAAGCGTATCCATCGCACAGTCGTGACTAATGAACAGGGAATTCCGCTTTTCACCACGGCTGTTTCTAAATTGCCAACGTGGAGTGAGAACCGCCAAGCAGCCCTGGATAAAGCTGAGCGCCTGGCGAAGGCTATCTCTGATTTGGCGCTGCGCGATAAGTCCGATCCCGAGGGAGCTGTATTTGGCAACGAAGGGGAGAAATTGCAGGAGTCGTCGTCAAGCGACAAGCGTGATGATGACGGCGATGAGACGAAGATATAGCGGCTGAACTGAGCAGATGATGTGACCTGTGGATAACCTCCACAGGTCATTTTTTATCCACAGATGACGCTTCGATAGGTGCTTTCGCGGGAGTGCGGTGTGGGGCGGGGCGCTAGTGTGCGCATCGTGACGAATTTGCGGAATCGGCTGGCGGACTACCTGGAACCGATTGATCAAGACAAGCGCATGGCGGTGGACCTCTCCGTGCGCCGGGCGGTGGTGACGCCGCGGGTGGCAATGGCTGCGTGCATTGTGATTGCGGTGTTGGCCCTGGGAGCAATTGCGGCGGTGGTATGGCCGTCGTCGCCGCAGGTAGAGATGCCTGCGGTGCAAGACGCGGCTGTCGCGGGGACGACACCGGAGACGACCGAAACCTCAGCGGAGACACCGGGCGGTCCGGGGAAGGAGACTAACGCTCAGGCACAGGCGGGGCCGTTGATTGTGTCGGTGGGGGGGGTGGTCGTGAATCCAGGCGTGGTGGAGGTGCCAGCGGGCGCGCGGGTGGTGGAGGCAATTGAGCGTGTGGGTGGGCTTTTGCCGGAGGCTAATCCTGCCAGTGTGAACCTGGCGGCGCCGTTGGTTGATGGTCAACAGATTGTGGTCGGGACGGAGGCGCTCCCAGCAGGGGAGATCGCGGGTGGTTCTGGCGGTGCAGATGGTTCTGGCGCCGATTCTGCCGACTCTGGTGCGGCTGGCGGGGCTGGCCCGGGCGGCTCTGACGGACAGATCAACATCAACACCGCTACTGCTACTCAGTTGGAGGAACTGCCTGGAATCGGACCCGCAACGGCGACCAAAATCATCGACTTTCGTGAAAAGAACGGGCCTTTTGCGAGCATCGACGCACTTGAGGAGGTTCCGGGAATCGGCCCGGCGAAGGTAGAGGCTCTGCGCGATGCCGCCACCGTCTGACCTGCGCGCTCGTGCTGGGCTCGATGTGCGGCTAGTGCCAGGAGCGGTGCTGGCGTGGGCGACTGCGGTGGCAGTGATCATGCGCCCAGAATGGGCGATAGTTGTGGCACCGTGCGCGATCGTGACTGCGGTGGTGTTGCCGTGGGCGTGGCAGCGTTGGTCGTGGCGATGGGGAAGAGGTGCGGTGACCTCCGGCTGGCGAGCAATCGCCACTATCGTGGTGCCAGCTGTGGCGGTGGCCAGTGTTGCGGTGGCCACGCGAATCCGCATAGCGCAAGCCCGAGCCCACGAGCTCTATGACGACATTGGCGGGATGTCGAAAGTGCAATTGCGCCTCGTCACCGAGCCGAAAGCTACCGAGTTCGGGGCCAGCGCGAAGGCCCGCATCGAGGGCCTTCCGGGGCAGGTGTCGGTTTTCGGCGACGAGCAACTGTTGGCGGTCACGAGAGACGCCGTAGTTGAATCCACAGCCGGTATACGTGTGGCCAGCAAACCCTGCATTAGTGGTATCCAGCTGAATCTGCGCGGCGATGTTGAGGTCATCGCGCCACCACAGGGGCTGGCAGCTCAGGTGCGCCAGCAGCTCTTTGACTCGGCGCAAAACCTTCCCGTTGGTCCCGACCGCCTGATTCCCGCCATGGCCATCGGCGATGAGCGCGGCTTTAGCCTCACCGACGGCGACGTGATGACTGCTTCTGGGCTTTCGCATCTATCAGCGGTCTCTGGAGCGAACGTTGCGCTTGTTGTCGGGGCTGTTGTAGCCGTGTTCTCGTGGGCTGGACCGCGGGTGCGCGTCGCAGTCGCCGCGCTTGCCCTGTATGGCTTTGTAGCAATTGTGGGCACCGAACCGTCAGTGCTACGCGCGGTGGTCACCGGCTGCATTGGGCTGTTGGCGATTCTCGTAGGACGAGCTGGCCAAGCCATCGCGGCGCTATCGGCTGGCATTATTGGGTTGATTCTCCTGGCACCAGACCTATCGGTATCAGTGGGCTTCGCCCTGTCGGTCGCAGCCACCGCTGGGCTAATTCTTCTTGCCGAGCCCCTTGCCAGACGCCTGTCCGCCACCACCGTTATGGGTACCTGGCCCGCCCCAGTAGTCCGCGCCATCGCCGTATCGATTGCCGCACACGTGGTCACCATGCCCGTATTGGCGCTTCTCATCGGCGAAATTAGTCATGTCTCACTGCTCGCCAATCTCCTCGCCGCGCCCGCCGTCGCACCGGTTACTATCGCTGGTTCGCTCGCTGCCGTTGCCGCCGCACTGCATCTCAATTGGCTGGTCAGTGCGCTGCTCTGGTGCGCCGCGCCGTGCGCATGGTGGATTCATCAGGTCGCACGCCTCGCTGCGGGAATCGTCGCGCCCGCCACTGGGACGGTCACGTTGGTCATCTCCTGCACGCTCACGTTCGCATGCTTGACGGCGCTCTGGGCGTGGCCCCGTCTTGCGCTCCGCGCTGGTTGCTTCGCAGTGGTACTTGCCGTCTGTAGTTACGCGGTTATTTGGGTGTTCGGGCTGGACATTGCGCGTGCCCCACAGGGGTGGAAGGTTGCGGCCTGTGCGGAGAAGACCCAGATTGTTCTCATTCACGCGGAGGCTGTCGGAGAACCCGCCAACCATGTGGCATCGGTTGGTTACCCTGCACCGACCTCGCTCAGCCGGCAGTGCCGAATTGCACTCGGACTCACCGAGGAAGAGGCGGGGTACGTCCAGGTGCTCGATGACACCACCAACAACCCCACGACAGAAACCGTGGCGGTGGAGTCCCCGTCGTACATCGCTGAATCCGTGAGCGGCCAACCGTCCCAATCAGGCCGCTCACCCCAGTGGTTTATCGCTCGCGAGTGTGGTCCGCGCGTGCGAGAAACCGTAATGACACCCGAGCAGATTCCTGTGGTGTGCCCGCAGCGAGATGGGCCGCAAGCCCTGTATTCCAATGGTGAAGTCTGGCGAGGAAGGTGAAATCCGGGCTGTCCCGTAGGCTAGAAACAACAGTCGCAGGAATTAACGCGGAAAAGAGGTCGGGATTGAGCGCCGTCGCACCCGTGAATTTGATTGTGGGCAAAGAGGAGCTGCTGAAAGACCGCGCCCGCCTCGCCATTGTCGCTGCCGTCCGCGCGCAGGCAGCAACGGAGTCCGATCCGGGTGGACGCTCGGTGCCTGTGACCACCATCCGCGCAGGGGACATGACCACTGTCGATGCCGTGGAGCTCTTCAGCCCTTCGTTGTTTGGAGATGACCGGATCGTGGTTGTCACCGACTGCCAAGACGCCGGCAAAGAGCCTGCCAAGCTGTTGATGGATTCGGTTAAGGATCCCGCGCCGGGCATCACGTTGATTCTCCTTCACAGCGGTGAGGGGCGTCAGAAAAAGATGGTCGCTGACCTGCGCAAGTTGGGGGTCCGCTTTTTCGAAGCTCAACCGCTCAAGCGAAACGACTTGCCCGGTTTTGTTGGCGAAGAGTTCGCCTCACACGGGGTTAAGGTGCGTCGCGACGTCATCGATACCGTCCTGGATGCGGTCGGTTCAGACCTCCGCGAGCTGGCCACCGCCATTTCCCAGCTGTGTGCGGATACCGCGGGCAAGGTCACCTCGGAAGCAGTGCGCACCTACTACGGTGCTTCGGCGGAGGTTTCGGGCTTTGAGATTGCCGAGCTCGCACTGCGCGGCCGGGGTGGGGAAGCGTTGGCGAAGATGCGCCGTGCTTTGCAGCTGGGAATGGCACCGGCACTGCTGTCGGCTGCAATCACGGGAATGGTCGGTGATGTAGCTCGGCTCCACGGCGCACGTGGCGTTAATGCTCGCAGGGATGCCCACCGCTATGGCATGCCGCCGTGGAAGTTGGAGAAAACTCAGCGGTTGGCTTCGGCCTGGTCAACTCCGGCGGTCGCTCGCGCTGTGGTTGTTGCGGCACAGCTGGATGCGGACACCAAGGGAGCCTCATCGACGCCGGAACTATCGCTGGAACAGTCGGTGCTTCGTATCGCGGAGCTGGCCCATTCGTCCCATAGGCGTTAAGCCTTGAGAGGCCGTGGCGAAAACCAGCGATTTTCCGCTATGCGAGTTCGAAGGACGAGGCCGCAGGGTTAGACAGCGTGTCCTGAACCGGGCAGTGGGATTCAACAAAGCCGAGGAATGCGACCAGTTCCTCCCTCGTGTTGTCTGCATCAATGTGGAAGCGGGTGTGAATCTCGGAGAAACCGATCTTTGCTTCCGGGTTTTTCCCCATGAAACCGTCTGGATCGAGCACACCGGAGCACTCAACCTTGACATCGTTGAGCTTGATGCCGTGGGCAGCGGCGAATGAGCGGACAACGATGCACTTGCAGGCGCCGAGGGCTCCGAGCAGCGCCTCGACCGGGTTCATGCCCGCGTTGGTTCCCCCGAGGTCAGTAGGCTCGTCCAAAGTGAAGCTCATGTCTCGAGAGGTCACCGTGGTTTCGAGGTTGGTTGGGGCATGCGCGACCGTTGTGAAAGTTGTCTTCGGCATGACGTTCCTTCCTGTAGAAATTGTGCTGGCGTAGTCGATTCTCGTGGATACTCAGATAATGCGCAGCAATTTTAGGGTTAATAGACAAGAAGTCTGTCAGATTCAAGACATTCCAGCAGGTCACGTTATGTAAATCGCGCTTGAATAGGGGCTCGGTTCTGCGAATACGTGTCTGGGCCTGATTCAAACCCGTTTTCCGGTCAATCCACCGGAGTCGCAACCGCATTCGCTGGCCGTGTGTTGGTGGCTGCATGTCGGTGTGCTGGAACCGAAGCGATGGAAATCAACAACCAACAGTGTGGGCGGCGGGGCCCAGGCCCTGCTCAAAGGGCTGCAAATGTGAAACTGTGTGAGTTTATGACACTTTCAGGCCATTTTTTGGGTCATTTTGTCATAAACGTAGTCAGTAACTCGCATCGCCCCACCGCCGCCAGCCATAAACGCAGTCACTAACTCGCGTTGGGGTTAAATAATAAAAACCGCCTCCCGCCACATCCGAAATGAAATCGGAAAATAGCAGGAAGCGGTTAATTTCACGGCACAAGCGCCACAAGAACGGCACAGCGCCAAAAGGGAATTAGCCCTCCAGCTTGTTGAAAGCCTTAGCCATACCGGACTTCTTGTTAGCCGCAGTGTTGCGGTGGAAGACGCCCTTGGTGACAGCCTTGTCCAGCTTGCGGGAAGCAACGCGCAGCTGAGCCTCAGCAGCAGCCTTGTCGCCAGCCTCAACAGCAGCCTGGAACTTGCGGATCTCAGTGCGGACTGCGGAGCGGATAGCCTGGTTACGCAGGCGAGCCTTCTCGTTGGTCTTGTTGCGCTTGATCTGGGACTTGATGTTTGCCATCGTGAATACCTCTTGTATCCGTAGTAGTTGGAATTGTTACCGCCCGCCACCAAGAAAAGTCCTGATCACAGTGCAAATTTCGGGTCGAACCTCTGCTGGTCAAACTAATTAACCAGCGAGTTAAAACCGCCCACTGCGCTTATACGACGATGAAAACGCGAACCCAAGGTCCTGCCCGCGCTCGCCGCAAAGGAACGCAACGGTAAACAACTTGCAGAATTCTAGCAAACAGCGCTGCCTAATACCAGCCGCTGCCTAACTCCAGCTACTGCCTAATTCCAGCCGTAATCTCCGCGAAGTCGGGCGGCGATGAGCTCAAAGCGCCTACGGGGCATCATCGCACCTGCGCGGCGAATACCCGATTCTGGGATGAGCAAGATACGGTCCATGCGAACCCACGATGGCTTGGGGTCTTCATTCCAGAACCCGCTGCCGATAAACAGCCACTCCGGGTGCTCACTGTGCTCGCTGCGGGTGGAAATCAGCATGCCCAATAGGTACTGGTCATGGCGCCCAACCACGACCACAGCGCGCTCGCGCAGGGCAGCATTTTCACCTTCGAGCTGCAGCGGAATCCATACCACTTCGCCGGGGTCGGCCTGACCATCCATGTCGGGGCTGTAGACGATTGTGCGGGCCAACTCCGCGGTTGGGCGCGCGATGGTCACCGAATCTCGCAGTCGAAGTAGAGCCTCCTTGGACTCGTCGGAAAGCGAGGTGTCCTGAGCGAGCCCAAGTTGCGTGTTGAGCTTAAACAGTGCCTCATCGAGGGTGTCGGGGCCGCGGAACCACTCGGTACCGGCGAAAAGACGCGCGCTGATGCGATTGCGCAGGCGGCGTGGCCAGCTTTCGCGTTCATTTTTATCGGTGGACGAAGTGGAGCTCATGGAATCTAAGTCTAGAGGTTTAGTGCGGAGGGAATCGATAGGTAAGATTGTGCGTGATTGTATTTAAGCCCGGCTGGTCGGTTTTCGAGGCCGGCGCATATGGGTCGGCCAACGCCGCGCCCCAATGCCCATAACGTCTTTATTTTTCGGAGTAGACCCAACGTGACCAAGAATTTTGCGGAGCAGACTTTTACGGACCCCTCACGGATTCGAAATTTCTGCATTATTGCGCACATTGACCACGGTAAGTCCACCCTGGCGGACCGAATTCTGCAGCTCTCGGGCGTTGTTGAAGCACGCGATATGCGCGATCAGTACCTCGACAACATGGATATTGAGCGCGAGCGCGGCATCACCATTAAGGCTCAGAACGTGCGCCTGCCGTGGGTTCCGCGCACCGGCGAGCACGCGGGCGAAGAGATTGTCCTGCATCTGATTGATACGCCTGGTCACGTCGACTTCACCTACGAAGTCTCGCGTGCGCTAGAGGCGTGTGAAGGCGCGATTCTGCTTGTCGACGCTGCTCAGGGCATCGAAGCGCAGACGCTGGCCAACCTGTACCTGGCCATGGAAAACGACCTGGAGATCATTCCGGTTCTGAACAAGATTGACCTGCCGGCCGCGGATCCGGATAAGTACGCGGAGGAAATCGCGCACATCATCGGCTGTGAGCCGGAGGATGTCATGCGTGTGTCGGGCAAGACCGGTGAGGGCGTTGCGGAAATGCTCGACCGAGTCTGTGAGCTCGTCCCGGCACCGGTCGGCGATCCGGAGGCACCTGCTCGTGCGCTGATTTTTGACTCGGTCTACGACACCTACCGTGGTGTGGTCACGTACATCCGTGTTGTTGATGGGCAGCTCAAGCCGCGTGAAGTCATTCAGATGATGTCCACCGGAACTAAGCACGAGCTGTTGGAAATCGGCATCGTCTCGCCGCAGCCGAAGAAGTGTAAGGGCCTCGGCGTCGGCGAGGTCGGTTACCTCATCACCGGTGTGAAGGACGTCCGTCAGTCCAAGGTCGGTGACACCGTCACGCTGAACGCCACACCGGCGGAGGAGCCGCTGGAAGGCTACGCAGAGCCAAAGCCGATGGTCTACTCCGGTCTGTTCCCAATCTCTCAGCAGGACTATCCTGACCTGCGTGATGCGTTGGAAAAGCTCCAGCTTAACGACGCTTCGTTGACATTCGAACCTGAGACTTCGGTGGCCCTCGGATTCGGTTTCCGCGGGGGCTTCCTGGGCCTGTTGCACATGGAGATCACCCGCGCCCGACTGGAGCGCGAGTTCGACCTGGATCTCATTTCGACGGCCCCGAACGTTGTCTACCGCGTGGTCACTGAGGATGGCACCGAGGTCACTGTTCACAATCCGAGTGACTGGCCGGAGGGGAAGCTCCGCGAGATTTACGAGCCGATGGTTAAGTGCACCATCGTCGTGCCAAGCGAGTTCGTTGGCCCCACCATGGAGCTGTGCCAGCAGAAGCGCGGTGAGATGGGTGGTATGGACTACCTGTCTGAGGACCGCGTGGAACTGCGCTACAAGATGCCGCTGGGCGAGATTATCTTCGACTTCTTCGATATGCTGAAGTCCCGCACCAGGGGTTATGCTTCGCTGAACTACGAAGACGCCGGCGAGCAGATTGCGGATCTGGTCAAGGTGGACATCCTCTTGCAGGGCGAGGCCGTCGATGCGTTCTCCGCTATCGTCCACCGCGACAACGCGCAGTGGTACGGCAACAAGATGACCAAGAAGCTGCGTGAGCTAATCCCTCGCCAGCAGTTCGAGGTCCCAGTTCAGGCCGCAATCGGTTCGAAGATTATCGCCCGCGAGAACATCCGTGCACTGCGCAAGGACGTCCTTGCTAAGTGCTACGGCGGTGACATCTCCCGTAAGCGCAAGCTGCTGGAGAAGCAGAAGGCCGGTAAGAAGCGCATGAAGAACATCGGTTCGGTCTCGGTGCCGCAGGAGGCATTCGTGGCTGCGCTGTCCACCGATGAGGGCGGTAAGTAAAGGGGAAACTGCATGCCACGGAAGCGGAAGAAACTGGTCGAGGACTTCGAAGAGCTGCTCGAAGCCGGTGACATGGATGCGCTGAAGGCCGTCTATGACGCTTGCGCACTCAACGCAGTTTTCGGATACAGCAAGGACACTGCACTAGCGCTCCGTGGCACCCCGCCGGAGCTCATGCGCTGGCTAATCGACCAGGGAATCGACGTCAACACCGAGAACCGCTTCGGTAAAACCGCCCTGGCAGAGCACGCAAGCCGGGGCGATACCGACAAGATGAAAGTCCTGCTCGAATGCGGTGCTGACATCGAAGCTGGCAAACACTGGCCTCTATTCCAGGCAGCGAAGAGCCATCAGCCCAAGGCCATTGCGTTGCTGTTGGAAAATGGCGCTGACCTTCACCGCGAGAACCGCCTCGGTCACGGCCGGACAGCGTTCAAAGAGGCCGTCGCTACCGCCGATATCGATTCCCTCAGTCGAGTCCTAGCGAGTATCGAGGTGCTCCTGGACGCGGGTTCGGAAATCGACGACGAAGCTCGCGAAGAGTTCACTAAGTTCGGTCGCCGCTACAACCGCCTGTCAGACAAGCAGCGCGACAAGTACCAGCCAGTCATGGATCGACTATATGAGCGCATCGGTGCTGACCGCCCGCAGGAAATCACGCCTCACGACGGCCACAGCGACATTATTGTCCCCGCAGACAAGTCGATCAACGGCCAGTTCCGATACCTCTGGAACTACCTGGTGCCGGGTGGTGGCCCAGCCGCGACTGTGCAGGGCGAAGTTATCCGCATCGTGGGCCGGCTCGGGTACGAAGCGCTGGAGATGGGCTACGTCAACTGGGACGAAGACTATGCCAAGATGATCGACTTCTGGCTGGAGACGGTTGGGGCCGCCGAGGATGCCATGGCCGTCGTAAAGCAGCGCAAAGCTGGTGAGGCGGACATTGATGCGCTGACGGAGGCGACAATCGAGTGGGTTACAGAGCACCCGCAGCCGATTGCGTTGGGCGAGGTCCCGTACCGGCGCTAACTCCCAAGAAGCTAACCCCGGTTTGGTGTTAAAAATCTGTTAATGGTTAGCCACTGCATCAATCGGTAGTGTCAGCTGATATCTTTGATGGGTGGAATCCGTATACCTAACAGCAATACTGTTTTCGATTATCGGCGGACTCGGTGCGTCGTTGCTTCGGCTGCCGCCGCTGATTGGTTTCCTTGGGGCCGGTTTTGCCGTTCATGCAATGGGGCTTGAGGAAATCCCGTTCATTGATTCGCTGGCCGAGCTTGGTGTTACCACCTTGCTGTTCACAATCGGTCTGAAGCTAAATCCGAAGGATATCGTGGCGCCACGAGTGGTCTTTTCGGGGCTTGGCCACGCGTTTTTAAACACGGTAGTTTTTGCCGTGCTGTTCGGTGTCGCCAGTTTCTTGCCGCTGCGTGAGCTCACGGGACTGTCGGTGACCGCGCTAATTTACATCGGCATCGCGACTTCATTTTCGTCGACGGTGTTTGTGATGAGCCACTTGGAGGAGCAGAACCGCGGTGCTTCGGCCATCGGACGTATCGCGATTGGTGTACTCATTCTGCAGGACATCATTGCGGTCGGCGTGCTGGTGGCATCGTCGGGTAAGACCCCGGAGCTGTGGGCGCTGGCGCTGCCACTATTGTTCTTCATTCGCCCGCTGGCGGCGCGGCTTCCCAACCGCATGTTCCGCACTGAGCTGCTGGTTCTCACCGGTATTGGTATTGCAGTGGCTTCTTACTCGGCTTTCGAACTGGCAGGGCTCTCTGGCTCGCTGGGGTCCCTGGTCGCCGGTATTCTGCTGTCTTCGCACCCAATTTCTGACCGTCTGTCGGAAGCACTGATTAGTATTCGTGAGCTACTGCTGGTCGCGTTCTTTATCGAGATTGGTCTCGGTGGTCTGCCAAGCGCGGGCGGCTACGTCATCGCTGCGATTATGGTGCTGTTCCTGGTGCTCAAGGCCACTATCTTCATCTGGATTCTCAAGCGCATGGGACTGTCGCTGCGCACGAGTGCGCTGGCGGGGCTGACGTTGAGTAACTACTCGGAGTTCGGCCTAATTGTGATGGCGGCGGCGACGCAACAGGACATTCTGCCGGAAGAATGGACCTCGATTATGGCAGTCGCCGTGGCGGGTAGCTTCATTGCCAGCTCGCTGATGGCCCCGCACGAAGACAAGATTGTCAGCTTCCTGCAGAAGTTCGTCCCAGAAACCCCAGAGGACCGCCTGGTGCCAGAAGAGGCAAAGGTCATTATTGATAGCGCCGATGCTCTCATCATGGGTATGGGGCGAGTCGGCGTTGGTGTCTACGGCAGGTTGGTCAACGAGTACGGCATGAACGTCTTCGGTGTTGATTTCGACGAGGATCGCATCGAAGAGCTGCGCGAGCAGGGCTACCAGGTCATCCCAGGCGATGTGACAGACCCAGAGCTCTGGCACCACATCGAGCTGGAGAAGAAACCAGCGCTGTACGTGTTGGCGCTGTCTGAGCACGCTGAGACCTACGCGATGATTCAGAACATCCGTAAGCAGGACACCGAAGCCGTGGTTGCTACCACCACTAAGGTGCAGAGGTTTAAGGATCAGCTTCTCAACGTTGGTGCCGACATGGCCGTCTACCTCTACGACGGTGCTGGCGAGGAGCTCGCCGACCGTGCAGTGGAGACGCTTAAGCAGCGGTCTTAGTCGCATCCGTTAAATACGGCAAACAACAAGCCAGCCGATTCGTTCGGCGATAAGCTGATTTCATGTCAGTCACCCAAAACCAGATGCCCGCGAGTCCTATTCGATCCAGTCGCAGTGCGATGTTTCGGATGACCGCGGGCCTTGCTGTTGTCATGCTCGGAACTCTCGTCGGCTGCTCATCTTCAGATTCCGAAGATGCCGCCGCATCACAAAGCAACAATGATCAGAGTGAGGTACAGTCGCAATCGACGTCGGCAAGCGAGGGCGATAATCCGAAGATGCCGTCGCCGACGAAGGGGACAAGCGTCGACAGCATCGGATTTGATGAAAGCGCCTACCAGAAAATTGACGTTCAGCGGTTTAGCCAGAACGGAATCAAGGCGTTCTACGTCACGCTAGACGGGAAAAAGAGCGAGTGTTTCTACTCAGACGGCGCGGTGACGTGCATCGGTAAGGCTGATTCGTCGATTCCCGACGTGGAGGTTCCGCCGTTCCCACCACAGTCGCCGGGCGCAATCATGCTGAATACTTCAGGTGCCGCGTACACGCTCGTCGAAGGGGTACCGCCGGCTCAGGAAGAGCTTGACGACGGCCAATGGACGAGCTTCGGCACCGCTGCGTGTGCGAAGACGGATGCGAACAAGCTGGTGTGCCAGTCGGATAACGCGGCCTTTACCATCGAAGGCAAGGACAAGAATATTCGCACCTCCGGCAAGGTTTTCGATTCCGCCGAGGAACTCATGGCCCAGGGGAGTGAGCCGGCGAGGGGCTACAGTCAGGGCACGGATGCACTTGTTCAGGGGCCGATGATGTGCGGTGCCATGGAGGGCCATCGTCTGGCGGAAGTGGTCAAGGGTGAGATGACCTGCGCTGAGGCCATGGATGTGTTGGATCGGTACGACGCAATCAAGGACACTGAGGGCGGTGGCAACACCCTGACCGCTCAAGTAGGGGACTGGACCTGTAGCTCTCCGACGGCGGCGAGGTCTGAGGAGTTGGGAGCGGTAACGGTGTGTGAGGACCCGGAGCATGGCTTGGAAGTCCGTGACCCCGTGATGGGCTAGCAGGGTTACCGCGGCTAACAGCATTTTCAAATAAGCCTAAGCTGGAACTATGACTGATTTATATCTCGTGCGGCACGGTGAAACTGAGTGGTCGCGCACTGGGCAGCACACATCGGTAACTGATCTTCCGCTGACTGACAACGGTCGGGAAGAAGCCAAGGCCCTCAACGGCTGGCTGGATCCGAAGGACTTTGGGCTAGTGCTGGCATCACCCCGTCAGCGCGCCCAGGAGACCGCTCGATTGGCGGGGTTCCACGACTTCGAGGTCGAAGAGGATCTCGCGGAATGGTTCTATGGCGACTACGAGGGGATTACCTCGAAGGAAGTGCAAAAGACCGTTCCCGATTGGCAGATTTGGACTCACGGTGTGCCCAATGGCGAAACCGCGGAGGAAGTCCGTGAGCGAGTTGAGCGAGTGGTGAAAAGGGTGCGTGAATCGGGCGAAGACAAGGCGATTCTGTTCGCCCACGGTCACTCGCTGCGTGCGCTCACCACAGCCTGGTTGGAACTGCCCATTGCACTTGGCCAGTCCTTCCCATTGAATACCGCATCCCTGTCCGTGCTCGGTCGCTACCATGACCGACCTGCGGTTCTGCGCTGGAACCTCTCGCGGGGATTGTAGCGGCGTTGTACAGGTGTCTCGGTGAATTCGCCGATGCCATTCAAGCCGCCAACGCCGTCAAGCTCTGTAAGAGGTGCCTGTGAATCACAATTCCGATGCTTTCGCCCGCGTAGTCGACCGTGCCCGCGGCGTGCTCTATGGCCAGGTCATCGGCGATAACCTCGGCGCGCTAGTGGAGTTTTGTAGTGCCGAGGAGATTGCACAGCGCTACCCACACGGTGTCTGTGAACTTGCCGATGGCGGCACCCACAACATCGCCGCCGGCCAGCCCACTGATGACTCCGAAATGGCGCTGGCGCTGGCACGCTCACTGGTGCGCTGCGAAGGCTACGATGCCGCCGATGTCCGCGAGTCCTATGTGCGCTGGGCAAACTCCGACGCTTTCGACATCGGAGAGGCCACCACGGCGGCGCTGTTACGACACGCACCGAACCCGAACTCCCAGGCCAACGGCGCGCTCATGCGCATCTCACCGCTGGCCGTCGCATACTGGCGCAATCCCGCACGCGCTGGCGAACTCGCACGCAAGGACGCCGCCATCACGCACCCGCACCCAGTGTGCATAGAGGCCAATTCACGTTACGCATCCGCGCTTGCCGACGTCATCAGCGGCGGCCTCCACCAGCCGCGCCGCGGCATTGGCGTGAGTGCGCTGATGGAGTGGCTGGCTTCCCAGCGCGCGCAGTGGGAAACCGAGTGGCAGGCCAGCGGTGCCGTGGTGGATAGCGGGGAGCCGGATTTCTCGGTGCATCAGGGATGGCTGCGCTTTGCGCTGTGGGCACTGCATGAAGAACTGCGCCGGGTAGAAGACAAAACCACGACCTTTGAGGACTCTCTGGTCCGAGTCATTGGCCGTGGCGGCGACACCGACACTAACGCGGCCATTGTTGGTGCTTTTCTCGGTGGCGTCTTTGGGGCCTCCGGCATTCCGCAGCGGTGGCGGGATGTCATTGATTCCTGCTCGCCGAAGCGAAACCGGCCCGCGCAGTATCACCCAAACGATGTTGCGGAGTTGGCGGAGAAACTGGTGGGCATGGAGAGCTAATATTCGGCGACGCACTCACTAATGAGTGGACGTATCGTCAGATTTCTTTCCACTTGACGCCGTTTCTTCTCGTCGTCCACGCCGAGTCTCCTTGGTTTACTTTTTATCCAGTTAACTCTCTTTCCCGAAGATTTTCTTCATTTAGATAGTTGGCGTGGGCATTAGGGGACTCGGTGAGTCCAGCCCTCCGTGCCGTATTTGGTGTCAATAAGATGCTGCGCCGCAGCGAAGTCCTCATCGGAAAGCGATGCCTCGGCGGCACCGTAGCGGTTGATGAATGTCTGCTTCATCGTGTCAATGACTTCCGCGCGGCTGGCACCGGTCTGGCGACGGAGCGGATCGACGCGCTTCTTCGCGCTGCGCAGGCCCTTATCGGCAATCTTGGCCTTGCCAATGCGCAGGACTTCCATCATTTTGTCAGCGTCGATGTCATAACTCATGGTGACGTGGTGAAGCACTGTTGAGCCACGGCGCTTCTGTGCGGCACCACCAATCTTGCCGCCATCGGAGGTGATGTCATTGATGGGGACATACCACGCATTGACCCCGAGCTGCGCAAGTGCAGCGATGACCCAGCGGTCGAGGAATTCATAGGATTCGACGTAGCTAAGACCAGCGACCAGCTTCTCTGGTACATAGATCGAGTAGGTGACGCAGTTGCCGCCCTCCATGAACATCGCGCCACCGCCGGAGAGACGACGCACCACTTGCACATCGTGCTTCTCTACACCCTCGGGCTCGAGTTCGTTGACATAAGACTGATATGAACCGATCACAGTGGCACGATCATCCCAATCCCAGAAACGCAGAGTCGGTCCGCGCTGCCCGGAATTGACTTGATCAAGAAGGACCTCGTCGAGCGCAACATTCATCACCGTCGGCAGGACACCCGGCTGCAAAACCTCCCACTCCAAATCAGTGAAGTCGACGGCCTGTGTCAGTGCACGTCGAACGACTTGCGCAATGATGTGGGTATCAAAACCGTGCAGTCGCACCTCGCGGCCAGACTGATCCTCAAAATCCTTCAGCGCCGCATCGAGGCGAGCCTGCAGGCGCTCTGTATTGTCCTCGGCAGGTGCACCGAGGAGCGCGTCATTAATGATGTCGTAGGCTTCATCGGGTTCGAGGAAAAAGTCGCCCGAAATGCTTATCGACGAAATAGTGTCGCCTGTGGTCTCGCAGTCGGCGACAACCAATTTGCCGCCGGGAACCTTCATCTCTGAGTGGAATTTCTGTGCGGAGGTCATAGGTTTCGATGGTACTCGCGGCGGGCGTTACGATATCCCCCGTGTTTACCTCATCGACTTTGGATCACCGCGCCCGCAAAATTGTCGCGTGGGTAGCGGGCTTGAATCTTCTCGGATTCTTCGTTGAATTAATTGTCGCCTCGATTATTGGCTCCGCAGCCCTGTTTGCTGACGCTGCGGACTTTCTTGAAGATTTCCTCATCAACCTGCTGGTTCTCACCGCATTGGGTTGGTCGCTGGCGAGCCGTCGTAAAGCGAGCTTCGGCCTCGCCGGATTGATCCTGATTCCGGCAATCGCGGCGTTCGGCACTGCCATCTGGAAGATGATCAGCGGTGAGCCGCCAGAGCCGCTAACACTGTCGGTGACGGCGATTATCGCGATGGTTATCAACCTGGTTTGCGCGATTTTGCTGATGAACCTGCGCAAGGCCGACAGTGCGCTTATGCGGGGCGCATGGTTGGCGGCGCGTAACGACGTCCTGGCGAACCTGCTCATTCTCGCCGCCGGAGTGGTCACCATTTTCTGGTTCAGCGCATGGCCGGACATCGTCGTGGGACTTGTCATCGGCGTCATCAACCTGACGGCCGCGAAGGAAGTTTACGAGCAGGCGCGTGCCGAAGACCCCGAGCTAGAGATGGATGATGACGACTAGCGCTGGCTAGTCCGGGGGGAGCGAAGGTTGGGAAGGGGCCGGGGAGGGCCGGGGCCTACTTCCACATATCCTTCTGCCACTGCGGCTTATGAGCGTAGGTGAACTCGTAGTATTCCTTGTTCTTCAGCTCACTGGCTGCAGCTTGGTCAATCACAACCGTGGCTCGCGGGTGCAGCTGCAACACGGAAGCCGGCATGGAAGCGCTCAGTGGGCCCTCGATGGAGGCGGCAATAGCGTGCGCCTTTGCGGTGCCGGTGGCCAGCAGCAGGAGGTGCCCCGCACGTGAAATGGTGCCAAGCCCTTGGGTGACCACGTGGTACGGCACGTCTTCTGCAGAGTCGAAGAACCGGGCGTTATCCAGCACGGTCTGCGGGTGCAGCGTCTTAATGCGAGTCAGAGAGCCAAAAGAGCTGGCGGGCTCGTTAAAACCAACATGCCCATTGGTGCCGATGCCCAGCAACTGAATGTCAATGCCGCCGGCCTCGATAATCTTTCGCTCGTAATCCTCGCAGGCCGCGCCGATATCGTCCGCGAGGCCATCGGGAATATGGACCCTCGCCGGGTCAACATCCACGTGATCGGAAAACTCATTGTGAATCACGTGGTAGTAGCTCTGCTCATGCTCGATCGGCAGGCCCACGTACTCGTCGAGTGCGAAGAAACTGCAGTCTTTGAAGGTGACTTCACCAGCCCGATGGCGACGAATCAGTTCCCGATACGTCGCAAGCGGGGTCGATCCTGTTGCTACACCGAGGTTTCCACCTTTGTTGGCGTAGTGAGCGAGGTAGTCCGAAGCGATGCTCGCGATTTCGGCCTCAGAATCGACGATGATGATTTCCATGGTGGAACACTCCTGAAAACGAGGGCTCGTGGCAGAAATTGCAAAAGGTGCGAGACAGAGTACCAGTGACTCCACAACGCTAAGCGCTATAACCCTATTCAGATGAGGTTAATCTGCCATTGGTTAATTCCTGTAATTACACTCTGTTTTTCTTGTTTATCAACTTCTTCCGGGCAACGAAAAACACTCAGGGCAACGCCACAGTTGGCGTTACTCTGAGTGTGTTGGGGGCGTATTGTTTCTGGCCCTGGGCTACTTCACCCAGAAATTGCCGTCTTCGTCCTTGTAGATGATGTCACCAGCTTGAGCGACTTGGGTATCGTTGACCTGAAGCTCAACCAAATCCAGTGTTTCGACAATTGGTTCAACGTACACGCCACCGTCAAACCAAACCTGGAAAGCATCGGCCGAAGTCGAAGATCCTGAGAAACGGTGCTGTTCGTATTTGTGCACCGGAGCAAATGGGCAGTTAATCGCCTGTGCAATTGTCGGGGAAGCCACGACGGAGCCAAGTACGGCAGCGGCGCCGATGATAACAGCGGCGAGAGAGCGAGAGAACTTCATAGTTAATTCCTTCCCGAGTCGGGGTTATGACGCAGTTATGGGGATGCCGAAGTGCGCACTGTCGGCTGCTGTTGCTGTGGGCTAGACTGAGCCTTCTTTTTCAATGACAAGCATGCGCGCCTCGCCCTGCGGGTGCGCGACATGCTCGTCGCCGGCTTCTGCAAAACAGATAGTGCCAGGCGTTAATGTGCGTACGCATTCCTGTCCCGCATCGCGGTAGTGCATGTCGACGGCTCCGTCGACAACCACAAAGACCTCTTCGCCATCATTGATGTGCCACTTGTATGGCTGATCGCTCCAGTGGAGCCGGACGCTTGTGGCGCCAGTCATAGTGACAACATTCAGTGCACCCCACGGGCGATCAGCGGTGAAGTCTGCGGCTTCGATGAATTTCATGAGCCAATTCTAAGCGGATTTCGTCCCGAGTGGAAAGGCCTGGATGAACGGCTGCCGTCCGGTGTCTAGCGCTACCTACCGCCACTCGGCACTTGCCGGGTCAATACCTTCCTTACGGGCCTGAGCTTCAATCAACTCCAGCAGGTAGCCAGCATTGCCGCGGTAATACCGGTCAAACCGGGAATCAGCGACGTACATGCGAGCCAGCAGAATCTGCTTTTCTCGACCGGCCTCGTAGAAGCGGGTAATAGAGGCCAAGTGACGGTCAACTAGCTCGGCCGCCTCTTCGGAACCTGGCTCCACGTGTCGCTCAGCAGCGTCGGCAAGCGCATCGGCAAAATCCTTAGCCTCTGCCTCAAGAGCGGCCCAGTCGCTGTCGTCCATCTTTTCCTGAGCCTGCTGGGATTGCTCCCACTCGGTGGTGTCGCCCCAGCGTTCCTCAGCTTCGGCTTCTAGATTCTGCCAATCGCGGCCCAAGAGCTCTGCCTTCGTCTTTGCTTCCATTGTGTGTCCTTCCTCAATCAGTTTGTCCAGAGACTGCACCATGTGGTGCAGGTCAGCGATCTTCTCTGTGAGAACAGTTCGCTGAGCGAGCAAACGATCTTTCCGACTTCTCGGGGAGGAATCGCCGTGAATGAACTCCTCGATAGTCTTCAACGGCACACCAGCGGCGCGATAGACCAGGATCTCCAGCGCGGTGTCGATGTCCTCATCGGTGTAGAGGCGGTAGTCGGACCACGTGCGATACTGCGGGCTGAGCAGCCCGATGGCATCCCAATGTCGCAGCGTGCGCGTGGTAACGCCCAGGAGCTCGGCTGCCTCGCCGATGGTGTACTCGTTGTCGTTGTTGCTCACGGGAATCATCTTTCTGTTTGACGTCGCGTCAAGGTCAAGACCCGACGCCGAAATCCGTCGAAGAAGTTAGTTGCGGCAGCCGTAGGTGTGCCGTTCCCGCGACTGTCAATCTGCGGGGCCCGACCGCAAGAGCCGAAGCCTGTTGATTGCCGCCACAACCTCCTGGAAACGAGGCTCCGCCAGATGACCAGAATTGGTAGACGCAGCTGCCGCGTCGAAGAGCGAATGACAAAAGTTGTAGTACTCACGCTGAATTAGCTCGGTGAGGTCAGTACGTCCATCGAGCTGCTTTACAACGGCGCCCAGAATCCGGGCAATGGCTTCTGTTTGGGAGGAATCCATCAATTGGCCGACAGCGCGCAGGTCAAGATTGTCCTTGCCCACCTGAATCAGTTCGAGGCAACGAGCACGCGGTGGCTTAGGCGGTTTCGCGCCGCTACCGCGCCCGCCGCGACTGCCACGACCACCGCGCCCACCGCGACTGCCATGCCCATGACCACCACGACCACCATGTCCACCACGGCTCTCACCGGCAGGGAAGTCAGCCTGCAGAAAACGCTCACCGATCTGCGCAAAAGCTGGCGAAGGTGCAGCCGGAGTGGCAGATTCTCGGAGCTCACGGGCGCGCTCGGTGACGTCGTAAGGCGTGTACGCATCCATAGCAATCACGGTGTCCGCGACATCGATGAACGCACCAGAACCACCAGCGACGATGACCGTGGAGATCCCGTGGTCCTCCCAGAGCTCGCGGACCCGTGCGACCAGTGGAGTAATCGGCTCCCGGTCATCGGGGATGAGTCGGCGCATGCGCTCATCACGAATCATGAAGTTAGTTGCGGAGGTGTCCTCATCGATGAGCAACACGCGCGCACCGGAACCCAGCGCCTCCATCAGACCCGCAGCTTGGGAGGTCGACCCCGACGCGTTCGCCGTGGAAAACCGGGTCGTGTCATCACCGGAGGGAAGACCGTTGATAAACGGCGAGATATCCACACCAGTGATGGCCCGGCCGTCCTCGGCACGCAGCGCAACCGCAGTCTCGTCAGCGACCACAAACTCGCGGCCGTCGCCAGCGACATGGTCATACACGCCAGTGACCAGGGAGGACAGTAGCGTGGACTTGCCGTGGTAGCCACCGCCGACAATCAACGTCACGCCCCGCGGAATGCCCATGCCGTGCACCATTTTACCCGACGGCAACTGAAAACTGTGCTGCAACGATTCCGGCGAGGTAAACGCAGTCGCGCCGGGCTTCGGCAGCTGGCTATTGCCCGCCTGACGGGGCAACACCGACCCGTCTGTCACAAACCCAATCAGGTCCGCGTCCGCTACCGCACGGCGCAAAAAGAGCTGGTCATACTCCAATTCCGCGGCTGCCTCGAGCGCATCGATGGGTGCGTTTACAATGGCGTCGTCAAGCGCGTCCAACAAATCCTCACAGATCAAGCGCGCCGCCTCACGCCCGAGAATGCGCCGGCCGCGGGCGGGCAGCTGGATTTCCAGGCAGATCTGGAGGGCATCATCATGCTTATCGACGTCGTGCGCATCCCCACGGAGCTCAGCGACAGCTGTTCGGCGCAAGACCTGCTGCCCCGGAGAATCGATAAACAGCCCGCGGCCATACTTCTTAAAAGCTCGCACGAGGCTGCGGTTCAACAAATCGAGCTCTGCCGTGCTGAACCTGCCGGGTTGTGAGCGGGAGGCTCCGCGATAGTCCAGCACTGACAGCGGAATGTGGACGCGTGCCCGTGATGCTGGAGCGTAAGGGTCGGATTGGACCTTGTCGACAAACAGCGTCGCGTCCAGATCCGGCAGGTCGTGGGAGCCACGAAGAGATTTGTATGCGCCGTAGCTCTTGCCATCGAGGTTGGAGAGACGTCGATAAAGGTCAGCGGGCATATTTCTACTTTCGTTGAGAAGTTGGGTGCTCTTCCCGCGAGTGTAGCGGCAGATGAGACAGCGCGATTCGCTCCTGGAACGGCCTGGGGCAAATGACCGTGTGCGGTAGCGCCGTTGCTGCAGGAAGGTAGCGTGAGAGGCATGACTGATAGCTCGGAAGCTGACAAACCCACGGACGCAGGGAACAACCCAGAGTCGGTGCAAAAACACGCCCGCGCGAATGCCAAGCGCTACGTCTGGGCGAACGGACTACAGAATATCGGCGACCAGATTGTTGCGGCCAAGACGCTGCTGCCATGGCTGCTGCATTCGGCTGGCGCGCCGGGCTTCTTCATCGCCATGCTTGTGCCGGTGCGCGAGTCCGGTTCGATGCTTCCGCAGGCCGCCCTCACACCTTGGGTGAAATCTCGCCCGCGCCGCACAACCGTCTGGATCGCTGGTGCTTTGGGGCAAGCCATCGCAGCAGCGCTGATTGGTCTGGCTGCGTTGTTCCTAGAAGGCACCGCGCTCGGCGTCGCTGTCATCGTCGCGCTTGCAGGCTTTGCGACGGCCCGAGCCCTGTGCTCGATGGCCTCAAAGGATGTCCAGGGCCGCACGATTCCGAAGGGGCAGCGCGGGCAGATTAGTGGCCGAGCTGCGATGTTGGGCGGTGTCGCCGCAATTATTGTTGGTGCAGTGTTGTGGATTATCCGCGACAACGTCACCAAACCAATCGTGGCGGGGCTCATCTTTGTTGCGGCACTGTCGTGGGTAGCAGCAGTTTTGATTTTCCGTGGGATTGTTGAGCCCACCAACGAGGGGGACAAGGAAGAACCGAATAAAACCTGGTGGCAGGACACCTGGCGGCTCTTTAAAGAGGATAAGAACTTCCGCGACTTTGTGATCGTCCGTAGTTTGTTGCTGGTCACAGCATTATCCACGTCGTTCATCGTAACCCTAAGTGCACAGGTGGGAGCTGATCTGGAAGCCTCTGACGGTAGCGGCGGGGGAGTAAGCGCCAATGTCGGTATCTTCATGCTCGCCGCAGGCTTCGCCTCTTTGGTTGGTGGAAAAGTCGCCGGAATCTGGTCGGATAAATCCTCGAAGAAGGTGTTGACCTACTCTTCGCTGGTCGGTTCTATTGTTCTCTTTTTGTTGGTCGCAAGTGCTCACTGGCTTTCCGCCGGTGCGAACGCTTGGATTTTCCCGCTCGGCTTCTTCGCGATGTCCGTCGTCCACGCCGGTGTTCGCGTGGCTCGTTCGACCTATGTTGTGGACATGGCAGAAGGCGACAAGCGCACCGAGTATGTCGGAGCAGCCAACACCATCATGGGCGTTGTCCTGCTCATCGTCGGTGCGCTTTCGGGTGTTATCGCCAGCTTCGGCCCTGCGGCAGCTTTAATCTTCCTGGCACTAATGGGACTGGTTGGTGTCGCTATGTCCAGCAGGCTGAAGGAAGTCTCGGCGCCGCACAAGGTGACGCCTTAGCAGGGCAGTTCTTTAACAAGGCGGAAGCACTAGCTCACACTAACCGCTACAGCCTCATCGTTCTTGCGCCTGACAATGTCAATAACCAGCGCAGTACCGATCACCGCAGCCCGCGTTTCCTCGTTCAAGTTCGGCTCCAAATGCAGAGCGTACGTGTCCTTGCCGGTAATAGCGCCTTTGAGACCACGGTACTTCCGGTCAATCTTCGCAATCGGGCGTCCCTTGCTGGTCAGTGCGTAATTTTTACCGCGGAAGCCGCCGTCAACATCGACGTCGGAAAGCCCTTTGACGGACAAAGTTAGCCGTGATTTTAGGCTGAATCGTTTGGTCTTGGCTGTGGCGATCTTAGCGCCGTTGGGTGTGAGAACCTTGTATGTGTCGCCGAAAACGTTCGCGGGGTCGGTGATGGTGAGGAGCTTGTCGCCCTCTTTGCCATCCTCGTCCACATCGAAGATGTCGTACTTGACACCGATGCCCAACATGCGGCGACCCAGTGATCCCGCTTGGGCAATTTGGGCAATCTGGGTGCCGTTGTCATCGAAAATGGAGTATTCACTGCGCATAACGTTGCGTGTTTCTTGAATCAGCAGTGTGTCGGTCGTAAGCAGTCGAGGTTTCTGTGTGTTCACGAATTAGCTCCAAACTCGATGACAGTTATTTAGAACTCTACGACCATCTTGCCGGTATTGCCTCCGCTAAACAGTTCGAGGAATGCAGCTGGCATGTTCTCGATACCGTGGCGAGTGGTGACATCGTAGGCGACCTTACCGCTGACGACCAGCGGAGCCATTCGCTCCTGGAATTCACCTGCCAGGTGCAGGTACTTGCCCAAGACGAAGCCGCGCAGCGTAATGCACTTGCCAATCGCCAGAGCCAAGTTACGTGGTCCGGTCGGCGCTCCAGTGTTGTTGTACTGGGAGATTGCGCCACACATAGCAACGCGGCCAAAGGTGCGCATCGCGCCGATGGCTGCCTCGAGATGGTCGCCACCGACGTTGTCGAAGTAGAAGTCGATGCCCTCCGGCGCTGCCTGTGCCAGCTGTTCTGCAACCGGGCCGTCGTTGTAGTTGAAGGCGGCATCAAAGCCGAGTTCGAGTAGGCGCTCAACCTTTTCGTCCGAGCCGGCGGAACCAATGACACGGGATGCGCCCATCTGCTTGGCAAACTGACCAGCAGCCGAGCCGACCGCACCAGCAGCGCCAGAGATAAAGACGACGTCGCCTTCCTTCATCTCTCCGACAGCAGTCAGGCCAACGTAAGCAGTAAGGCCAGTAAGACCAAGGATGCCCAGGTAGGCAGCAGCCGGTGCAACGTTCAGGTCAACCGGTGTTGCCTCGGAATCGGCAATAACAGCATTGGTCTGCCAGCCATAAGAGTGGCGGACAGCGTCGCCAACCTGGAACTTATCCGACTTGGACGCAAGGACAGTGCCCACAGCGCCGCCAGTCATTGGCTGGTCAAGCTGAAAAGGAGGAACGTACGACTTGGTGTCGTTCATACGGCCACGCATGTAGGGATCGACGGTAGCGACCGAGTTGGCTACCAAAATGTCGCCGTCGTTAAGCTCTGGCAAATCGACGGTCTCGAGGCGGAAATTCTCGTCAGTCGGCAGGCCGGTCGGTCGGGAAGCTAGAACCCACTGCTGAGTGGTGGTGGGCAGTTCGGTTGTGGACGATGCATCAGTGGAAGTCACTGTTTTTCTCCTGTTGCGTATTCCTGGATCTATTGTCAGATTGTTGTTGCGTGGCCTCTATATCGTGATAGATATCCGAGCCACGTAGGCTGCCACTGTACCGTTGCCGGAGTGGTTCAGGCTATGCCTAGACATGTTTTTATAACTTAAAGCGATTGGAAAAACGCAGGTTATGCCGCTTGTACCCAGGAATCGAGGCGCTCAATTAGAACGTCCAAATCGTCCAGCAGAGGCATGCCGGGCAGTCGTTCGGCGATCACGTTGCGGACGCTTGTGTACCACCACAGTTGCTGGCTCGGAGTTGAACGAAAGCGTTCCCACAGAGCGTGGCCATCGCGGTCTAAATCCTCCAGAGTCTGGCTGAGATTGTGGAACTTATCCGCAGCGGCCACGATGACAGATTCCTCGCTGCCATGAGAAAGCTGCTCCAGGTAGGCATCGGCACGCTCCTGCCACGAGGGCAGGGAAGAGTCTTTGGTGACGCCCTCGACGATCTCAACCACGCGAGGCCCGAACTCATCTTCCATCTCGGCACGTGAGTAGTTTTCCGGCACGTCTTCCAAAATGTCGTGGAAGAGGGCTGCCAACAGCACGTCTTCGTCGTTAGTCACGCTCGCCGCAATCAACATCACCGACATCGGATGGCTGATATAGGGAACGCCCGAGCCCTTTCGGTAGTGCCCATCGTGCGCGCGAGAGGCGATAGCGATGCCGCGCATGAGCCTGTCGCTAGGGCGTGCCGAAGCAAAGGTGTCAGCGTTTTCCATGGGTATCCCGACCTTTCGTTGATGCTTGAAAAATAGCAGCGTCTAAGCTTGAACATCATGAACGTCGCAGAAGTAGATCCGCTCATCGAGTCGATGTACCGGTGGTCCGATGTCAGTGGTGTCCTGCTCATGGGCATCATTGGTGGCACCATCGCCCGGCAACGAGGCTACGACATCATCGGGTTCTTCTTTATTGCGCTGTTCTCCGCACTGGGCGGCGGCATGATTCGCGATGTTCTGATTAACCAGGGCACCGTCGCCGCAATGAGCCAGCCGGAGTACCTAATCCTGGCGTTTACTGGTGCGCTCATTGCGCGATTTTTCTATTTCAAAGGAAAGACCTGGGAATACGTTCAGGTCCACGGTGACGCTGTGGTCTCGGGACTCTGGGCAGCTACGGGAACGGTCAAAGGCGTCACGTATGGTCTGCCCATTCTGCCGTGCATCATGATGGGCGTTTTCACCGCCACTGGTGGTTCCATGATCCGCGACATTGTGACCGGGCGAGTACCCGCTGTTTTCGGCGGCAACCAGCCCACGGTCATCCCGGCCGTGGCTTGCGCGGTCATTGTCATCGGAGGCCACCATTTGGGATTTATGGCCGTGTCCATGGTCATTGGTCCCGTCGTCAGCATTCTGCTGTCGCTGCTGGGGTACTGGGGTAATTGGCGAGTGTCGGCACACTCGGAGTGGGCGCCACTGAACGACACCGCGGCGCAGATTGCGGTCCTCGCACGTCGAGCAGAGGGCAAGAGCCGCGAGGTTGGTCGACGTTTCGAGCCCGCACGCCTCCGCAGCTGGCGTCACCGACAGATGGAAAAAGCGCTGCAGCGTCGCATTCAGGCTGAGGTTGATAGGGGAGTGTCGCGTTCCGACGCCGAGGCCAACGCGGAGGAATTCCTGGAGGAGTTCAATGCGGACTTCCCAGCGGATCTGGAAGTTCCGTCGGCACAACAGGAGACAGAGCAAGACGAAAGCGATGAATCCAACTTCGGTGTGGACCTATCCGGCGATTCCTATGACGATTACGGGGAAGATACTGCGCTGCGGCAGCGGGAATACCGGGAGATGTTGGATCAAATTCTTGCTGACGATGAGGCGACCGATTTGCTCGTCGCAAAGCTAATGAAGAAATACGACCAGCGGGATTAGAGGAGCGGTAGAGACATGGCATCGACGAGTATTGCAAGCAGGCATTTTGGGCACATTATTAAGGAACACGCCCTTGAGGTTCCCTGGGATCCTTTTACCGGGGCTGCGGATGCTGCGACATTTGAGCTCTTCGCAAGGGAGATCTATGCGCCAGGAAAAGAGGACGCGCCGGCAATTGTCTATTTGCAGGGAGGTCCAGGCTTCCCGGCACCGCGTCCAGTGAGCGCAAGCGGGGTAATTGGCGAAGCGCTGAAGGAATTCCGCGTGATTCTTTTGGATCAACGTGGCACGGGGCGCTCGCATCGAATTGATGCGGCCAATATTGCGGATATTCCGGCCGAGCGGCTTGCACAATTGCGTCAGGAATACATCGTCGAAGACGCGGAAGCATTGCGAAAGCATTTGAGCATTGCGAAATGGTCGCTGTATGGGCAGTCCTTTGGTGGTTTTTGCATTACTTCGTATCTCAGCCGCTATCCGAAATCCGTGGAGCACGCTTACCTCACAGGTGGTTTGCCCGTTCTGGACCGTGGCGCTGATGACCTTTATCGCACGACATATGGGAAGCTGCGCACCCGCCACGAGCGCTTTTATCGCGAGTATCCGTGGGCCGAAAACCGCATTCGAGAAATCTGCGCGCACCTGGAGCAATCTGCAGAAACTCTTCCCACAGGTGAGCGTCTGAGTTCTCGCCGATTCCGAACCATCGGAATTGAATTGGGTCGTGGAGATGGATTCCACAATCTGGCGTATTTGTTGGAAGAGCCATTCCACATTCGCAATGGTGAAAAGCAATTGCGCACTGATTTCCTAGTCGATGTCGGATCCCGCGTGAGTTTCGCCGACGGTCCGCTATACGCCGCGATTCACGAATCCATTTATGGTGGCGTCGGAAACCAGCCCACAACTAATTGGGCAGCTCACCGTATTCGCGAGGAAATCCCAGGTTTTGAAGAAAAGGCCAATCCTGCAGGAGACGAGCCGTTCTACCTCACCGGTGAGCACGTTTTCCCCTGGCAATTCGACGAGGACCCCGCGCTCGTTCCTTTCAAGGAAAAGGCGGAAGCATTTGCGCAGCACACCTGGGAAAGCTCGCCGTATGATTCCGCACGCTTGCTTGCCGACGCCCCAACCTCGGCAGCCGCGGTTTACCTCGACGATATTTTCGTGCCGTTCGAGTACTCCATGGAGACAGCCAACTGCTACCGGGACCTGCGGCCACATGTGACCAATGCATTCCAGCATGACGGTATTCGCCACGACGGCGCGGCCATCTTCGCGCGGCTCCGCGAGCTCGTCGAGGATCACTAGGATGCCAGTTTGCCGGTGGAGATTCTCTCCCCGTAGAACTTCAAACCTCCGCAGAACCTCATGTAGTCCAGCATTGCCTCTCGGTGCCGTCTATCCTGGTGAGCATGTCGACAGCAGAGTTCTGGGATGGGAAATTCACCGCAGATCGCGAGGCCGCAAGTGACGGTTCGCCCTCTTTCTTTGGCGGCGAACCGAATCCGACAATCGCGCAGCATGTTGAGGTAATCCGGAAAGGTTTCTCCGACCCCTCACGTGCGCTCGACCTAGGCTGTGGCCGTGGCCGTCACACGGTGTGGTTAGCCAGCCAGGGCTGGGATGTCACCGGCATGGATTTCTCCAGCGTCGGGCTCGAACACACTGGAGCCGCGTTGGCAGCTGAAGGGCTCTCTGCGAACCTGGTCCAGCAAGACTTAACAGACTGGCAGCCGGAAGCAGGAAGCTTTGAGCTGGTAGTCGCCGCATTTATTCACCTGCCGCGCAGGGACAGGGAGAACCTCTGGCGAGCCGTCGCTGAGGCTCTCACTCCGGGTGGCTACTTTGTCTCAGTCTCACACCATCCGGACAACGAAGTCCACGGCCCGGGAGACCCCGAGCTGCTCTACAGCGCGGATGAGGTCACTGATTTCTTTGCGCACGAGCCGCAGAGTCTCGAAGCGGTGGTGGCGCAGCGTGACGTCGTCAAGCAAATCGATGGCAAGAACGTTGTCGACACCGTGGTGGTGCTGCGGAAGACCTGCGCGGAGAGCTAGAAGGAGCCTAGACCTCGGCGCGCGCAAGTCGAGCAAATGCGCCGTCTGCGTTGAGGAGGTTGTCATACGTGCCGCGTTCGATGAGCTGGCCGTTTTCGATGACCAGGATGTCATCGGCCTCGGCCAGTGTCTGAAGTCGGTGCGCAATAAAGATGCAGGTCGCTCCACATGCGCGGGCATTGTCTACGATACGAGCCTGCGTCAGTGGATCCTGGTGGCTGGTGGCTTCGTCGAAAATAACAATCTTTCCGGCGAGGTGTGCAGCGAGGTCATTGGGCTTAGTGCCGTCGGCTAGTACCGCGCGTAAGTAGGTGCGGGCCAGCGCCAGACGTTGACGCTGACCACCGCTGAGCCGCTGCGCGCGGCGGCCAATGGGCCTGTCCAGCGGCATCTCAGCAGGGTTGATGGCGGCGAGTTCGAGCGCCCAGTGCATCAGTGATTCGGGAACCTCGCAGCCATCAGGCGCGCCGAGACATAGATTCTCAGCGATGGTGGCCTCCATGAGAAAGGGATTCTGATCTGCGACAACAACCGTTCGGCAGACATTGGTTGAGCCGAGGTCACGGGCATTGTGGCCATTGATGATGACCTCGCCGACATCCGGATCGACATGCCGCTGGATTAGCCGGGAGAGTGTGGACTTGCCCGAACCAGTTGGGCCGACCACACCGATGAACTGGCCTGAGGCAATGCGCAGATTGATCTTGGTCAGTGCAGGGTTATCGGCGCCAGGGTAGCGGTAGCTGACATCGCTCAGTTCGAGGGCAGGGACTGAGTCGCCGGAGTTGGCCCTCGCGGTCTGCGCGTGGTGCAGGTCCAGCGACTCCGGCTGCTTCGGCTCTTCCACAGTCGGCGGCTGCGCGGCCAGCTCCCTGATCCGAGTGACTGCATTGAGTCCCGCTGGCAGAGAAGATGCCAGGCGCTCGATCGAATCCATTGATGAAGCAGTTCCCGCCACCAGGGACGTCGTCACCAAAACAGCAGGGAGCATACGGTAGTCGGCTGAAAGCGCCGGGATACCAGCACAAAAGACGGCAATGCTGCCACCCCAAATCCGAAGTCCGGTCGCGCCAGAGCGCAGTCCAGCCCGCTTGCCGCCTGCACGCATTTTCTGAGCAAGCTGTTCATCGAGCTCACGCAATCCCCGCAGCCGCTGCTCGGCTGCGCCGTAGATGAGGATTTCCTCCCGAAGGCGCAGCGTATCGGCAATGTACTGCGCAATGTCCGTGCGTGTGGAGTTCGTTGCGGAAGCCTCCGTCGTCGCCTTCTTAGAGCCTGCGAGCGCAATCACAAAGCCAACCGCGAAGGTCAGCGTCAGAGCAATCGCAGGCAGGGCTCCGGCAGTCGATGCCGCTGTCACGACCGCCATCAGCGGAATCAGTACGGCCGTCACCGCGGGCGCAATTGTGTGCGCGAAGAAGACTTCCACTCGGTCAACATCACGAATCGCAATTGTGTGAATCCTGGCAGTACCCAGCCCATCGGTTACCGCGGGCGCCTGCGGGATAAGACGCTCGACGATCCATAGCCGCAGCTCGCCGAGCAGCCGAAACGCAGCCAGATGCCCGAGGTACTGCTCGACATACCGCAGAATCGCTTTCAACAGCGCCAGCCCTGCAACCACGCCAATGACCGCCCACGTCCACTGCATGCTCAAGCTTTGCGACGAGTCGGTTGCGTCCCACTTCGACAGCGCAATTGTGGCAATTGCCCAGGCGGGCACAGCCAGCATCAATGCACCCAGAATGTGCCCAGCCACGCGTGCGAGGATAGATGCACTGAGCGCTCCGCGAGCCTGTGCGGAAAAGCGCAGCAACCAGATGATGTTGTTCATGTCAGCTCTCCTCGGTCAGCGCTCGTGCGTAATACTCATTGCTTGTGCTCAGTTGGTCGGGTTTGCCCGCAGCCACGATCCGGCCTTCGGCGACGACAATGACCAGATCAACGTCCGATAGCGCTTCCATGCGGTGAGCGACCATGATGCTCGTTCGTCCTTCAGCAAGGCGGGTCAAGGACTCCTTGATGAGACCTTCCGTCCGACGATCGATGTCCGCTGTCGGCTCGTCGAGAAGCACAATCGGAGCAGTACCGAGCAGACCACGCGCAATGGCCAGGCGGCGTCGTTGCCCGCCTGAGAGCCAATTGCCCTGATCGCCGACCTCCGAATCGAGACCACCAGGGCGCTGCTCGATTTCGGTGAGTAAGTGCACGTCGCGAAGTGCTTTTCGCATATCGACGGCCGTTGCGTCCGAGCATGCGATGCGAAGATTGTCCGCGACGGTGGTGCCGAAGATGGCTGGTTGCTGGGAGATGAGCAGCGAGTTGGCGAGCAACTCCGGGGTTGAAAGCGCGTGGCTGTCAAGGCAGACTTCCCCGGAATGCGGCTGTAGGCCTGCGAGTACACGCAGGAGTGTGCTCTTTCCGGAACCGCTGGGGCCAACGATGCCGACTCTGCTGCCGGCTGGAATTGTCAGGTTGATATCGGAGAGAATGCGCTTTTCGCCGATGTCAACGCTCACATCGCGGAGGGAAATCTCCGGTGCGTGCGGTGCGGAGGCTTTGGCGGAATGCGCTGTTCCGGTTGTGAACGCTTTAGCGGCAGGCTCACCGAATACCTCCACTATTCCGTTTCGATGCGTGCGCCCGCCGAGTCCGATGTAGAAAGTGCGGCCGACGCGATTGACGGGCTCGTAGAGCAGAACGGATAGGAAAACGCCTGCGAGAGCTGTGCCAACGCTGATTGCATCTGCCTGCAAACGCAGCAAGACAAGACCGATTGCGGTCGTCGACATTGCAATACCAAAAACCGCGTCGTTGACAATAATCATCAGCTGATTGCGGGCGAGTAGGGCGGTGAGCTCAGCCATCGCGGTGCGAGTTTGGCTGGCAAAACGCGTCATGACCCGATCAATTGCTCCAAGAACTTTGAATGTTCCCAGCCCTTCGAGCATCTCCAAGTAGGCATGCGTGGCCTTCGCTTGCTTTCGGCGATACGTCGCATTGGATTTCCGCAGAATCTTTCCCGCACCAATAATGATCAGCGGCGTGGAAATGAAAAATAGTGCCAGCCACAAGGCGGTTTTCGTATCCACCCACAAAGCCCAGACCGCCAAAATGATCAGTGGAGCACTAAACGAGGCCAACGTGGGAGCGAGAAATGTCGCTCGGTAGTTCGCGGTCTGTTCGACGCTTGTGGTCGCGGCATCGAAGAGTAGGCCTTCGCCAGTGTTGGACGCGCTTCGGTGTGAGTGACCGGATTTCCCGCCACCGTGCCCTCTTCCATGCGCGTGCTTCGGGGCTTGTTCAGGAGCGGAAAACTCCGGCTTCAGCACACTGCCAACCACATGTGAGCGCCACAGCTTTTCCTGCTCGCCAGCAAGCCGTGGTGGCAATGCCTCGGTGACATAAGCACAGAGGCTTCCCAGAATGACCGCCACAATTGCAGCGGACAGGGATTCATGAAGTCCCCACTGCCCAAACCAGTTGCCGCCACTGGTGTCTGCGACACCGCCGTACAAACTGCTTAGAGCATCGAGCGTGTATCCAAGAGACACGGCGCTGAGAGCGAAGAAAAAGCTGCGCCCCCAGCTGGATAACAAAACCCAGTGCATTCGGCGGGGTGGGGAAGTCAGTGCTTCATGAATCCACATAGCGACGTGAAAACCTATTTTCTATTTAGCCAGTGCGTCAGCGATCTCACGCAGTCCATCGGGCATGTGCATTCCGGCGGTGCCAGAGGTCGTCTTCGCATCAATTAGTTGCACTCGATCATTCTTGACCGCAGCGACGTCGGCAAGCGCCGGATTATCCAGCAACTCCTGGAATGGAGCCTTGCCCTGGCCGTGGAAATCCTGAATCAAAATGACATCCGGATTCAGCTGCACAATTGTTTCCGGATCAGCGGGAACGGCACCCGGGCGCTTACCCTTTGGCGAAATCGGCTCGCCACCGGCCAGCTCAACGAGATTCGGCGTCGCCGACTGCATGCCCATAATCATCTTCTGACCACCGCGGGCAAACAGGACCAGCGTCTTTGGCTTAGTTGTGGAGTCAATTTCCGAGAGAATCTCTTCGGTTTCCGATTCAATCTTGGCAACCATCTCGGCCGCCTTATCTTCGGCTCCGAGCAACTTGCCGAGTTTGGTCACCGACTCTGCCAGCGCCTTCGGCGAGGCGAAATCACTGCTGGCAAACGCCGCGGTCGGAACATCGCTGGCACCCAGCAGCTCACTTGCCGACTGCTCCTGATCATGGCGGCTGGTCATCAACACCATGTCCGGCTCATAGGACAGAATCTGCTCCGGATCCGGCTTCGTGGAGTTGGCAATCGCGTTAGGCACCTGACGCGCCAGCTCAACCTGATTACCCGAGCTCTCATCGAGCGCATTCTTCGTCACGGCTACGACACGCTCTGGCCCAACCAGTTCCAACGCCAGATCCGCAACCTCGGTCGACAGTGCAACGATGCGCTTCGGCTGACTCTGCACCGTAACGTCGTGATCGCCGACGGTCACAGTACGCGGCCACTGCGCCTGCTGGTTTGTCGAAGTTTCGCTTGACGACGACTGCTGCGCCGTCTCCTCCGAGGAAGAACAAGCGACCACCGCAGCGAGGGGGAGTGCTGCAATCAACGGCAGAGTGACGGCCTTTTTAGAGTTTCGCTTCAAGGCAGAGATAGGAGAAGTTGGTGAAAACACGAAAGTACTTCCTTGAGTGTTGAGTTTTGATTGTTGGGGAGTTTTCGGTTGCGTTGGTGCTAGCTGGAATCAGTCAGCCGGGCGAGCCCGAGCCAACGCCGTCACTCGCACCGAACCGGTATGTGGATCGGTATCGACAGCGCTGGCGATGCGATAAATCGCATCTATTCGGGGAGGCGTCAGCACTTCTTCGGCGGAACCAGTGACTTCCAATCCGCCGTTGTGAATCACACTGAGCCGGTGGCAGCTGCGGGCCGCGAGGTTGAGGTCATGAAGGACGACTCCGATACCGTGGCCCTCGTCGGCAAGCTCGCCGAGGAGCTCGAGGATTTCCAGCTGAAACCCGATGTCCAAGGCCGCAGTGGGTTCGTCGAAAAGCATGACCTTGGCCTGTTGTGCCAATAGTTTTGCGATGAACACCAATTGCCGCTGCCCGCCGGACAGAGCCGTGATGGGACGGTCGGCGAGTGCGGTGACACCAACGCGGTCGAGGGCGTAAGCGACGATATCGTGATCCGTGGAGTTTAGTGAGCTGCGGAAACGGTCACGCCGACGGTGGTGCGCGTACCTGCCGAGTGCCACGACAGTTCGAACGTCAATAGCGGCATCGGCCGGTGTGTGCTGCGGCAGGTACGCCAACCGGGTGGCGCGTTCGTGGGCACGAAGCTTCGTCAGCGGCGCACCGAGGAGCTCAACCTGCCCCGAACTCGGTGGCACAATGCCCGCCATAGCACGGAGCAAGGAGGATTTTCCGGTGCCATTGGAACCGATGATGCCGTGGACCTCGCCAGGTCGAATAGCGAGGTTCACGCCACTTACGACGGTCCGATTGCGGTAACCGACACTGAGGTCGGTAGCCCGCAGCAGCGCGGTGCTATCGGCGTCTGGCTTAGTGACGTGGTCGCTGAGGTTTTGTGTCTGCTGACTCATGACTGGCGGCCACCTTGCCGAAGAATCAACGCGAGTAGCGCCGGTGCGCCAAGGAACGCGGTGACTGTGCCAGTTTGCAGAGCAACTGGGGAAAAGAGACTGCGGGCGACGAGGTCGGCGAGAATGAGAAACACTGCGCCGAGGCACATAGAAATGGGCAGCAGGCTGCGGTGATCGGGGCCGATGGCAAGGCGAATCAGGTGCGGGACGACCAATCCGACAAAGGAAATAACGCCAGTGACAGCGACGCCCGCTGCCGTGACTAACGCAGCCAGGGCGAGCAGCAGTTGCCGGATCCACACTGTGCGCATACCAGTGGCAGCGGCCTGTTCTTCGCCGAGGAGGAACAGGTTGAGTTCGGGAATGAGCATCATCAAGATAACCGTGCCGACGGTAATGGGGCCGACTGCCAGTGCAATGTCCTGCCAATTCGAAGCAGTTAAATCGCCGTTGAGCCAGAACATGGCCTGTTGAGCGTCATCGCTGTGTGGCGCGTTCGCGATGGTGGCGGAGATGACTGCGCCGAGGAACGCGTTGAGTGCAATACCGACGAGCAACAGGGTGGCTCCACTGCCGCCATTGAGACCGGCGACGATTTGGACAAATATGACAGCCAGCAACGCGCCTATGAATGCGCCAGCCGAAAGAACCCACGGTGCTTTCGCGGCCACGCCAGTGACGATGAGAATGACGGCTACCACTGCTGCACCGGAGGAGACACCGGTAACACCGGGTTCGGCCAGCGGATTGCGAAAAACTGCCTGCATGGTTGCACCTGCGACAGCGAGCGAGGCACCGACCAGTCCAGCAAGGAGGACACGGGGCAGCCGGATGCTCCAGACAAGTGATTGCGTGGCAGGGGATATCTCTGGCAGAAGGTGGTTGAGAGCCGGGAGGTCGTCGGAAAGCGTCTTGATGAGCGGGGTGAGCAGCGCGACGATGCCGTTGCTGAAACCTGTTCCCGCGGGGCCTATGGAGATCGCCAAGAGGATTGTGGCGGGGACGGCCAGGAAAAGTAGAAAGCCGAAGAGCCGGGCTCGAAGTTTTTGTTTTCGAGTGTGCGGAAGAGAAGCTCTATCGACAATAGTTTTCACTTGGTTAATGATGGACAATTTGAAAATAATTGTCAATAAAGGCGTGTCGGTGGGGCTGTGGGGTCCCCTAAGAACAGCAAAACCCCGCACCAGCTCCCTTGTGAAAACAGGGTGCTAATGCGGGGTGAAGAAGCTCTGTAGCTTACTTCTTGTCGCCCAGGCGCTCGTCTGCCATGTCGCGAACCTTCTTGATCTGGTCGGCCTTGTCCTCGCCGAGCTTGTCCTTGCCCAGCTGCTCAGCCTTGTCCAGAACCTTGTCGGTGTTCTCTTCGTTGCTCAGTGCTTCCTTGGCCTTGTCCATAAGTCCCATGGTGAAGACTCCTTCCATTTTTAATGTCTATTCGCGTTTTTTCGTTTGCGGCATAGAGTGTACCGATGAATTGGCGACGTTGCGACCGTTTTGGACTCACGGAGCGAATCCGGGATTCGACTAGCAGCACCGTGACTGACGGCTATTGAGTGGCTATTGAGCTGTCTTGGTGCGGGCTTCATCTGCCTTGTGCATGACTTCGCGCTCGTACTTGCCGACGAAGATCATGAGGACAAACGCAATAGCGACAACTCCAATGAGGGTTGCGAATGTGACATTCCAGCCTGCGAAGTCGATCAAGAGACCGACACCAGTGGAGGCGAGTGTTGCGCCGAGAAGGTATCCGAACAATCCAGTGAAACCAGCTGCGGTTCCCGCAACATACTTAGGCGAGAGGTCGATGGCCTGCAGTCCGATGAGCATGATTGGGCCGTAAATGAGTGCGCCGATCAGGGAGATGAGCACATAGAACATCCACAATGGTGCCGTAGCGGGTAGCTGCCAGTATGCGAAAATGGTGATGCCGGTGCCGATCAGGAAGAGCATGCCGGCGCCTGAGCGCCAACCCTTGAAGACCTTGTCGGAGACCCATCCGCACAGCAGGGTGCCCACAATTGCTGCGCCCTCGTAGAGCATGAATCCGATGATTCCGCCCGTGACGTTGGTCTTGTGCAATTCGTTTGTCAGGTAAATCGGAATCCAGTTGAGAACGCCGTAACGAAGTGCGTAGACGAACACATTGGCCAGCGCCAACATGACGATAACCGGATTGGTAAGAACATGGTTCTTGACGATTGCGAACCAGGGTTCTTGTGCCTCGTCATTAGTTCCTTCGACCTTGTCTGGGTCGTTACGGTATTCCTCTACCGGAGGCAGTCCCATGGATTGCGGGTTGTCTCGAATCAGCAGGAATGCGATGGCAGCAATCACGAGCGCGACAATCGCCGGTAGCCAGAATGCGGGAGTCCAGTCGGCATCGGAAGTGGCGAACGAATGCAAGCCCCAGGCTGCCAGAGCACCACCGACGGCGGCACCGACATTGTGGGCAGTGTTCCAGATCGACATCAAAGTGCCGCGCTCGGATGTCGAGAACCAGTGGACGACAACGCGTCCAGAAGGAGGCCAGCCCATGCCTTGGAACCAGCCATTGATGAACATGACTGTCGCGAAAATCGCAACAGAGGCACTGATCGCTGGGACGAACGCAACAAAGAGGTTTACGACCGCGGACAGTGCTAGGCCAAGCGGGAGGAAGTACCTGGCATTGGCCCTGTCGGAGAGCATGGCCATGAAGAACTTGGATAGGCCGTAGGAGAAGAGAACCGCATTGGCTACGATGCCAATTCCGGCTGCACCCAGTAGGTCGTGCTTTTCCAGCACAGCGGACACCAGGGGGATGTTATTTCTGATGAGGTAGAAGCCCGCGTAGCCGATGAAGATGCCCATGAAGACGTTGAACCGCCAGGTCCGGTAGGTCGGGGCAATCTTTTCCTCGGGAAGGGGAGCTGCTGGGCCGGGGACGCTGAGCCAGCCGAGCCTCTGACTGCTCATGATGAGAGTCCTTTCGCTGAAGGCCGCCGTTGCCTCTGGTGCAACCTGTGTGGGTGGCTAGGGTGGCAGGCGGATAGCTTTATCGTTTCAGCGGTGAGTTTACAGCGACTTTATCCCCTATTAACGGGTTGTTAACTTCCCGGTCTTGGAGGCCTGTGGAGGGGGTTGGTGTAAAGGCGATTAACGCATGTCATTGGTTAGAGAATGTCGTTAATAGCCTCGGTGGGGCGCGCCATCCGTACCCCCTTATTGGTGACGACAAACGGGCGCTCAATCAGGCGTGGGTGCGCAACCATTGCGTCCAGAAGTTCCTCGTCGCTGGAGTCCTTGGAGAGTTCCAGTTCCTTGAACTCTGCTTCCTTGGTGCGCACGGCATCGATGACGTTCAGGCCTGCCGCCTCGATTAGCGAGCGCAGCTCGGCCTTGGTTGGAGGAGTGTCTAGGTACTTGATGATTTCCGGCTCGATGCCGGCTTCGCGTAATACGGCGAGAGCCTGGCGGGACTTTGAGCAGCGGGGGTTGTGATAAATCTTCGCTTCCATGCCTCCATCATGGCTGATGTTGTGGTGTGAAGGTTAGCGCTGTGGTGAAACCGCCTGCGGTTAGATCCTGTTCACTGTTTATCTTTAAAAATGTAACGCCAAAAACACTTAAGTTCAATAGGTTGAAAATAGTTGTCGTTAGGTTTACTCTCACACGTGATAGATGAACGGCGAAGTGCGCCCCAACCGCCCCTAAGGTGACCAGATTTACTGAAGCGGCCGGTCAGCGTAGCCGTCGCAAAGCAATAACAAATAATCAAGAGCGGACACCAACATGACAATTTCCGGAAAACTTTCGCGATCAGCTAAGTCCATGTGTGCGGGCCTTTCGATCTTGCTAGCGGGCGCCGGCCTTGCAGCGTGTGGCGATGGCAGTGAGGGAGCCAGCGGCGAGAACCCAATCAACGTCGTGGCTTCCACGACGCAGATTTGTGATTACGTGAAGCAACTGGACATCGATGCAGTTGATTTGACCTGCCTGTTGGCGCCGAATGCAACAGCACATGAGCTGGAAATGACCCACGAGCAGCTGACCAAGACTGGTAACGCCGATCTCTTGTTCGTCAACGGCGTTGACCTGGAGCACTTCCTGGATCAGGCGATTGAGTCCTCGGGCTTTTCCGGAACGATGGCAGTAACCAGTGGCGTTCTCACTGCAGGTGACGTAGATGCCATGAAGGCAGCCAAGGACACGGACAAAACCAAGCCGCTGCCACCAGAGAAGGCGAAGAATGGTAACTACACCATCGACCGAGGGGTGGAAAAGATTGATGTCGCCCCATGGCCATTCCCGCCGGAAGAACCCGGTGAGGAGGCGGAATTCCGCTTCGATCCGCATGTATGGACCTCGCCGAAGAACGCCAAGATCCAGGTTGCCAATATCGGCTACGCCCTGGAACAGGTTGCTGAGGAACGTGGCGACAATGAGCTGAAGTCCACCATCGCCGACCACGTTGCGGCCTACCAGGACAAGCTGAATCAGCTGGATGAGTGGGTAAATAAGTCCATCGCCACCGTGTCGGACCCTGTGCTGTTTACCAGCCACGATGCCTTTGGATACTTCTCCCACGAGTTCAATATCAACTTCATCGGCGCAGCGCTGTCTGATTTCAACGAGCAGCAGGATGCCACGGCCGCGCATATCGCCGAGGCGGCAAAGACCGTGAAGGATGCGGGTGCAACCGCGCTGTTTGCGGAGAACTCGAACAACTCGAAATCAATTGAGGCGATCGCCAAGGCCGCAGGTGTCAAGGCCATCGTTGGTGAGGACGCACTCTACGGCGACTCCCTTGGTCCGGCTGGCAGTGATGGCGAGACCTACATCGGTTCCATCATCCACAACGTCACTCAGGTTGTGACGGCATGGGACGGAACTGTCGCGCCCCTGCCAGAGGGCATCAAATGAGCCGTAACCACTTAGCCAACCCCATGTCTGCCGAGCCCATAGTCACGCTCCGCGATGCCTCATTCGGCTACACGGCGGTACCCATCGTCAATCACATCACCGCCAATGTCGCGCCGGGTACCGGGCTTGCACTCATCGGCGCCAATGGCTCTGGAAAAACGACTGTGCTGCGCGGAATCCTGGGTGGGACTCGTCTTCTCACTGGTGAGATGCACAACAACGCGAAGATTGTGTCCTACGTCCCGCAGTCGGCAGACCTCGATCGCACTTTTCCGGTCACGGCGTTCGATGTCGTCGCCATGGGGGTGCTGCACGAACTGCGCCCCTTCCAACCGCTTGGACACCGCAAAGAACGCATCCACGCAGCGCTAGCCAAAGTCGGGCTTGCCGACCGCACCAGTGAACGTTTCGGCAACCTTTCCGGTGGTCAGCAGCAACGCGTTCTGTTGGCGCGTGCCATCGTCGCACGTCCGCAACTCGTGCTTCTCGACGAGCCGTTCAACGGCCTCGACACTGAAAATCGGGCGATGCTGCTGAATCTCCTCAACGAACTGAAGGAAAATGGCACGGCAATTATCGCGGCCACCCATGATCTCGTGCTTGCCGAGGACACCTGCGAAAACACATTAATTGTGGCAGAGCAGCCAGCTTTTGGTGCAACCTCGAAGTTGGTGCCAGCCTATGTGGACTGAGCTTGCGAATGAGCTTGGGGCAGCGCCTTTCATGTTCAGGCCACTAGTGCTGTTGATTGCCCTCGGGGCGGTCTCTGGCCTGGTCGGTGTCATCGTGAACCTGCGTGGCCTCGAGTTCAATGCCGAGGCCATGGTGCATTCGATTTTTCCCGGAATTGTGGCCGGTGCCGTATTCGGCGGCATCGACATGATTATCCCGGTGGCTGCAGCATTTGCGGTGGTAGTGGCAGTAGCACTGACCTTGGTATCGCGCTCGCACATGTCGGAAGCCGGAGTGGCAGTTGTACTGACCAGCTTCTTTTCCATCGGTGTGATTCTCTCGCTGAAGAAAGGTGACCAGTCAGGACAGCTGGAAGCGCTCATGTTCGGGCGACTGCTGGAAGTCACTGACTCCCGACTCACCAGCGCCCTGATTGTCTGTGCCATCGCCTTGGTTCTTATCGCAGTGACCTGGCGCCAGCAGGTGTTTGTCGCCTTTGATCGCTTCGGTGCCAAAGCCGCAGGAGTCAATGTGTGGGGCATCGACCTCACCATTAATGCGGCGATTGCTGCGGTGGTGGTGTCGTCGGCAAGCGCTGTGGGCGTGCTGCTGGTAGTCGGATATCTGGTCGTGCCGGGAGCGGCGGCGAGACTGCTGACTCGCCGAGTGCATGTGATGGTGCCGATTGCGATTGCAGTGGGTTGCCTCAGCGGAATCGTTGGTTTGGCGCTGGTGCCTTTGGGGCCGGTGTCTCCTCAGGCAGTCGTCGCGCTGACCTCGGTGGGACTGTATTTCATGGCACTGGGGCTGCGCGTTGTGCTGGGAGGAGACCGTGTCTAGCATCCTGATTTTGCCAATTATCGAACTGATACTGGTAGGAGCCCTGGCTGGAGTAGTTGGGGTGCTCGCGGTGCTGGGAAAACAAGTGTTCTTCGCAGAAGCGATTACACATGCGACTTTTCCCGGCGCGGTTGTGGGCGTTGTAATTGCGGCAGCGCTCGGCCTGAGCCACTCGTGGATTTCGGTGTTCCTCTTTATCGGAGCATTTCTGATGTGTATTCCGATTGGGGCACTGTTTGGTCTGTCAAAGGTGGGAACAACGTCCTCGGCGGCGGGAATTGTGCTGACATTTGGGTTCGCACTGGGCTACTTCCTGAACAAGTGGTTCGCCCCGTTGCCGGTGAAGGTAGAAAGCTTCCTGGTCGGCAGCGTACTCAACGTGAACAAGATTGATATTGCGCTGTCGGGTGGCCTCTTGCTGCTGGTGGCGTTGGTGCTGCTTGCTCGGTGGCGGCAGCTGATTTACTTCACATTCGACCCGGAGTCTTTCGGAGTCGCGCATTCGAGGAGAAAAGCACAGCTGGTCATCAGCGGGCTAATCGTTCTGACTCTGGTGGCGCTGATTCCGGCTGTCGGCACGATTCTATCCATCGCGCTGCTAGCTGCCCCGGCAGCTGCGCTCGTTGGGGTAGTGGACGATACCCGTTTGCTATTCGTGTTGGCGCCATTGATGGGTATCGCGATTGGCCTGGTGGGGCTATTCATTGCGGTGGCGGCGAATCTGTCAGTTGGCGGCTGCATTGGCGTGTGCGCCGGCTGTTTCTATGTCCCCCTCAAGATTGCGGCAACACGCAATAACGCTAAAGTCTAAAGAATGCACGTGGAGGATTTACCAGCAAAGACCCAGGACTACCTCAAGGTCATTTGGGATTTGCACGAGCGCACCGGTGAAAAAGTGGCACTTGGCGATGTCGCTGAGCGGATGGGTGAAAAGAAGCCCACCGCCAGCGAGGCCGTGAAGAAGCTAGCTGCACGTGGCCTTGTCAACCACGAGCCGTATCGGGGCATTAGCCTGTCGGACCGTGGGCGGGATATTGCGCTAATCATGGTGCGGCGCCACCGGCTGATTGAAAGCTTCTTGGTCTCGACTCTCGGATACACCTGGGATGAGGTTCACGAGGAAGCCGAAAAGCTTGAACATGCGGTCTCGGATGATTTCATTAGTCGCATTGATGCAATGCTGGGATTCCCTGAGCGCGATCCGCATGGCGATCCAATTCCCAGCGCAAGCGGTACCATCGCCAGCGCAGTGCGCACCGACCTGACGGATATCGAAGCCGGCGCGATGGTGGTAGTCGATCGCATTAACGACTCCGACCCTGAACTACTGCGCTATTTGGCGACATCAGGGGTAGGACCGGGGACCGTGCTCCGAGCCGAAGCCGCACCATATGCAGGCATGCATGTCTTTGCCATCCTCGATGAGGTGGACGATACCGAGCCAAAGAAAATTCATGTGGCAGACTCGGCACTATGGGCAATCAAGGCGACTCCAACAACGAACTGACGAGGGCCGCAGCGCGCTCTTACTATAAGGTGTCGCGGAATCTCACTGGGCCAACTAAAGTGCCACCCGCACCGTCAGTTTCGTTCGACAGCGTGAAAAGTGCTCGTCGACATGCATATGCCAGTGTCGAGAGCGTCGATGTGCCACTCAATGCCATCGCTATCTCGCCTGCTGAGCAGCAGGAACACATGGCTAATCTCGAACGCCGCTTGAATGCCTCGACCAAAGACATGCGGGCACTGCTGGACTACGAAGAGCAGCGCATTGAGGTCACTAGCACCGTCGAAGAGGCAATCGTCTATACGTTGCTGGCAATACTCCTTTTGGCAGCAGCCATCGGACTTGGCTACGCCAGCCACCTGGGGGCCGATGCGATTTTGAATGCTGCGGCGGAGGTGACGCCGCGATGAGTAAACGCTCAGGCTCCGACAACGGGTGCGCGACGGTCATTGTCGTATTTTTCTTCTTCGGCCTGATTGTTCAGCTCTTCGGTGTCACGCTGTGGATTCTGCAATATGCATTGCCAGTTGCGGGCTTGGTGCTTGCGATTCTCATCGCATACCAGGCGTGGGTCGGTGTGCGCCGCAGCGCTGAGGCGCACGAGCTCGCCGAGCGTAATCACGCTGAGCTGCAACAGATTGCCATGGACACCGAGTACCAGCTCACCGCAATCCTCTCTGCCTGGGACAACGTGAACACCACAATGGGTGTCGGCACCATCTACAAAGATGTATTTGCCTCCGGAGAGGCTACGCCGGAGCTCATCGAACTACGCGGTGAGCTATCTCGTGCTCGAAAGCTAAACAACCGACTGCGCGAGCAGCGCGAAACTATGACCAACCGGGAGCTAGTGGAAGCCATCTCTGATGCCGACGAGCTCTGGTGCTCGCTGACGAAGACATATCAGAACGCTCGTCGCGAGCTGTAGTAACGCACTTGAATTAGTCGACGGTCATCACAATCTTGCCGTCAGCGTGTCCGTCTTCCAATACTCGGTGGACCTCCGCGACCTCGGTGAGATTCTTAGTCAGGCCGATAGGAAGTGAAATCTCACCGGCAACTACGCGGTCGGCCAGGTCGGCATAAATAGTCGTGTCATTCGAAATAGCCGGAATGTGTGCTTCAATGCCACGTTCCCTCGCCGGTGTCAGGTCGGCCAGCGAAGGCAGCGCCACAATCCGGCCATCCGATGCCAACACATCCAGTGAGGGCAGGAAAGTGTCGAAATACACGCCGTCAAGGACAACGTCCACGCCCTTGGGGAACTGTTGTCGCACAGCCTCGAATACATCTTCCGCTGTGTAATCAATGTGCTGTGCACCAAAGCCCACTAGTTTTTCATGATGGCGTGACGACGCACTGGCCAACACAGTTGCGCCACGGGCGACCGCCAGCTGCGTCATCAGCTGGCCAACACCGCCACCGGCACCATGGATGAGTACGGTGTCCCCGCTTTTTACCTTTGCAAGCTGCTCGACAGCCACGGTCGCCGTGATTCCCACTAGGGCAAGGCCCGCAGCGGTAACGTCGTCAAGCGAATCGGGCGTTCGGACCACACCGTCGGCGGGGAAGACGTTGTGCGTTGCGTAGGTGCCGCGGAAGTCGTCGAAGCTGCGCATACCGAAGACACGGTCGCCGGGGGCGAAGCTGTCCACACCTTCGCCGACGGCAACGACTTCGCCAGCAGCTTCGCGTCCGAGCACTGCGGGAGGGGCGAACTTTGCGCACAGACCGGAAGAGCCATCGCGCATCTTGTAGTCCAGCGGATTCGCGCCGATGGCTGTGGTCTTGACCAGGATTTCGCCGGGACCGGGCTCCGCAGGGGTGCGGGGAACCTGCGTGAACTCCTCGGGGCCGCCAAAGCGATTGATGATCATTGCGTAAGACGTCGAGTTATTGTGTGCCATTCCACGATGGTAGGTGAGTTCGGCAGCGTTGGGGCATGCGACGCGTACGGGGTGCGACCCGTAGGGTGCCTACGCTCTGCATACTTTCCAGCTTCAGAAACTTGCGGGATTGAGTTCACATATTCAGCGCGTATAAATAGTGGAATGATGCAACAAAATCAGACGACTCCAGATCCCCAAAGGTGGCGAATACTCTCAGTTCTACTGACGGGTATCTTTATGGCGCTGATTGCTGTGAGCATCGTCAATGTGGCTCTGCCCAGCATCCAGACCGGGCTTGAGGCACGTGACGCGGATGTGCAGTGGGTGCTCAGCGGCTATGCCTTGTCATTTGGCGTAGTTCTGGTGGCTGCGGGGAGAGCAGGTGATTTGCTCGGCCGCGGCGGGCTCTACATCCTTGGCATGGTTATCTATACCCTCGCCGCTATCGCTGCAGGCTTTGCCCCGAGTATTGAGATGTTGAACGTTGCTCGCTTTGTTATGGGCATCGGTGCCGGATTCTTTAACCCGCAGGGTGTCGGCATGATTCAGCAGTATTTCAACGGACGTGAGCGAGCCATCGCTTTCGGCTATTTCGGCACTGTCGTGGGTGTTGCAGTGGCCATCGGCCCGCCGCTGGGTGGATTGCTCATCCGTCTCGGCGGCCCCGACCTGGGTTGGCGGCTGACCATGCTGGTCAACGTCCCGGTTGGCATCCTCACTATTATTCTTGGGCTCATATTCTTCCCGCGCCCCTACCTGCGGCGACTTCGCAATGCAGACGGCAAACCAATTGGTCTTCTGCGCACGATTCGCGCGCTTGACCCAGTTGGTTCATTGTTGCTGGGGCTCACCGTCCTCATGGTCATGCTGCCGTTTATGGAGTCGCGCGGATCCGCATGGGTATGGGCCATGCTTCCTGCGGCAGCAGTGCTGCTTGCGGTGTGGTTGAAGTGGGAAAAGCACATGAAATCCACACCGACCGCGCCGATGGTGGATTTGGATATTTTCCGGCTCCGCCACTTCCGCAACGGCGCGATTATTGCCACATTATGGTTCTTCGGTACGACCAGTATCTGGGTGCTCGTGGCGCAGTACTACCAAAATGCGCTGGGGCACTCGGCATTGGTGTCCGGTTTGATCGGTCTGCCCGCAGCGGTACTCAGCTCGTTTTCTGCGAACTGGGCTGGCCACCACTTGGACAAGGGAGGCCGCAGGATTGTCATCGGCGGCATCGCCATCTCGATTACCGGGCTGCTGCTGACCGTGGGGGTCATCGCGCTGCACAGCAAATTCGGTGTCAGCGAGTACTGGATGATTCTCACCTTGTGCTTCGTTGGCGCCTCGGGCGGATTGGTTATTTCGCCAAATCAGGCACTGTCCCTGCGTGATGTGCCATTGACCTACGCCGGTGCCGCAGGTGCAGTGTTGCAGACCGGCCAGCGCATCGGTACTTCCGTCGGTCTGGCGGTTATTCTCGCGGTTACGTTTGCGGTAAAGGATGCATTTAATTGGGAGGTCGGTGCTGCCGCTGGCTTCCTCACCATCAGCACGGCCTTCTTCGCGACACTGCTTGTGGCCGTGGCCGACGACCGTGGCGACACAAAAGCGGTGAATCTCTCGCGTATTGCGGAGCCACCGCATTAGTATCGAATCCCATGATTGAGAGAGCTTTCTTTTCCGACCTCAGTGCGACCGATGCGTATGCCATCTCGGCGCTGCGTACCGACGTGTTCTATCTTGAGCAGTCCTGTGAGGAGCCGGAAATGGATTGGCGCGACCTGGAAGATACCGCAGAGCACTATTTCATCCGCGACGACAATGACTCCCGCAAGATTATTGCGTACTTGCGTGTAATTGACACGCTCGATGAGTACTCTTCGAGCTACCCGCGCACCATCGGCCGAGTTGTCGTCGATGCTGCGAGCCGGGGTAGGGGGTTGTCCTCGAAACTGCTGCAGCAGGTCATCGCTGACCACCCGGATACGGGGCTAATTCTGCATGCCCAGACGCAGGCGAAAGGTGTGTACGAAAAAGCCGGCTTCCATGAGGTCGGGGAGACCTTCATGGAAGCCGGCATTGAGCACATCACCATGGTTCGTGATGCAGCCCGTGGCGAAGCCTAGGAATTAATCGCCTAGACTCCGGTTTGTACGGCGTTGCTTACTTTCGGGTTTAAGCGTTGACCTTCGAATCCGCCAGGATGCGATTCAGGGAGTCGATGCTGGCCTTCGCATCGCCGATAAGCATGTCGGTGTTTTCGTTGAAGAACAGCGGGTTCTGCACGCCCGAGTAGCCCGAACCCATCGACCGCTTGAGAACAATCACGCGCTCAGATTCCCACACCTTCAGCACCGGCATACCCGCAATCGGGGAGCCCGGCTGCTCTGCCATCGGGTTGACGGTGTCATTTGCACCGATGACCAGGGTGACATCCACATCAGCGAAATCATCGTTGACCTCGTCCAGCTCCAGCACGATGTCGTAGGGAACCTTGGCCTCAGCCAGCAGCACGTTCATGTGACCCGGCAGGCGGCCAGCGACTGGGTGGATACCGAAGACCACTTCCTTACCGTCGGCACGCAAATTGCGTACCAGATCGGCGACGGCGTACTGAGCCTGTGCCACAGCCATACCGTAGCCCGGAGCGATGAGGATCTTGTCCGCGTTGCGCAGGATTTCTGCAGTGTCCTCGTGGTTGACCTCAGTGTGGGAGCCTTCCACAGCGCTTGCCGACGTAGCTTCGGAGCCAAAGCCACCCAGAATAACGTTGGCAAAGGAGCGGTTCATGGCCTCACACATGATGTACGACAGGTAGGCGCCGGAGGAACCAACCAGCGCACCGGTGATGATGAGCAGCGGGTTGCCAAGCATGAGACCGGTGAAAGCAGCGGCCCAACCGGAATACGAGTTCATGATGGACACGACAACCGGCATGTCGCCGCCACCGATGGCGATGACCAAGTGCCAGCCCAAAAACAGGCCCAAAGCAGTCACAGCAACCATGCATGCCCATGCGATGGTGCCGCCCTCGGTGCCGGTTGCGATGAAGACAGCCAGGAGAACCAGAGTGACCACCAGAATGGCAATGTTCAGAGCATTGCGGCCTGGCAGCAGCAGCGGCGAGCCCTTGATCTTCTCAGACAGCTTCAGGCCAGCGACGATGGAACCAGTGAAGGTCACAGCGCCGATGAAGACGCCAATGTAGACCTCGCCGAAGTGGAACTTCAGGGCATCGGGGGCGACATCTTCGGCGAAGATGTAGGAGTTGAAGCCGATGAAGATAGCGCCGAGTCCGACCAGACCATTGAACAGTGCAATCAGCTGCGGCATGCCAGTCATGGCAACGCTGCGTGCGCGGGTGATACCGATGACACCACCGATGCCGATAGCGACAGCGATGAGAATCAGGGTAATCAGCGGGGAGAAGTGAGTATCCGGCTTGGTGTCAGCGGTGACGAGTGCCTGAAAGATGGCAATGACAACGGCGACGGCCATGCCGGCAATACCGAAGGCGTTTCCGCGGCGAGCGGTCTCCGGCTTGGACAGGCCCGAGAGGGCAGCGAGGAACAGGACAGCGGCGACAATGTAGCCGACGTTGGACAGGCGGTAGGTCCAGTCCAGAAGCGAAGCAGTATCAATGCTAGCCATTAGACTTTATGCCTCCTCTTTCACAAACATGCCAAGCATGCGGTCGGTGACGGCGAAACCGCCGAAGATATTGATGGAGCTAACCACGATGGCCGCGAACGCGAGACCGGAAACCAGCAGGTTGGAGCTTCCCACCTGGAGAATCGCACCCACCAGAACAATGCCGGAAATCGCGTTGGTCTCAGACATCAGCGGTGTGTGTAGGCGCGGCGTGACCGCGGAGATTACGTAGAAGCCAAGCACGATAGCCAAGGTGAGAACCATGAAGTTGGCGCTCACGCTGTGCGGTGCGCTGAGCATAACCACAATTGCCAGCAGTGCCGTCAGGCCCAGAGCAATCTTCGAGCCCAGGCCAGATCCCATGAAGGAAACCTTCTCCGGCGCATTCTCTTCTAATGCGGCCTGGTGAGCCTGCTGCTCCTGCAGTGGGGCAGCAGGGGTGACAGCGACCTTGATTGGCGGTGGTGGCCAGAGAATCTCAGCTCCGGTAGCGCCGGCGCCATTTTGTGAGCGAGCCTTTGTCACCGTGATGCCACGGATAATCTCGTCCTCGAGATTGAGAACTGGAGAGCCATCCTTTTCCGGCGTGATCAGCTTGAACAGGTTGAAAATGTTCTGGCCGTACAGCGACGATGCCTGCGCGGGCAGACGTCCTGCAAGGTCGGTGTAACCGATGACGGTCACACCGTTGTCAGTGACAATGGTCTTGCCTGGAACGGTCATCTCGCAGTTGCCGCCACCGGCGGCAGCCATGTCGACGATGACGCTGCCTGGCTTCATAGCTGCAACATCGGCAGCAGTCAGCAGCAGTGGAGAGCGACGGCCAGGGATATTCGCGGTGGTAATGACAATGTCAGCCTGCGCGGACTGCTCGGAGTAGAGCTTCGCGGCAGCGGCAGCCTGATCATTGGTCATTTCCTTGGCGTAGCCATCTTCGGACTTCTCGGTGGCGGCCGGAATCGGGATGAACTCTGCACCCATCGATTCGACCTGTTCACCGGCTTCAGGGCGCAGGTCTGTTGCCTTAACAACCGCGCCCATAGAGTTGGCCGTACCGATCGCCGCAAGTCCGCCGACACCAGCGCCGATGACGTAAACGGTAGCTGGTGGCATCTTTCCTGCGGCAGTCACCTGACCAGTGAAAAGGCGACCATATGCAGAAGCCGCTTCGACTACTGCGCGGTAGCCGCCGATGTTGGCCATCGACGACAGTACGTCCATCGACTGTGCCCTGGAAATGCGGGGAACTGCATCCATAGCAAGGGCGGTGATGTTGCGTTGCGCGAGCTCTTCGACCAGTTCTTCGTTTCGGCCTGGCGCAAGTCGGCTGATCAGCATGGCACCGTCGTTAAGCAGTGCACGGAACTGCTCCGGCGGAGTGTCGAGCGTTACGACGATATCGCTGTGCCAGACAGACTCGTCGACAATGGTGGCACCGGCGGATTCGTAGTCCGCGTCGGTGAACTTAGCAGCCAGGCCGGCGTCAGCCTGCACGGCGACCTCGTAGCCAAGCTTGACGAGTTTGCCGACGGTCTCCGGGGTCGCAGCCACAATTGTTTGCTGGGGATCGGGTTCTAAAGGGATGCCGATTCTCATTGTGGGAGTTCTTTTCTGTTCGGGGGTTTTATTAAGGGCCATGCGCACTCGGTTGTCGGTTAACAGTGAGTGTGGGCGTGGCCACTTTCTCCTTGGTGTCAATAAGGTATGCGCTGGTGGGGAGGCAGCGGAGGCGTTTGTGGAAAAAGGTAATAAAAATATGTGGGTAACGGTGGTGAGGTGGGTTTTCTGAATCTACGGACTCTTGGAAAGGGGGTAGGAAATGGGGGTGATGGTGTTAATTTTGGGCGAGAGTGAACATTTTCAGCGCTCTGAATGATTGTTTGAGGGGTGAAAGATGGGGGAGGCTATTTCTGTCTTTACGTATGTATTTACGTATTAGGTAAATTCGTATTCCTAGGTTCTTGGCAAGAGTTAAGGAAAACGATGATTGGTTCACTAAAGACGGACGGAAAGCCCGTGTCGGCATCCCGTCAAGGGCGGGCGCGCACGTTCTCGAAGGTGGTTGCTCTCTCGCTCGCAGCTGGTGTGGTTCTCGGCGGACAGGCGCCAGCGCAGGCGGCACCGCGCATTGGCCAGCTGCCGGACATCACTGCACGTGAAAGCACTGTTGACTACCAGAACTCGGAAACCGTGGACAAAATTGGCGGTGGTCTGGTGGATGTTATGGGTGGCGTGAACCGCGCCATCTCCGGTGGTGAAAGTGGCTATATCACCGAGCCGTTCGCCCCAGAGGCGGGGTACCTGCGCAAGGAGTTCGGAGCGATGGGCTCCCACCCAGTTGCCGCAACCCGTGAAGCAATGCCATGTGATGGTGTCGTCTACACCATCTACAACCGCGTACTGCGGGACCTCCACGGTCTCCACGGCACCACCGGCTGCTATGACGTGTTGCCGGAATCGGCTAACGCCTCCCCAGTTGGCGCGCAGCTCATTTACCCGGCGGATATCGACTCCATGGAGTCCGCGCCGCTGATGGTTCTGAGCCCTGGCATTGGTACTGAGCCAGGTATGTACGACGCGCAAGCGCGACTCTATGCAAGCCACGGATATGTCGTGGCTCTTGGCTACAACTTCACTAACTGGTTCGCGCCGCAGATGGTGCTGGCAGCCTCCGTGGCCGCAGCGGCCAATGAGGACGAGTCCACGCCACTTGCAGGCAAGATCGATTTCTCCCGCACGATGCTGGTCGGGCACTCTGCAGGTGGTGGCTCCGCAATCTTCCTGAACAACAGGATGGATAAGGCCTTCCAGGCTGCGGGTATCGATATGGTCACCCGCGGTCTGGTTGCCATCAACCCAGGGCCTTCCGACGCTGGGTTAATCTCCACCCCGCCGGAGATTCCGAGCCTAGTTGCCATTGCGGAACACGAGGACATCGTTCCTTTTGATGCAGATCGACGTGGTTACCGCGATGCTGCAGGGCCTGCCTGGGAAGCGGTAGTCACCGGTTCCTACCACGGCACCTACCTGGATGATCCGTCCAAGAATGTGCTCGGCTCGATGGTGCTGTCCTTTAGCGAGTATGTGCTCGCCGGAACGAGTCGAGCAAAGGCCGTCTATGCGGGTGCTAACTACGGCCTGGCCACTGACTCCGAGCTCAAGGACGTTCAGCGCAAGGGCGTCTAGAGCTGGCTACTCCATCGACTCTGGAATTAGCTTTGCCGCGGCTTCGGCGATTGCCTTGCGCTGCGCTTTCGTGAGCTGATTGCCGTTGAGGTAGTCGTTAGCCCAGAGGCCATCGGAAATCATTTGGACAACGTAGGCCATGCAGGCATCCTGGTCGGTGGCAATCCGTTCTACCGGCGGATTCCACCGGCGCAAAAGGCGCGTCCAAATCTCGCGCAGCTCCGGGTCGGCGGCAGAGTCGATGGACATGAGTAGCTCGGCCCTCGTTGCCGTATCCAGCGAGACCTGGAGGTTTGCGCGTAGGCGGTTGGCGGGGGATACCTCCTCTGCGGGCCCACCTGCGGCTTCGATAAGCTCCTCCTCCCATAACTGCGCCATGTGCTCATGGACGCTGCGGATCATGTCTTCGCGGGAGGGGAAGTGGTAAATCAATCCTGATTTACTCATTCCGCATTGAGTTGCAACATTTTCGTAGGTGACCTCGGAAAAACCGCTTGTCTCGATAATCTCAACGATTGTGTCGAGGATGGCAGTGCGCTTACTCGTGCGCATATTCAGTCTCCTTCGGGTTGCCGCGGAATGCCACCGCAGTCGCAATCGCTGCAATGACAGCAACGACAGCCAGGATAATCAAAATGGCCAGGTAGGAACTGTCGAGGCCGGCGCGGGCGCCGTCGTTAAGCGCTGGCGTGTGAAGTGCATCGGTGAGTGAGATGCTGGCGTCGACAGGCGTAAACAGGGTGTAGAACATAGGCAGGAGACTGCCTGTGATTGCGACGGTAATCAGTGTGCCGAATTCGTAGGACACGGATTCCATCGCCGCCGCCATACCTGCCTTTGACCTCGGCGCTGAGCCGATTATCGCAGTCGACGACACCGACATCACAGAACCTGCGCCCGCGCCGAGCAGTATCAATCCCGCGATCATGAGCGAGAAATTGCCCGAGGAAACGCCGTAGTACATGCCTGCCAGTCCGACGGCGTTGAGGAGGAAGCCGCCGGTGATGAGTGTGCGGAAACCCACTCGATGGAGCACCATGCCGCCGATGACACCAACTGGCAAGGATGCCAGTGCCGCGGTGGCAACTAGCAAGCCCGCGTCGAGTGGTGTGTATCCGACGGAAATCTGGAAGCGCTGCGTCGTCATCAATTCGGCGCCTGCCAGGACAAACATGGCAAGCGCTGCTGCCAGCACGCCACCGGAAAACATCGGCGAACGGAAGACCGAAAAGTCGATGAGGGGTTCGGTAAGACGTGCCTGACGACGCTGAAACAGTGCCGCGCCCACTAGCCCACAGGCGATAGCTGCGACGATGACGGTGGAGGAGCGATGGCCGGCGAGTTCCTTGATGAGTGAAACCAGGCCCAGCATGGCCAGCATCGCGTAGAGGCTGGTGAGGAAGTCCCAGTGTTTGGCTGGGTTGGGCTGATTTGGTGGAGCGAAAATCAGCGTGCCAATGATTGCGAAAACTACGACAGGGATGTTGATAAGGAAGATTGAGCCCCACCAAAAGTGCTCCAACAGGAAACCGCCGACGACGGGGCCAGCAGCGGCACCCAGTGTTGCTGTGGCTGACCAAATGCCAATAGCCGTGGCAAGTTCACGAGGGTGGTGGAAGGTCTCACGTAGCAAAGCGAGGGTTGCCGGCATCATGGTCGCGGCGCCCAGTCCTAGACAGCCGCGAGCGATGACCAGCGCCCAGGCGTGCGGCGCAAAGGCTGCGGCCAGGGATGAGAAGCCAAAAATTGTCAGGCCCACAAGAAACATCTTGCGGTGACCGATGCGGTCGCCCAGGGTGCCTGTGCCGAGGAGGAGTGCGGAGATTACCAGTGGGTAGGCGTTGATGATCCACAGGCCCTCCAACTCGGTTGTGTGGAGCTGCTCGCGCAGAACCGGCAGAGCAGTGTAGAGCACCGAGTTATCTATGCCGATGAGTAGTAGGCCGGCGCTGATGATAGCGAGGAAGATCCACCTGTGGGTGACTGAAGTGGGCGGATTAGCCCTCGTGGAAGCGGCGTGGTCGGTACCTGTCATTCCAGTAACTGTAACGAACGTTCGGTTTAGTTACAACTTCTGAAGAGTGCCGATTTAGGTTTAAAACTTCAAGAAAAGTAAGCCAATCCCGCACAAGGAGCCGGTGAAAAAGTGTCTAAGTTGCAGGCGTTGTTGAGGTGCGAATTCACGGACGCCGTTCGATCCGTTACCGTGATGGTGTCCCCCTCACGGGGCGCGGTCACCGTGCCCGGTATGGCTTATCTGCGTGAACATTTCCA